>NZ_BBWL01000001.1:0-168094 GCF_001463785.1 Aureimonas sp. AU40
AAGCGGATTGGCCACCTTCGCGAGCCCAATCATCACGCCACGAAAGGGCTCGGCTGGTTACGCGCCTCCGGTTTTCGGAGCGCCTAGCTTGGGAATTTTCGGGGAACGAGGCGCAGGCTGCCGGTCTGCCTTCGTGGCGAACCAGAGGACATGCTTTGTTCCACGTCCGCGTCCGGCTTTCACGCGCATCTCCTCCACTTGGAAGCCGGCGCGGCCAAGGCGCGCGGTGAAGGCCGGGTCTGTCCCTTGTGACCAGATGCCGAGGATGCCGCCCGGCGTCAGCGCCTGCAGGGAGACGGCGAGGCCTGCCGGCCCATAGAGCCGATCATTGCCGCTTCGCGTCAGGCCGCCCGGCCCGTTGTCGACGTCGAGGAGAATGGCGTCGTAGGCACCGCGTGCCCGGCCGATCGTCTCTGCCACATCTTCCACGGCAATGGCGACGCGGGGATCCGTCAGCGTTTCACCGAAGACATCGGCCATCGGTCCCCGCGCCCAGTCCACGACGCCCGGCACGAGTTCGGCGACGGTGACGCTGGCCTCCGGCGCGAGGTTCGCAAGCGCGGCACGCAGCGTGAAGCCCATGCCGAGGCCACCGATCAGAACGCGCGCAGCTCCGCGCGGGCCGATCCGCTCTGCCGCGATCGTGGCCAGGGCCTCCTCCGAGCCGCTGAGGCGGCTGTTCATCAGCTCGGTGCCGCCGATCATGATGGAATATTCCGAGCCGCGCCGCATGAGACGCAGTTCGCCGCCGCCTGGGACGGGTGCGGTTCCGAGGTGCACCCAAGGAATCAACGTCCATTCCTCTCGGCAAGGGCGCCCGGGCGCTTGAGTTTGGCGACGTGGAGAAGAGCGGTCATCGGCAGGCTCGCTGTGGGATCTCAGAGCATTTCCAGGCAAAGCGTATCCGCTTCGCCTGGGATAATGCGGAAAAATCAAAAAACCGAGAAGCATGTCCGGTGAACCCTTCTTCACCGGACATGCGTCTCGGCGCCGCACTGATAACGCGCCGGCGGAGCGCCCGCGAGGGATTTTGCGATCCTCTGGCACGCCCATCTCCGTCGATGTCGGAGGCCTCCATGTGATGCTCGGCGCGCCCTTTGCGACCAGAGCGCTGAGGGCGATCTTTCTGTGAAACGGCGACAGTCTCGGACGGGCTTTCAGCGTCGCTTGCCGCGGCCCCCGCCGACCGGACCGCCTGCCGCTCGGGTCCGGGTCCGGTCGTTCTGCGCGTTCTCGTTCTGGAGAAGACGCCAGCGCTCCAGGCGCTGCGGATCGACGGTGCCCTCCGTCACGGCCGCGCGCACCGCGCATCCGGGTTCATGCTCATGGGTGCAATCGCGGAAGCGGCAGCGGGCCGCAAGTTCCGTGATCTCGGCGAACAGAACGTCCAGCCCGTCGGCGAGGTCGCTGACTTGCAAGGTGCGGATGCCGGGCGTGTCGATCACCCAGCCTCCGCCCAGGATGGGGTGGAGCGAGCGGGCTGTGGTGGTGTGACGCCCCTTGGCGTCCTGTTCGCGGATGGACCCGGTTTCTTGTGGCGGTTCCTCGGTCGCGCCGACCAGCGTGTTCACCAGCGTCGATTTACCGACGCCCGACGAGCCGACCAGGGCGACTGTTCGCCCGCTCCCGCACCAGCGCGCAAGCGCGGCGACGGACTGTGCCGCCTTGGGGTGGACCACCACCACGTCGAGTCCGCGCTGTAGGGCACGGGCCCCGTCTTCGTAGGACGCGAGGTCTTCAGTCAGATCGGCTTTGGTCAACACGATCACCGGCTCGATGCCGGCTTGATTGGCCCAAGCGAGATACCGCTCGAGCCGCGCCGGACTAAAGTCCAGGTTGCACGATGTCACGATGAGGAGCGTGTCGATGTTCGCCCCGGCTAGCTGGGGGACGACGCTGCCCGAAACGCGGCGCTCGATCAAGGACCGGCGTTCGAGGCGGCGGTGGAGATGCATCGTAACGGGATCGACAAGAACGAAGTCCCCCACGGCGAAATGGCTGGTGTTGACGTCTGGTCCAAGCACCGGCTCGACTGACCCATGCGCGGACAGGGCGGTCAGGCGCGAGCGGTGGACCCGGGCGATGCGAGCCGGTTCGAGCCCCGCATCGCCTGACGTGATCTGCTCAGCAAAGAATGCGCTCCAACCCAGCGCGCTGAGGGTGTCATGCTCGGCGCCTTGCGTCGGCGCGTTCAACGGCCGGTCCTATACAATACGACGTGCGCGTTCGAGTCCTGACCGGCGTGGTCACCCCTCGTTGCCATGATGTCTCGTTCCTGTTCGCTCAAGGCTTTTGGGTTCCAACGGGCTTTCCGTACCATCCCCTTCCTTATCGTTGCGCGCGGGGAACGGGAACAGCAAACGTGGCCGGGCTTGGCTGTAGGCCTTATTCTGGTTCCGATCTGCACGCCTGTCCGAGACTCTCCGCGGGTTGGCTTGCGCGTGCTCACCGACCAGTTGGCGACCTACTCGGCCGGTACCGCCGGCGTCCAGTTCGGCTCGTTCGCGGAATGGCCGCTTATCGCGCCATGCGCCCGAAAGCTGCCTGTCTGCTTTCGGCCCGCATCTGAAACCGACTGGAAGGCAGGGGAGGATGGAAACCGGAATGACAGCTTTCAGCCGATTGCATCGGATAACCGCCGTTCCACCTCCGCTCGATGCTCAGCCGCTGGGGAGATAGTTCGTTGCGGCAATGACGAAGCGTGCGGCGCTGGCATGGCGTAGCGACCCGTCTGATTTGCCAACTCTCGGCAGGTTCGTTTCGCGATTGCGACAGTGTTGCGGCTGCGTCCGGTCACGCTCGCCGTTGTTAACGCCTCGGCCAGCCTTGGCAATAGGTTGCGGTTCATAGACAGAAAGGCACCGGGACACATGATCCCGATGCCTGTGACGAAATTCTTTCGACCGTTCGGTTTATTTAGCCTTGGTTCCGAACGCTTCCTTCAAGTCCTTCACGGCGAAGTCCTGTGCTCGCTTGGCATCGTCCAGCACGGCGTCCATGCCGAAGAACTCGTGGGTGACGCCCTCGTTGTTCTGGTAGGTCGTCCTAACGCCAGCGGCCGCGAGCTTCTCGGACAACACCTTGCCTTCCGACATGAGCGGGTCGATCTCGGCGGTGATGACCGTCGCCGGCGGCAGGCCCTTCAGGTCGGCCATCGTGGTCAGGTTCAGCATGGGGCTCTTGGCGTCCTCGGGCTTGCCGAGGGTCTTGTCGACGAACCAGCCCATCGCCCCCTTCGACAGCGGCATGGCGTTCTGGTTGGCGATGTAGGACGGCGTGGTCATATCGGTGCCCGCCACTGGGTAGACAAGCAGCATGTGCAGCGGCGCTTGGACCTTCTGGTCCCGTGCCATGATGGCGACATTGGCAGCAAGATTGCCCCCAGCGCTTTCGCCCGCGACCGCCAGCTTCTTCGGATCACCGCCGAACTCACTGGCATGCTCCGTCACCCATTTGTAGGCTGCGAAGGAGTCCTCGTACGCCGCGGGGAACTTGTTCTCCGGCGCATGCCGGTATTCCACGCTGGCGACGATGGCGCCGGTTTTCTTGGCCAGCGCCATGGCAGATGACTCGTAGGTGTCGATGTTTGCGATAACCCAGCCGCCGCCGTGATAATAGACGATCACCGGCAACGGACCCGATCCGGCGCCTTCCGGCGTATAGATGCGGATCGGCTGCGTGCCATCCGCGATCGGGTAGGTCATGTCCTTCTTGGACACCTTCATGGCGGCCATCAAGGCCATCGGATCCTTACCCTGATCCTTGAGGACAGCCTTCACGGCATCGGCCGGGGTCGGCTGCGTGCGTGCCTCTTCGACGGTGCGGGACTCGATCGGCTTGACGCCAAGCTCCTGCAACTTCTTGAGCACGAGGGCCATGTCCTCCTGGTCAGCACGCTTCATCGTGCCGCTGTCCGGGCTTTCGGCGACCGACGGCTTGTCCGACATAGCGGCGTCGGCGGCTTTCTCGGTCGTCGCACCCTGCGCCATTGCCAGCGGTGACGTCATCACGACGCCGGCCAGGAGGCCGAGCGCGAGGGCAGATTTGGTGTTGATCGACATCATGGATTGATACTCGCAATCGAGGACGGGAAAAGGACGGTGCGGCGTTAAGCCTTCAACTCGCCCGTGATGCGTTTGCAGATCGCCACGTGCTCCTTGAAGACGGCGAGCATCAGCGACGCCAGATGGCGGCCTTGCTTGACGTCTGGATCGGTGCCGCCCGCCGTGTTGTGAAGAAAGGCGTCCGCGAGATCGCGGAGCTCTTCGTGGTTCTTGAGCTGCAACGCGATGTAGGCCTCGTCGAACGCACGACCTTTCTCGGCGGTCTTCATCGTCTCGACCACCATCATGGTGTCGCCGTCCATCTTCGGCGCCATCGCGCCAAGATCCTTCAGCACCATGTTCACCGTGATCGCTTCCCCGAGCTCGAAGCCGGCGAACTCCATCGTGTTCTTCTGGGTCGCCATGCCGACAGCGATCTGCGACGTCGCGAGCGAAAGCTCAGCCCGCGGAAGAACGCTGCCGTAGAAGTCCAACGGTGCTTTGAGATCCGTCGGCGAGATCATCGGAATGGCAGCAAACGCGCGGCTCGATAGGGTGGCAAGAGCGAGAGGGCTGGCCACGGCGACTGCGAGGCCTGTCAGCATGGATCGTCTGTCGGTGATCATCGGTCCGCTCCTGTTGATCGCTGGGAAGTCGGAAGGGGTGTTGCGTCCGTCATGGCGCCCCCATTTCATCCGACGTCGAAGGCTCAACAGTCGCTTTTCTACCGTGTTCCGCGACTCGCCTCGTTTTGGACGTCCGGCAACAGAATCTGGACGATGGAGCACCAGTCGTTGCGGTCCTCGGTGAAAGCTGATCACGTCAGGCGGGGTTCGACTGATCGACGGGCTCGGGTTCGGCCTCTTCCTGCCCGCCGAAGCGGCGATAGTTCGACGGCGAGACGGCGTACATCGCCTCGAAAGCCCGACTGAAAGCGCTCCTGCTGGCGTAGCCGATCGTGGTGGCGATGACCTTGACAGGAAGGGCGGTGCCTCCGAGCAAGCGGGCCGCGATACGCAGGCGAACCTGCTGCACGAATTCCATCGGACCCTGATGGAAGACGTCCGAGAACCGTTCGGCGAAGGCGGCCCGGCTCATGCCGGATAGCGTTGCCAGGCTTTCCACGGTGAAGGCCGCACCCGGGGTTTCCAGAATGGCGATCACCGCCGGCGCCAATTTGGGTTCTCGAAATGCCGTCATCAGGGGGGATGAGATCGCCTCGGCCGTGAGGTGTTGCCGGAGGAGAAGAATGAGGCACTGCTTCATGAGAACCTCCGTCATCGCCTGGGTTCCGACCCCGGGAGACGCGACCTCAGCAAGCATCAGCTCGAAGGAGGCTTGGAGGATGGCGTTGGCAGCGAAATCTTCGACGATCGGTCCCTGAAACAGCTCGAACAAACCGAGGGCGCCCGTATGGGTGTCCGCGATCTGGCCGCAGACGAGAAGCGTGTCGGGACTGCCATCTCCCGCCGTGAACCTCACGAGCCCGTCAGCATGCAGGGCGCAATGATCCTCGGCGCGAGCCTCCCCAACGAAATCGTCTGCTTCGCCGAGCACATGCCGTTGTCGAGACGGAACGATGATGATGCTGTGCGGGGAAAAGGACTGCCAGGGACCGTCCCCGACTTGTAGGCTTCCGCTTCCCCGCAGGACATAGTGGATCGTGATGGCGTCGAACGGACTGAAATCCAGCCGCCAACCCTGTTGGATTCGGCAGACCGAGAAAGATCGAACCCTGACGGCGAGCGTGACAAGAAGGCGATCGAGGAGATCCGTCTGCATCGTCGCGTACCCCGCTGCTATAGTCCGACCTCTCTTAAGCGCCCTTCAAAGCAAGTTGTTGCAAATGGCGTTGGCTGGACAGAACCAACCCGAATCTTGGTGATTGGCGACTGTCCACTTGATGCCGGCTGGCCGTGAGAGGCCGACAGTCCACCACAAAGAACTTCGCCGATGCGACGACGGAGCGGCTCGCGGGTTGGAGCAGCGTCGCGTCCGCTTCAAGGTGTTGGGAAAGCGACGTTGAAGGGCAGAGAAGGGTCGTTAGCTGAATGGCGGCTTTTCGCTTGATCACCCCGAAAGCGGATAGGCCGGTATCGGCCCAATGTGGCGTTGCTAACCGCGCGATAGGCTCCTGAATTCTACGCTTGAACCAAACCGAACCCGACTTTTGCCGAACGAGAATAGAGTCAGTTTGAGGCCTTTGAGAAGGACTGTCTTGCTTTCCGAAGTGCGGATTGGCTTGTCTGAAGCGCGGAGCCGTCGGCGTTTGCGCTCGGTCGCAATCCGAAACTCGGAGAGAGGACTAGATGGCGGAGGGAGCGGGATTCGAACCCGCGATACGGTTTCCCGTATACACACTTTCCAGGCGTGCGCCTTCAACCACTCGGCCACCCCTCCGGATCGGACGCGCCTGCCTTGCGGGAGGCGGCGCTGCGGCGCCTTGGTTAGGGGCGTCTCTGGTCCGATGGGGCGCACTATCATTGGGAGGGGAAGGGTGGCAAGCCCTTTTGCGAGGATCGCGCGATCTATCCGGGCTCGCGCCAGCTTGGCGGCCTCGCTCTTGCCCCCGCCAGAGCCCCCTGCGACGCACCGCGCCGCCCGGCCGCCATTGCGAGGCGCAGGGGGCAGCCCCATATTCCGCTTCATCGAGACGCAGCGAGACGGCTGCCGCCCGTGGACCTTGCCGTTGCTGGTGCGACCGGCCGGGGCGACGGGCGCGCGGGTCGCATGACGGGGAGGTCGGGTCCTTGCGGTTTCTTGCCTGGTGCCTGCGCGCGGCGGGGCTTCTGATTCTGGCGGCGGGCGTGGTGCTAGCGGTAGGCGATATCGCTCGCTCGCTCGCGTCGAGCCATGTGCGTCTCATGAGCATTTCCGAAACGCTCGCGGTCGCGGGCTGGAACACGCCGATCGAGAGCCCGGCCTCCGGTTCGGCCTTCACCGGCGGAGATCGCGGCCGGCTCATGACGGAGATCGGCCGGCAACCGGCCTCGGTGGTCCTGGGGATCGCCGGAATTGTCTTTCTCGCCGCCGGGCGCGCGCCACGCGCCGCCCGCTCGGGCGAGCCAACACGAAGGATCTGAGAGATGTTCGGTTTGAACCTTCTGAAGAAGACCAAGCTGCCCGCCGCCGAAGAGGCGCTGCCCGGCCGCTCGACGCCAATTCCGACGGCCGAGACGCATTTCGTGAACGGCGCGCCGCTGAAGGCCCCGTTCGGCGAGGGCGTCGAGACCGCGATCTTCGGCCTCGGTTGCTTCTGGGGCGCGGAGCGCAAGTTCTGGCAGACGCCCGGCGTGGTTTCCACGGCGGTCGGCTATGCCGCCGGCCTGACGCCGAATCCGACCTATGAGGAGGTCTGCTCGGGCCAGACCGGGCACAACGAGGTGGTGCTCGTCGCCTTCGACCCCAAGCGCGTGTCCTACGACGAACTGCTGGCGCTCTTCTTCGAGTCGCACAATCCGACGCAGGGCATGCGCCAGGGCAACGATGTCGGCACGCAGTATCGCTCCGGCATCTACGTCACGAGCGAAGCGCAGCGCGAGGCGGCGGAGCGCGCCAAGGCGGCCTATGGGCAGGCTCTCGCCAAGGCCGGCCACCGCGATCCGATCACCACCGAGATTCTGGAGGCGCCGGAATTCTTTTATGCCGAGACCTACCACCAGCAGTATCTCGCCAAGAACCCGCGCGGCTATTGCGGCCTCGGCGGTACGGGCGTGAGCTGCCCGGTAGGATTGAACGCGGTGGCCGCCGAGTAAGGGCGCGCGAGCTACTCTTCGGGTAGGGGAAGGAGTCTCCGGCCCATAGATCGGGATGGCCCACTCGCTGGAGGACGTCTTTCCTCAAGGCCAGCGGCCTCGCTTCGCCGCTGGATGAATCGATAAGGGCGCGAGGCTCCACAGCCGTCGCGCCTTTTTTCTGAGGGTGCCAAGGCAGGGAAATGTGCCGCAGGGCGCTGCGTTGAGGATATCTCCGCTTTTTTGCTGCGCGGGCCGACGCTTCGTGCCAGTTTCGCAAACTGGAATGAGCCTGGCGGACACAAGCCGGGCCGCGCCGCTCGGGGCCGCTCGCCCCGCCTCCTCAACAGGGACCCGCGACACTCATGAAGTCCATCCTCGCCGGCCTTCTCGCCGCCTGCCTCGCCGCCACGGCCGGCTCCGCCCTCGCTGCGGACCTGAAGCCCGCCGTGATCTTCGACCTCGGCGGCAAGTTCGACAAATCCTTCAACGAGGCCGCCTTCAACGGCGCCGAGCGTTTCAAGAAGGAATCGGGCACCGCCTATCGCGAGTTCGAGATGCAGAACGAGACGCAGCGCGAGCAGGTGCTGCGCCGCTTCGCGCGCGACGGCAACTCGCCCATCATCGCCGTCGGCTTCGCCCAGCAGGCGGCGGTGACCAATGTCGCCAAGGAATATCCCAACCTCCAGTTCGCCATCATCGACACGGTGGTGGATCTGCCGAACGTGCGCTCGCTCCTCTTCAAGGAGGAGGAGGGCTCCTATCTCGTCGGCATGCTGGCGGCGATGAAGTCGCAGTCCGGCACGGTCGGCTTCGTCGGCGGCATGGATATCCCGCTGATCCGCAACTTCGCCTGCGGCTACAAGGGCGGCGTTCTGGCGGCCAAGAAGGACGCCAAGTATCTCGAGAACATGACGGGCACGACGGCGAGCGCCTGGAACGACCCCGTGCGCGGCGGCGAGCTCGCCCGCTCGCAGATGTCGCAGGGCGCGGACGTGATCTTCCACGCCGCCGGCGGCACCGGCATCGGCGTGCTGCAGGCCGTGGCGGACGGCGGCAAGTTCGGCATCGGCGTCGACTCCAACCAGAACATGCTGCATCCCGGCCATGTCCTCACCTCCATGGTGAAGCGCGTCGACAACGCGGTGTACCAGACCTTCAACGACGCCAAGAACGGCACGTTCAAGGGCGGCACGGTGACGCTCGGCCTGAAGGAAGACGGCGTCGGCTATGCCGTGGACGACAACAACAAGGCGCTGCTGACCCCCGAGATGACCGCCGCCGTGGAAAAGGCCAAGGCCGACATCATCGCCGGCACGGTCAAGGTCCACAACTACAACACGGACAACGCCTGCCCCTATTGATCCCTATGGATTGAAGCGCGGTTCGCGGCCCGGGGCGTCCTGCTCCGGGCCGTTTTTCGTTTGAGCGGTCCGCATCTGGTCAAGCGGGGCCCGCCGGTGCTAGAGGCGCGGCTCGACAGCTGGGAAGGGCAGGCCATGCGCAAGGTGATCTTCGACACCGATCCGGGGCAGGACGACGCGGTGGCGATCCTCGCCGCGCTCGGCTCCCAGCAGGAGATCGAGGTGATCGGCATCTCGGCGGTGGCCGGCAACATTCCGCTGCACCACACCGTCAACAACGCGCTGCGCCTGATCGAACTGGCCGGCCGGCCGGACATTCCCGTCCATGCCGGGGCGGACCGGCCCTTCGCCCACGCTCTGGTGACGGCCGAACACGTGCATGGCGAGACGGGCCTCGACGGGCCGGACCTGCCGCAGCCCGTGACGCGGGTGCGCGAGGGCCATTCGGTCGATTTCATCATCGACACGGTGCGCCGCCTGCCGGAAAAGACGGTGACGATCGCGGCGCTGGGGCCGCTCACCAACATCGCCCTCGCCTTTCTGAAGGCGCCCGACATCGCCCGGCGGCTGGCGGGCATCGTCCTGATGGGCGGGGCCTATTTCGAGGTCGGCAACGTCACGCCGACCGCCGAGTTCAACATCTATGTCGATCCCGACGCGGCCGGCATCGTGTTCCGCTCGGGTGCCGAGATCACCGTTCTGCCGCTGGACGTGACCCATGGCATGCATGCGACGCCCGAGCGCATCGAGGCCTTCCGGCGCCTCGGCAACAAGGCCGGCGCGGCAGTGGCCGCCATGCTCAGCTTCTCGGAAACCTACGATCTCAAGAAGTTCGGCTGGGACGGCGCGCCGCTGCACGATCCTTGCGTCACCGCCTATCTCGTGGCGCCCGAGCTGTTCGAGGGGCGGCGTGTGAACATCGAGGTGGAAACCGCGAGCGCGCTGACGCGCGGCATGACGGTGGTGGATTACTGGGGCGTCACCGACCGCGCGCCCAACGCCTTCTTCGTGCGGCGCGGCGACGCGGACGGCTTCTTCCGGCTCCTGGTGGAGCGCGTCGCGCGCCTGCCTTGAGCGGGGCGGGCCGCGGGGCGCTTGCGCCCCTCGGCTCAATAGTGCGGCGGCTTGGTGATCTCGGGCCGGGGCGTCGCCACCTCCTCCAGCGCCAGGAAGCGCTCGGCCAGAACCTTCAGCGTCTTGCGCAACCGGTCGATCTCGCCGCCCTGGCGCGCCATCTCGGCGGACAGCTCCTCGATCGTCCGGTTCTGGTGGGCGACCTGAATTTCCAGCTCCGTGATGCGCGGGTCGAGGGCGTTCATCGCACGATCCTTTCCAGAATGGCGCGCAGCCCATCCGGCAGAGGAACGGGGCGGCGCGTCTCGGCGCTCACATGCACATGCACGAAAACTCCTTCCGCGGCGGCGATGTCGTCCTCGTTGCGAAACAGGGCGATGTCGTAGGCGATCGAGGAAGAGCCGAGCCGGGCGATGCGAAGGCCCACCGTCACCCGGTCGGGAAAGCCGATCTCGGAAAAATAGCGGCATCCCGTTTCGGCGACGAAGAGCAGTGTCTCGCCGGGGCTCGTCGGCAGGCCCTGTTGGAGTAGCCAGCTCGTCACCGCCGTGTCGAAGAACGTGTAGTAGGCCGCGTTGTTCATGTGGCCATAGGCGTCGTTGTCCGACCAGCGGGTCGAGACCTCGATGAAGGCGGCGAACTCGGCGCGGCTGCGGGGGCGCGGTCGGGGCGGGCTCGGCTCGGAAGGGGACATGGGACTGGCTGGCTCCGGCTTTGAGGGTTCGTGCGGGGAGTGGCCCGCAACGGCTTCGGGTTCAAGCCGTTTTCTTGAGCGCGGCGCGCCGATCGAGTCGGCTGGCAATCGGGCGCGGGCCTCTCTAAACTCGCGCGCAATTGAAATTCGAGATCTCAGGACCGGCATGGCGCCAGCGATCGAACTGATCGGCATTTCCAAGAGCTTTGGCCCCGTGCGGGCCAACCGCGATATCAACATGCGGGTGGAAAAGGGCACGATCCACGGAATCGTCGGCGAGAACGGCGCGGGCAAGTCGACGCTCATGTCGATCCTCTACGGCTTCTATCAGGCCGACGAGGGCGAAATCCGGGTGAACGGCGCGAGCCTGACGATCCCCGATTCGAACGCCGCGATCGCCGCCGGCATCGGCATGGTGCACCAGCACTTCATGCTGGTGGAAAACTTCACCGTCATCGAAAACGTCATGCTGGGGGCCGAGCAGTCCGGGCTCCTGTCCTCCGGCATCCGCCGCGTGCGGGCCGAGCTCCTGCGGCTGGAGCGCGAGCATGGGCTCGCCATCGACCCCGACGCCGTGGTGGAGACGCTGCCCGTCGGCCTTCAGCAGCGGGTGGAAATCCTGAAGGCGCTCTATCGCGGCGCCGAGATCCTGATTCTGGACGAGCCGACCGGCGTGCTCACCCCGGCCGAGGCGGACCAGCTCTTCTCCGTGCTGCGCCATCTCCGGGACGAGGGGAAGACCGTCATCCTCATCACGCACAAGCTACGCGAGATCCTGGCGGTGACGGACAATGTCTCCGTCATGCGGCGCGGCGAGATCGTGGCGACCGTCAAGACCAAGGAGACGTCGGCCCCCGAACTCGCAGAGCTCATGGTCGGGCGCCGGGTTCTCCTCCGGGTCGAGAAAGGCGCGGCCGTCCCGCGCGAGCCGCTTCTGGAGGTCACCGACCTCACCGTGCGGGACGGGCGCGGCGTCGCCATGGTGGAGAACGTCTCCTTCCAGATCCGCGCGGGCGAGATCGTCGGCATCGCGGGCGTCGCCGGCAACGGCCAGTCCGAGCTTCTGGAGGCCCTGTCCGGCATCCACGCGGCCGAGCGCGGCACGGTGCGCCTGTGCGGGGAGACGCTGGACCTCAAGCGCGACATGGACCCGGCGATGCTGCGCACGCGCGGCATGGCGCATGTGCCGGAGGACCGGCACCATATGGGCCTCGTCCTGCCCTTCACCGAGGCCGAGAACGCCATTCTCGGCTATCACCGCGACCCTGCCTATGCGAAGGGCCCCTTTCTCGACGTCGCGGCCATGCGCGCGGAAGCGCAGGCCAAGATCGCCGCCTACGACATCCGCCCGCCGTCTCCCGATCTCAGGACCGCCAACTTCTCCGGCGGCAACCAGCAGAAGGTCGTGCTGGCGCGCGAGATGGAGCGCGACCCGGCGGTTCTGCTCATCGGCCAGCCGACGCGCGGCGTCGATGTCGGCGCCATCGAGTTCATCCACAAGCGCATCATCGAGATGCGCGACGCCGGCAAGGCGGTGCTTCTCGTCTCGGTCGAGTTGGACGAGATCCGCGCCCTGTCCGACCGCATCCTCGTGATGTGCGCCGGCCGCATCGTCGGCGAGCGCGGGCCCGAAACCTCCGAAGGCGAGCTCGGCCTGATGATGGCCGGCGAGACCGTGGCGGAGGCGGCGGAATGAACACCACACCGTCAGAAATCATTGGACAATCCATCAAGCTGTTTTTGGTCGATGGATCGCCGAATGGCCTTGTGGTCGCAAGTATACCGAATTGGACCGGTTCGGTCGTTATCGCTTCCAACCTCGATCTGCCACGGCTGATGGAAAGGCCGGAGGCTGATCGGGCTGGCTGCTACATACTTCAGTCTGACCCTGATGCCGAAGAAGCACTCCCAACGGCCTATATCGGGCAGGCAAGAAAACTCGGCACTCGCTTGACGAAGCATCAACGCGAAAAGGACTGGTGGGTCCGCGTCGCGATCATCTCGACATCCGATTTTAGTTTTACCTCGGCCCATTATATGGCGCTTGAGTCGAAGATGATTCATCTTGCAAAGCAAGGGGGGCATGTCGCGCTCGACAATGGAAATTCGCCAGATGAATCGGCAGGCGTCCTTGGTGAGGCTGATCTGGTGGACGTCTCGAAATTCTTGAGTCAGCTCCGCATACTGCTGCCCGTTCTAGGTTTCAACGCGCTGCGCCCACCAGTCTTTGTAAAGATTGAGGCCAATTCGCCCAACTCTGATGCCCGTGAAACGTTTGAACTAACTCATTCAACGGGTGCAGCTGCGCGAGCTGTGATTATCGATGGCGACTTCATCGTCCTCGCGGGATCGAGCGCAAACGCGCACAAAGAATTCGCCCATAACAACTATAAGCATCTTCGCGAGAAGCTGATCGTGGAAGGTGTATTGATACCAAGTGATGATGCGCGCCTTCTAACATTCACCAGAGATTTCGCATTCAGAAGTCCAAGCGCTGCCGCTGCCGTTATCCTCAACCGCCAAGCTAATGGCCCCCGCAACTGGCGAACGGAACGAGATAACGTGATGCTCAGCGAATGGCTTGCCAGACGTGATATGAGCGTCAACTCCGACGGTGAAGAACAGGAAGCGGCCGAATGAAGGACGCCCGCATCACGCTGGTGACGCTGGGCGTCGCCGATCTCGCGCGCTCGTCCCGCTTCTACGAGGCACTGGGCTGGACGCGGACGGACCAGGGCAACGAGAGCGTCGTGTTCCTGCAAGGGGAGGGGATCGTGCTCTCCCTGTTCGGGCTGGAGGATCTGGCCAAGGACGCCGATGTTCCGCTGGAGCCGCTGCCGCGCTTTCGCGGGCTGACGCTGGCGATCAATCTGGCCGACGAGGCCGAGACCGACCGGTTCTTCGCCCTGGCGCTGGAGGCCGGCGGAACCGCCGTGAAGCCGCCGGAAAAGGTTTTCTGGGGCGGATATTCCGGCTATTTCGCCGATCCCGACGGGCATCTCTGGGAGATCGCCCACAATCCCTTCTTCGCGCTCGACGCCGCCGGGCGGCTCGATCTCACCGCCCAGCCGAAGGACCCGGCATGAGCCGACCCTATACCAAGCTTCCCGCCTGGATCGACCATGGCGTCCTTCCGCTCGTCAACGTCGTGGTGGCCTTTCTGGTCGCCGGGCTCGTGGTGCTGGCCGTGGGCGAAAGCCCGGTGGAGGCCGCGCGCCTCATGCTGCGCGGCGCCTTCGGCTATGGCGAGGGCTTCGGCTTCACGCTCTACTACACCACCAACTTCATCCTGACGGGCCTCGCCGTCGCGGTCGCCTTCCATGGCGGCCTGTTCAACATCGGCGGCGAGGGGCAGGCCTATGTCGGGGGCCTCGGCGTCGCGCTGGTGGCGCTCAATTTCGGCTCCATCCTGCCCTGGTGGGTGAACCTGCCGCTTGCCGTCGTGGCGGCCGGCGCCTTCGGCGCGGCCTGGGCCTTCCTGCCCGGCTATCTCCAGGCCAAGCGCGGCAGCCATGTCGTCATCACCACGATCATGTTCAACTTCATCGCCTCGGCGCTGATGGTCTATCTCCTGGTCGGCCCGCTGCGCCCGCTCGGCACGATGCAGCCCGAAACGCGCCAGTTCGATCCGGGCGGGCAATTGCCCAAGCTCGGCGGCCTGTTCGAGAGTCTCGGCATGAGTCTGGGCGGCGCGCCGCTCAACGTCACCTTCTTCGTCGCGCTCCTGGCCGCGCTCTTCGTCTGGGTGCTGATCTGGCGCACGCGGCTCGGCTACGAAATCCGAACGCTGGGCTTCTCGCCCGCCGCCGCCCGCTATGCCGGCATGAAGGAGACGCGGCTCGTCGTCACCATCATGCTGATCTCCGGCGCGCTCGCCGGCATCATGGCGCTGAACTCGGTGATGGGCGACCAGTACCGGCTGCAGTTGAACTTCCCCGCCGGCGCCGGCTTCGTCGGCATTGCCGTCGCGCTCATGGGCCGGGGCCATCCGCTCGGCATCCTGCCGGCGGCCTTGCTCTTCGGCGTGCTCTACCAGGGCGGCGCGGAACTCGCCTTCGACATGCCCACCATCTCTCGCGACATGATCGTCATCATTCAAGGGTTGGTGATCCTGTTCGCCGGCGCCTTGGAAAACATGCTGCGGCCCGGCGTCGGCCGGCTCTACGGCTTCGTGCGTCTGCCGCTGACCAAGCCCGTTCCCGCCGAGGAGGCCCGCTGATGGATATGCTCGGCCTTCTCAACCTTCTTGATTCCACCATCCGCCTGTCGACGCCGCTGCTCTTCGCCGCGCTGGCCGGCCTTTATTCCGAGCGCTCGGGCGTCTTCGACATCGGGCTGGAGGGCAAGATGCTGGCGGCGGCCTTTGCCTCCGCCGCCGTCGCGGCGCTCGCCGATTCCGCCTTCGCGGGGCTGGCGGCCGGCATCGGCGTCGCCATCCTCTTCTCGCTCGTCCATGGTCTCGCCTCGATCACCTATCGCGGCAACCAGATCGTCTCGGGCGTGGCGCTGAACTTCATCGCCTCGGGCCTTACGATCATCCTCGGCGCGGCCTGGTTCGGCCAAGGCGGCAACACGCCGACCCTTTCGGCCAACGGGCGCTTTCTCGACATCGCGCTGCCGGGCGCCGAAGCCGTGCGCGACGTGCCGGTGCTGGGCTTCGTCTATTCCGGTCTCCTGTCGGGCCAGAACCTCCTCGTCTATCTCGCCTTTCTCGCTGTGCCCTTCACCTGGTGGGTGCTCTACCGCACGCGCTTCGGCCTCCGGCTTCGGGCGGTCGGCGAGAATCCGGGCGCGGCGGACACGGCTGGCATTTCCGTCACCTGGCTGCGCTACCGCGCGGTCATCATCTGCGGCGTGCTTACCGGCATGGCCGGGACCTATCTCTCCATCGCCCAGTCCGCCGGCTTTGCCCGCGAGATGACGGCGGGGCGCGGCTATATCGCGCTGGCGGCGCTGATCTTCGCCAATTGGAAGCCGGTGCCGGTGATGCTGGCCTGCCTCCTGTTCGGCTTTCTCGACGCCGCCTCGATCCGCCTCCAGACCACGGCGCTGCCCCTGATCGGCCAGATCCCGCCGCAGTTCGTCCAGGCGCTGCCCTATATCCTGACGGTGATCCTGCTCGCCGGCTTCGTCGGCAAGTCGAGCCCGCCCAAGGCCGGCGGTGTGCCCTACGTGAAAGAGCGCTGACCCATGTCCGAAGACCTGTTTCTCAAGGCGCGCTCGGCCATGCGCAAGTGCCATGCGCCCTATTCCAACTTTCCCGTCGGCGCGGCGCTGCGCACGGAGGATGGGCGCATCTATTCCGGCTGCAATGTCGAGGTGGTGAGCTTTCCCGAGGGCTGGTGCGCCGAGACCACCGCCATCGCCCATATGGTGATGGACGGCGGCGGGCGGATCGCCGAGATCGCCGTGGTGGCCGAGCGGCTGCGCGGCTGCTCGCCTTGCGGCGGCTGCCGCCAACGCATCGCGGAGTTCGCCAGTTCCGACACGCGCGTCTTCCTGTGCGACGCGGCGGAGGGCGTGATCGAGACCATCCTGATGGGCGATCTCCTGCCCAAGGCCTTCCCGACGGACGCTGTCTCGTGAGCGCGGCGGCGGACGCTCTGCTTCAGCGGCTGGGCGCGCGACGGCCGCGCGTCGCACTCGTGCTCGGCTCCGGCCTCGGCGCCTTGGTGCGCGAGGTCGAGGACGCCGATCACATTCCCTATGGCGACTTGCCGGGCTTTCCCGTCTCGGCCGTGTCGGGCCATGCGGGCGAGATCGTCTCCGGCCGGCTCGCGGGCGTCGAAATCCTCATCCTGTCCGGCCGCATCCATTACTACGAGGCCGGCAATGCCGCCGCCATGCGCCCGGCGCTGGAGGCGCTGAAGGCGGTCGGCGTCGAAATCCTGGTGCTGACCAACGCGGCCGGTTCGGTAAACCCCGCCATCGCGCCGGGCGAGGTCATGCTGATCGACGATCACATCGCCTTCAGCGGTGCCAATCCCCTGATCGGGGAGCCGACCGATGCACGCTTCGTCGGCATGACGGCAGCCTACGATCGGCCGCTGCGCGAGGCGCTGCTGCGTGGCGCCGATAAGGCCGAGGTGCCGCTGCATCGCGGCGTCTATATGTGGTTCTCCGGCCCCTCGTTCGAGACGCCGGCCGAGATCCGGATGGCGCGGGTGCTGGGGGCGGATGCGGTCGGCATGTCCACCGTGCCCGAAACCATTCTCGGCCGTTTCCTCGGTCTTCGCGTCGTCGCCGCCTCGGTGGTCACCAATTTTGGCGCGGGCATGACCGGGGCCGAACTCAGCCACACCGAGACCAAGGACATGGCCCCGATCGGCGGTGCCAAGCTCGCGCGCATTCTCGCCGCAGCCCTGCCGGAGTTCGCGGCATGAGCGACCGCGCCACCGAAGCCCGCCAGCTGATCGCCTGTCTCGACCTCACCGATCTGAACGAGGATTGCACGTCGGCTGACGTCGAGACGCTGGTCCGGCGCGCAAGCACGCCCGAAGGCGATGTCGCCGCGATCTGCATCTGGCCGCGCTTCGTGGCCGAGGCGCGCGCAATTCTCCCCGCCGGCATCCAGCTCGCGACGGTCGTGAACTTTCCCGGCGGCGGCGAGGATGTGGCGGCGACGGTGGCCGAGACACACCAAGCGGTGGCGGACGGGGCGGACGAGATCGATCTCGTGATCAGCTATCGCCGCGTCGCGGCCGATCCCAGTTTCGTGGAAGCGCAGGTCCGCGCCGTGAAGGCGGCGGCCGGCACGGCGCGGCTCAAGGCGATTCTGGAAACCGGCGAACTGGCCGACCCCGATCTTATTCTTTCGGCCGCCGAGGCGGCGCTCGAGGGCGGGGCGGATTTCCTCAAGACCTCCACCGGCAAGGTGCCGGTCAGCGCGACGCCGGAAGCCGCTGGCATTCTGCTCCAGGCCATCGCCAACGCGGGCGTGCGGGTCGGCTTCAAGCCGTCCGGCGGCATCAGGCGTTTCGAGGACGCCAAGCTTTATCGCGACATGGCGGAGGAGATCTGCGGCCCCGGCTGGGCCAGGCCGGATCGCTTCCGCCTCGGCGCCTCCGGCGTGCTGACCGATCTCCTGCGCGTTGCCGGCGGGGCGGCGCAGGGCGCCTCGGCTCCCGGCGGCTACTGATGCAGCTCCCGGCAGAGATCATTCGGCGAAAGCGCGATGGCGGCACCTTAAGCGCGGACGACATCGCGGATTTCGTGCGCGGTGTTGGCGAAGGGGCGATCCCCGACGCGCAGGTCGCCGCTTTCTGCATGGCGGTCTTCCTGCGCGGCATGGGCTCGGACGAGACCGTGGCCCTGACGCTCGCCATGCGCGATTCCGGCGATGTGCTGGACTGGCGCTTCCTCGATCGCCCCGTGGCCGACAAGCATTCCACCGGCGGCGTGGGCGACAATGTCTCGCTCATGCTCGCGCCGATCCTCGCCGCCTGCGGCGCGGCGGTGCCGATGATTTCCGGGCGCGGCCTCGGCCACACCGGCGGCACGCTGGACAAGCTGGAAGCCATTCCCGGCTATACCGTGACGCCGCAAGCCGAGCGGCTGCGCGCCGTGGTGCGCGACACCGGCTGCGCCATCGTCGGGCAGACCGCGCGTCTCGCTCCCGCCGACGGGCGCATCTATGCCGTGCGCGACACCACGGCGACGGTCGAGTCCGTGCCGCTGATCGTCGCCTCGATCCTGTCCAAGAAGCTCGCCGCCGGGCTGGAAAGCCTCGTTCTCGACGTGAAGACCGGCTCTGGCGCCTTCATGGCGGGCGAGGCGGAGGCGCGGGGGCTCGCCCGCGCGCTGGTGGATGTTGCCAAGGGCGCGGGCCTTCGCTGCAGCGCCTTGCTCACCGACATGAGCGAGCCGCTGGCGAGCGAGGCCGGCAATGCGCTGGAGGTGCGCGGGGCCGTCCGCTTCCTTTCGGGCGAGGCGCAGGCGCCCCGCCTTCGCCGCGTGACGCTGGCCCTCTCGGCCGAGGCGCTGGTGCAGGCCGGGCTGGCGGGGGATACGCAGGCTGGAGAGGCGATGGCCCGCCGGGCGCTGGACAGCGGCGCCGCGTTGGAGCGCTTCGCCCGCATGGTGGCCGGGCTCGGCGGCCCCGTGGATTTCGTGGAGCGCATGGACGAGCACCTGCCCCGCGCGCCCGTTCTGCGGCCCGTGCCGGCCCCGGCGGCGGGCATTCTGGCCGAGATCGACACGCGGGCTCTTGGCCTCTGCGTGGTGCGGCTGGGCGGCGGGCGCACGGTGCCGGGCGCGGCGATCGACCCGGCCGTCGGCCTTTCCGATCTGCGTCCGCTCGGCACGGCGCTTTCGCCGGGCGAGCCGATGGGCTTCGTTCACGCGCGTGACGATAGCGCCGCCGCGCAGGCGGTGGCGGACATCACCGCCGCCATTCGTCTGGCCACCGAGGCCCCGTCCGCGCGGGACGTGATCGACACGCTGCGTTGATCGGGCCGGGCGCTCGATCGGGTGCCCTGCCGGGTTTTTGTGAGCCAGAGCGTTTGCCAGCCCCCGCATCCCTGCTCCGATGTGCGCTTCGTCCTGAAGGTTCAAAGCCTTGCGAGCCTCGAATGAGCCCTCAAACTCGGCGCGCGCGTCCCGACGCGGGCCTTCAGGGTGTCAGCGTCAGCGTGTCGCCGGTCACGGAATAGCTTTTCAGGCGCTTGAGAAAGCTCATGCCGAGAAGCGTCGAGGACAGGGCCTCGCCCTTGAGCACCATGACGTCGACATCGCGCACCTCCACCGATCCGATCGCGATCCGCTTGGCGGTGGCGAGCGCCACGGGAACCCGGCCATTGGCGGTTTCCGAGACGGCGGTGAACTTGTCCGGCGAAACAGTGATGCCGAGCCGGCGGGCGGTGCGTTCGCTCAGCGCAACATAGGTCGCCCCCGTGTCCACCAGCACCGGCTCCGAGCGTCCGTCGAAGCGCGCCTCGGCACGGAAATGCCCGTCCGGATCGGCGCGAAGGCGCAGCACGCGACCGTTGGGGATGGGGAGCGAGGCTTCCACCACCTTGGCCGGCGGATCGAGCCGCTCGGCCTCGCTGGCCGCGCTGAGGCTGGCCCGGTAGCGCTCGAAGGCGGAGGGAAAGGCCAGGGCTATGATCGAGGCGAAAACGGCAAAGCCGAGAAGCCGGGTCATGAGCGAAGGTCCTTCCAGGGGCAAGGGGCGCGGTGGACGTAAGCTTGCCGGAGGAGGGTTAGCGAAAGCTTGGCAAGGGAGCGCTTTGCCCCTCGAAGGTCAACGAGACCTTGGCATTTCGCGGACATTTGAAGCGCTGGGTGACGACTCGCGGGGCTTGGCGGCGAAGCGCAGCGCGGCAGGGCGACGTTCGCCGAAGGCAGCGGAGCGGCGACGCCGGTCTCTTCGCCGGAATGTTCGCGACGGCATGGAGCCCAGCGCTGTGGTCCGACCGGCCGCCGCAGGTCGGGACCGCGTTGCCTGAAGGTTCCGCGCTACGCTTCTTCGACCGAAGCCATGCCGCTACGATGGAAGGACCCCGTCTGCGCACTGAAAGCCCCGCTCGCGCGGGCCTCTCGTAGCGTCTGACGGTCCGGCTATTTCAGCTCGGCGTGGTGGTTGTGCTGTTCGCCGCCGCCCGAAACCCGTGCCTGCGGACAGTTGGTCGGCTCGCCCGGCTGCGGGCCTCGCTCTGCGCGCGAGTCGGGCCGGTCGGAGCGCCGGTGGCTGAAGCCAGTGTCGCCATGATGCCGGTTGGCAGTCCGAGTCTTCGTGGAACCCGGCACGGCGACCGATCCTCGCGCAGACCCCGATGGGGCCTGTTCTGGTGGAGAAGCATTCCCAAGCGAAGCGGCGACGCTTCGCCCTGTGGCTGGACCACCTTCTCGCGGCAACCCTCGCGGCCGAGATGGGCCTGCGGAACGAGAGGGAAATGGCATCGCTCCCTTTCCGTGGATCGAAAAAGCCGAGCCCGCATCCGGGGCGCGGTTCCAAACCGGAGCGCCCCGAAGCTCGTCAGCCGGCTTCAATTCCCCCACGCCGTCCTCGCGGCGTGGGGGAGGGGCGCGGTCATTTCGTGCCGTACATCCGGTCGCCCGCGTCGCCGAGCCCGGGCAGGATATAGCCCTTCTCGTTCAGCCGTTCGTCGATCGCGGCCGTGAAGACGGGAATATCGGGATGGGCGTCGCGGAAGCGCTTGATGCCCTCGGGCGCGGCCAGAAGGCAGAGGAAGCGGATGTTCTTGGCGCCGCGCTCCTTCAGCTTCTCCATCGCGGCGGTGGCGGAGTTGGCGGTCGCCAGCATCGGGTCCACCACGATGGTGAGGCGGCTCGCGAGGTCTTCCGGGGCCTTGAAGTAGTATTCCACCGGCTCCAGCGTGTCGTGGTCGCGGTACATGCCGATATGGGCGACGCGGGCCGCCGGTACGAGATCGAGCATGCCTTCCAGAAGACCGTTGCCGGCGCGCAGGATCGAGGCGAAGACCAGCTTCTTGCCCTCCAGGATCGGTGCGTCCATCTCCTGCATCGGCGTTTCGATGCGCATGGTGGTCAGGTCGAGATCGCGCGTCACCTCGTAGCACAGGAGCGTCGAGATCTCGCGCAGGAGACGGCGGAAGCTGGCCGTGGAGGTCTCCTTCTTGCGCATCAGGGTCAGCTTGTGCTGCACGAGCGGATGGTTGATGACGGTGACGCCGTCCATTCGGAAACCCTCTTTATGCCTGTTCTATCCTGCACTCTGGTCTAGAGGCTGGAGCCCGGCGCGCCAAGCGCCAGGGCGCGGATCGTCAACAGCTCGGAGAGGCGCTTGCGCACCGGCTCCTCCACGAAGGCGGCCTCAATGGCGTTGCGCGTCAGCGCCAGGCGCTCGGCCGGCCCGAAGCCGGCCTCGGCCGCGAAGCGATATTCGGCGGTGAGATCGCTGCCGAAAAAAGGCGGGTCGTCGGAATTCACCGTGAGCCGCAGTCCGGCCTGCCGCAGGCGCGCCAGCGGATGAGCGCTCGGGTCGGGAGTGACCCCGAGCGCGAGATTGGAGAGGGGGCAGACTTCCAGCGTGACGCCCTCCTCGCGCAGCCGGGCGAGCAGCGCCGCATCCTCCACCGCGCGCACGCCATGGCCGATGCGCGAGACGTTCAGCGCGTCCAGCGTTTCCGCGACGGCCTCCGGCCCGGCGAACTCGCCGGCATGGGCGGTGAGACCGAGCCCGGCCTCGCCCGCGATGCGGAACGCCTTCTCGAAATCGCGCGGCCGGTAAAGACGCTCGTCGCCGGCAAGGCCGAAGCCGGCGACCCCGGGCGCCCGGGCGGCAAAGCGGGCGGCGGCCTCCACCGCCTCCGGCCCGAGATGGCGCACGCCGACCACGAGAAAGCGGCAGACGATGTCGGTCTCCTGCTCCGCCTCTGCCGCGCCGCGCGCCAGGGCGCCGAGATAGGTCTCGGGCGACAGGCCGCTCGCCGCCGCATGGTCGGGCGAAATCGTCAGCTCGCTGTAGATCGCGCCCTGCGCGGCGAGGCCCGTCAGATAGTCGAAGGCGAGGCGGCGATAGTCGTCTTCGGTGCGAAGCAGGGCGGCCGCCCGGTCATAGGCGGCGAGAAAGCCGGAAAAGCCCACCCAGCGATAGGTCGCCTCGTCCGCGAAGCCGCTGAGATCGACGCCCTGGCGCGCAGCCAGTTCGCGGGCGAAGCCGGGCTGCAGCGTGCCTTCCACATGGCAATGAAGCTCGGCCAGTGGAAAGGGAGCGGCGGGGCGGCCGCGCGCGAAAAGGCTCACAGGAAGCTCCGCCCGTGCGGCCCGGCGGGCAGGCCGAGATGGGCGGCGACGCTTTCCCCGATGTCGCTGAAGGTCTCGCGGCGGCCGAGGGCGCGGGCGGCGATCCCCGGCCCGAAGCCGAGGATCGGCACCTCCTCGCGCGTATGGTCGGTGCCGGGATAGGTCGGGTCGCAGCCATGGTCGGCGGTGAGGATCGCAAGGTCCCCGGGGCGCAGCAGCGCTTCCAGCTCCGGCAGGCGGCGGTCGAAGGCCTCGAGCGCCGCGGCATAGCCCGGCACGTCCCGCCGATGGCCGAACAGCATGTCGAAATCTACGAAATTGGCGAAGACGAGATCGCCCTCGGCGGCGTCGCGCACCGCGCCCAACATGGCGTCGAACAGCGCCATGTTGCCGTCGCCCTTGCGCACCTCGCTCACCCCCTGGTGGGCGAAGATGTCGCCGATCTTACCGATGCCGATCACCCGGCGCCCATCGGCCAAGGCGCGGTCGAGGATCGTCGCCTCGGGCGGCGGCACGGAATAGTCGCGCCGGTTCGCCGTGCGGCGGAACGTGGCGCTGCTCTCGCCTGTGAAGGGGCGGGCGATGACGCGGCCGATATTGAGCGGATCGACATGGCGCCGCGCCGCCTCGCAGAGCCCGTAGAGCCGATCCAGGCCGAAATGCTCCTCGTGCGCCGCGATCTGCAGCACGCTGTCGCTGGACGTGTAGAGGATCGGCCGGCCGGTTCGCACGCTCTCCTCGCCCAGCGCCGCGATAATCTCGGTGCCCGAGGCATGGCAATCGCCGAGGATGCCGGGGATGCCGGTGTCGTCCACGATCTCGGAGATCAACTCGGGCGGAAAGCAGGGAATGCTGCGGGGAAAATAGCCCCAGTCGAACCGCACCGGAACGCCCGCGATCTCCCAATGGCCCGACGGCGTGTCCTTGCCCCGGCTGACCTCCGCCGCCCGGCCCCAGAGCCCTTCCGGCTCCCGGCCGCGCCCGCGCCCGGCGGCGTGGAACAGGCCGAGCCGTTCCATATGGGGCAGGTCAAGCAGCCCCGCGCGCAGCCCCGGCCGATCCGCCTCGCCCCTCGCCGCGGCCTCCTGGATATGGCCGAACGTGTCGGCGCCCACGTCGCCGAAGGCTCCCGCGTCCGCCGCGCCGCCGATGCCGAAGGAATCCAGAACGATCAGAACGGCTCGGGTCATGGCACTCTCCTTTCCCGGACTTGTGCCACGCCGAGGCGACTTGCGAAAGCCGATCGACCGGGCAGGCTCTGGAGGCTGTTATGAACCTTGGGCATGTCTTGTGCCGCCCGCCCCGAACCGCCGGAGACCGTCGCCGGTTTTGCCGGTAGCACCGCTATGTCAGGCAGCTTCGCTGCCGCGTGCACCCGGCCTCTACCCGGCGGATCGGGGCGGGCGGCACAAGACGTGCGAAGGGTTCATAAAAGCCTCTAGCCGCAGTCGCTGCAGGTGATGCCGGCGCCGTTGCTCGTGCCGCGCGGCCAGTAATAGGCCATGTCCTTCATCTCGATCGCGGAGGTGAAGCCGAAGCCGCCGAGCGGGGTGTAGAGATAGCTCGCCTCGGCCACCACGATGGCTGTGGACTTCTGGCCGGCGAGCGAGGCGGGCAGCGTGAAGACCGAGCCCTTGACCCGGGCGGTCGCGCCGTTCACGGCGCGCGACCAGTCCACCGTCGCCTTGCCCTTGTCGTCGATCAGGATCGAGGACAGGGCGATCCGCACCTTGCTTGAGTCGAGCGGCTGCATCAACGCGCGCGCCACGTCGAGCTCGGCTGAGATCGCGGCCTTCGTGGTTGTGGTGTCCTGCGCGATCAGGTCGGCCGTCGCATTGGCGGTCGCCTGGAGCTTGCGGTTGGCGGTGATGGCGAGCGTCGCGTCCGAGGCGCCGATATAGACGATCAGCATCACGGGAACCACCAGCGCGAACTCCACCGCCGCGATGCCGCGCCGGTCGCGGCCGAAACGCCTGGCGAGGCTGGTCCAAGCCGGGCGCATCAATAGGGCTCCGTGCGGAAGGCCGAGACGCTGGCGAGCACGACCTTGCCGTTGGCATTCGACAGGAGCTTCAGGAAGTCGGTCACCGGCGTCCAGGGATAGAAGACGCGCAGCGCCATGATGGTCTTGGAGGCGCCGGCCTCGGTTTTAGTGCCATATTGCTGGCTCGCGTCGGGCTGCGACAGATCGACGTCCTGGAACGAAGCGTAGCTGCGCAGGTCGATCGTCAGCTTGTCGCAGGACAGGAACACGCTGACCCTGTCGCAGATCAGCTTGCGAAAGACTTCCGGCTTCAGGTCGTCGGCGTCGAGCTGTCCTGTGCGCACGAGGCGGGACACCTGTTCCACGCCGCCGTCCAACGTCAGCTGCGACATAAACAGAAGCCCCGTCTCGATCGTGGCGAAGGTCAGGAACAGGAAGGGGACGGCGAGAATGGCGAATTCCACCGCCGTCGCCCCTGAGCGGTCCCGACGAAAGCGCTGGAGACTCCATCCGCGCCCGCCTCCGCAGCTTCTCGCGCCTCGCCAGCCAGGGGTCGTATCTCTGGTCATGATCGCTCCGGCGCGCTGCCGCATACACTTGCCCAAGCGGTGAGGGCTTGGCGGGCGGGGCGCTTGTCTTGGCCGAAACGGTAAGGCTACCCGTCTTGCGAAGGCGTTAAGAGGGCTTGGCAAAAGCTTCGGACGGGCAAGGATCGAGCGGATTTCCTTAAGCGCGAGGCGGCTGCGGCCAGGGAATTTAGATCGACGCGGTCTGGAAGAAGCCTTCAGCCCTACTGCCCGGCGGCGACCATCGACTCGTGGCTCTGGAACTGGCCGAGCGCCTGGCCGAAACTGTCCTGCTCGTCGCCGACGGTCACCTTCGGCTCGCAATGCGGAGAGCAGGAATAGGTGGTGCGCGACGCCTGGCGGTAGACGCGCACGGACCGGTCCTCGCGGCTCGTGACGGTGACGTCGTCGTCCAGCACGACTTCGCCGCCGGGATCGAGCACCACGACATTGGTCACGCCGTAGGATCGGCCGGTCAGAACCAGCGTTTCGGCATCGTGCACGGTCACGTCGACGATCGACGGATTGCCGATGATGATCGTGCCGGCCGCGCGCGGGATCTTCAGGATGCGCGCGTGATCCACCGCGACGTCGAGGCCGCCCGGCGAAGCGGCCGAGGCGAGCGAGGCGCCGAGCGCCAGGGAGGCGACGATCAGGAAGGATGCGAACCGGCGCATGGCGAGGCGAACTCCAAGGACTCGGGAACGCGACCGGCCCCGATGCGCCATCATCGTGCGATGGAATTAAGGATAAGTTTCCCCAAGCTCTTGGCTGTTTCTTTAGCATGGGGCGCTGAAAGCCAGCTTAACGCCCTGTTAACGATCAATTTTAAGCGAGCCGCAATCGTCGGCGACTAATTTGGAGCGAACCGAACGAGGCCAGATGGCCGGATCGTCGGGACGAGATCGCCAACCTGCTTGCTCCCGTAAGGAGACCTCCCATGATGAAGCTTCTCGCTCGCTTCAAGAAGAACGAATCCGGCGCCACGGCCATCGAGTACGGTCTGCTCGCCGCCCTGATCGGCGTCGCCATCATCGCTGGCGCCGGCTCGCTCGGCACGACCCTGAACGCCAAGTTCGGTGCCATCGGCACAAAGATCGGCAATACCGCGTCGACTTCGGCGACCCCGTAATTCTCAAATTTTTCTGCTCTAGGCAGATCCGTTTGAGGATGAACCGGGTAGGCGCATGCTTATCCGGTTCTTTTTTAATTGGAGCTGGGTTGCTTGGCAGGCTCTGCGACGTGATGTCATGTGAGTGCCGGCTTAATTTGTAAGCTCGGTCTGGTTGGTGCATCGGGAAACACGATGGTTTCGGTCGTATGCGGCTTTTTCTTTTTGCTGCTGATGCTGCGAGCGGTCGTTACCGATCTGGCCCATATGACGATATCCAATCGTCTGGTTGGGGCGATACTCGTCTGCTTCCTTATTTTCGTATTCGCCAATGGCTGGTCGCCGGCCGCAATCGGTCTCCATCTGGCTGTTTCGATGACGGCCTTGCTTCTGACCTTCGCGGCCTTCGCACTTGGGTGGATGGGCGGAGGGGATGCGAAGCTCATATCCGCGACCGCCCTTTGGTTCGGGCCAACGGTCGCGCTGTGGGACTATCTGTTTCTGGCGAGCCTGTTTGGCGGCATTCTTACGCTTCTGTTGATTCTCGCGCGCGCCTGCTGGAAGCCGCAAACCGGGAATGCATCACTCGACCGCCTGCTCAGTCCGACGTCCGGCGTGCCCTATGGTGTCGCGCTCGGCATGGCCGGAATCATCGTCGCGTCGCGCTCGCCCGACATGCAGGGCGTCTTCGCACTGATATGATCTCTGACAAGATACTGTTTCCTCCTCGTTAACCATGTCTTGAGAGTTTCCCGCCGATAAAGGTCAAAGGGGCGACGGATCGCCCGGCCTGATCGGGGAAGCCGCAATGCGTGTGTCGCGTCTGGCGATTTTTGGAGTGGCGGGTGTCGCCGCCGCCGGCGCGGGCCTCCTGGCCATCAACATGGCGGCGCCGCCTCCGCCCGAACCCGTGCTTATCACCGCCCAGCCCGCCGAGCCGCCGATCCGGCTGGTGGATGTTCTGGCCGCCTCGCGCGACATCGCCATGGGCGAGCGCGTCGACGACGCGCTGCAATGGGTGCAGTGGCCCGAAAGCGCCGTCTCCGAAGCGCTGCTGCGCCGCGACCAGAAACCCAATGCGCTCGAGGAGGCCAAGGGCTCGATCGCCCGGCAGGCCTTCTTTATCGGCGAACCGATCCGCGAAGCCAAGCTCGTGAAGACCGATCGCGGCTTCCTGTCCGCCATCCTGCCGGAGGGCAAGCGCGCCATCGCCGTGCAGATCGCCGCCGACACTTCGGCCGGCGGCTTCATCCTGCCCAACGACCATGTCGACGTCATCATGGCGCGCGAGAAGGCCGCGCCCGGAGCCTCGCAGGCCGCCGGCGTGGAAACCACGACGATCCTCAAGAACCTGCGCGTTCTCGCCATCGACCAGACAGTCGAGGAAAAGGACGGCACGCGCGTGGTCGTCGGATCCACCGCGACGCTGGAGGTCGATCCGCAGCAGGCCGAAGCGCTGACGGCGGCCACCCGCATGACCGACCGTCTGATCCTGTCGCTGCGCTCGCTGGCCGATTCCGTGCCCGGCTCCCCCGGCTATGCCCGCTTCCTTTTGGAGCAGGAGCAGGCTCCCCAAAAGTCTCAGGTCCGCGTGGTGCGCTACGGCAAGACCACCGACGTCACCACGAGGAACTGACGCATGGCGCTCCGTCTTCGCACCGTCCGTACACGCGCGCTCGCAGGTGGCCTGCAGGCCTCGCTGGCGCTTTGGCCGCTTCTGCCGTTGCCGGCCTTTGCCGAAAGCTCGGTGATCGCGGTCAACCGACCGCAGCAGACCATCTCGCTCGGCCTCGACAAGTCCAAGGTCATCGACCTGCCGCGAGACGCCCACGACATCGTCGTTTCCAACCCCGCGGTGGCGGACGCGGTGACGCGCACGGCCCGGCGGATCTACATCTTCGGCAAGCAGATCGGCCAGACCAACATCTTCGTCTTCGACGCGAACGGGCGCGAGATCGCGGTTCTCGATCTCAAGATCGAGCGCGACATTTCCGCGCTCGCCTCCACCATCCGCAAATACATCCCGTCCGCCGACGTGCGGGCCGAGATGCTGAACGACAACGTGATCCTGACTGGCACGGTGGAAAACGCGCAGGACGCCCAGCGCGCGGTGGATCTCGCCACGATCTTCGTGACGGGGGGCGAGGGTACGACCGGTCAATATATCAGGACCGCGACTTCGGGCGCTTCGGCGGCCGGCGGCGGCGGGGTCGCCATCGGCGGCGTGTCGCAGGCGCAGGAACGCCGGCAGACCAGCCAGATCGTCAACCTCCTCCAGATCCAGGGCGAGGACCAGGTCACGCTGAAGGTGACGGTGGCCGAGGTGCAGCGCTCCGTCGTGAAGCAGCTCGGCATCGACGGCGTCGGCGTCGGCTCGCTCGACGGCATCGCGTTCTCGGCCGCGAGCGACAATCCCTTCGGCCTCGGTAAGGCGATCTCGAACGCTGGCGCCGATATCTTCAATGGTGGCAACAGCGGCAACGGCATTTCTGCGCAGCTGCGCGCGATGGAGCAGGCGGGCGTGATGCGCACGCTGGCCGAGCCGAGCCTGACCGCGATCTCCGGCGAGAGCGCGTCCTTCAAGGTCGGCGGCGAATTCACGGTCGCCAGCGGCAAGGACGAAACACCTGCCAAGCGCACGCCGATCGTCAACAACAACGGCGCGATCGTCGGCTTCGACACGACGCCGGCCAGCGTCAACTATGAGCACAAGGACATCGACTACGGCATCGGGCTCGACTTCACGCCCGTGGTCCTGTCGCCGGGGCGCATCAGCCTGAAGATCCGCACGGCGGTCTCCGAGCCGACGTTCGAGTCGCCCTACGCCATTCCTGGCGGCGTCGCGCCGGGCGTCAATCTCGTCGGCATTCGCAAGCGCCTCGCCGACACCACGGTGGAACTGCCCTCGGGCGGCTCGCTGGTGATCGCGGGTCTGGTGCGCGACGAGATGCGGCAGGTTATTTCCGGCTATCCCGGCCTGTCCAAGATCCCGATTCTTGGGACATTGTTCCGCTCGCGCGACTTCCAGCGCTACGAGACCGAACTCGTCGTCATCGTCACGCCCTATCTCGTGCGGCCCGTTGCGCGTCAGCAGCTGGCGCGGCCGGACGACAATCTGAACTTCTCCTCCGACGGCGCTTCCAACTTCCTGGGCCGCGTGAACCGCGTCTATGGCGCCGCCGACACCCGTCTCCCCCCCGGCCGCTACCACGGCAACGTCGGATACATCTACAAATGACCGTGCGCCGCCGCTTCTCCCCCCGCCGTCGCCTTGCGTTGGTCTCGGCCGCCCCAATCCTTATCGGCCTCCTGGCTGGCTGCGCCAACCAGCATATCGAGGTGGGCGCGATCCCCGATGATTACCGCACCCGGCACCCGATCACCGTGCGCGAGGCGACCGAAGATCTGGAACTCTTCGTCGCCTCCTCGGATACGCGCCTGACCCCGGCCGACGAGACGCGGGTGGAAAGCTTCGCCACGCGCTTTCGCGCCTCGCGGGCGACGGTGATCCGGCTGCGCGTGCCGTCCGGGGGCCGCAACGCGGCAGCGGCCCGGCTCGTCGCCGACAATGTCGCCGGGGTTCTGCGCCGACATGGCGTGGCGCGCCAGCGCATCCTGATCGCGCCCTATCCTGCGGGGGGCGTCCCCGACGTGCCGCCGCTGCTCCTGTCGTTCAACGCGGTGGTGGCGGAGGTCGAGCCTTGCGGTCGCTGGCCGGAGGACCTCGCCGACACCAGCGAGAACCGCAATTACCACAATTTCGGCTGTGCCTCGCAGAGCAATCTGGCCGCGCAGATCGCCGATCCGCGCGACCTGCTCGGGCCGCGCGGCATGAGCGAGATCGACGCGGAACGCCGCTCCACCGTGGTCGAGAAGTATCGCCGCGGCGAGCGGACCGCATCCGAGGCGCCGCGTCAGGCGTCCGACTACAATTGGTAGGCCGAAAGCGATGATCGATCTTCCTTCCGGCGATTCCCCCTATCGCCTTTCCGACACGGACCTGCGCCAGCGCCTCGACGCGCTGCGCCCTGTCCCGCGCATCAGCATCCAGGCCTTCTGCGAGACCGCCGCCGTGGGCGAGGCGATCGAGGCGGCGGCGGGCGACCGGCGCATGGTGAAGGCGCATGTGCGCGTTCACATGGGCGGCATCCGCGCGGCGGTGGAGCACTACGCCACCGCTCCGACGCCCAATCTCGTGTTTCTCGAATCCACCCTGCGGCCGAACGAGCTTCTGGGCGAGCTGGAATCGCTCGCCGATGTCTGCGATCCCGGCTCCAAGGTGGTGATCGTCGGCCATCACAACGACGTTTCGCTCTACCGCGAGCTGACGCGGCGCGGCGTGTCGGAATACATGCTGGCGCCGGTGCATCTGGCCGACGTGCTCGCCATCGTCTCGCAGCTCTTCATGGCCGAGGGCAGCGATCCGCTCGGCCGCATCCTGGCCTTTGTCGGCGCCAAAGGCGGGGCCGGGGCCTCGACGCTCTGCCATAATGTCGGCTGGACCATGGCCCGGCTCTTCGGCAACGACGTGCTTCTGGCCGATCTCGACCTGCCCTTCGGCACGGCCAATATCGATTTCGACCGCGACCCGCCGCAGGGCGTGGCGGAGGCGGTGTTCTCGGCCGAGCGGCTGGACGAGGTGTTTCTCGACCGCTTGCTCGTGTCCTGCGCCGATCATCTCTCGCTTCTGGCCGCTCCCTCGACGCTCGACCGCGCCTATGACTTCGAGGCGGAGGCCTTTTCGGCGCTGATCGACGCGGCGCAGCGCGGCACGCCCCATGTCGTGCTGGACGTGCCCCATGTCTGGAACGGCTGGACGCGCACGGTCCTGGAGCGCGCGGACGAGGTCGTGCTCGTGGCCGAGCCGGATCTGGCTAACCTGCGCAACGCCAAGAACCTGATGGACACGCTGCGCAAGGCGCGGCCCAACGACCGGCCGCCGCATCTCGTACTGAACCGCGTCGGCGTGCCCAAGCGCCCCGAGATCGCCCCGGCCGAGTTCGCCGAGCCGTTGGGCGTTCAACTCATGGCGCAGATCGCCTTCGACCCGCTGGTGTTCGGCACGGCCGCCAACACGGGGCGCATGCTGGCCGAGCTCGACGGCAAGCATGCCGCCACGCTCGCCTTCAACGAGATGGCGCATGCGCTGACCGGACGGGCCGTGGCCAAGCAGGCGCCGAAACAGGCGCTGGGCGGGCTGCGCGCGCTGATGCGCCGGCGCTAGCGCCAAGACTGAAAGACAGTCCCGCTCCGGTTCGCCGGCGCGGGCACGGTTCGAGGCGCCGCCATGGCCTCGCAAGGCAAGCGGAAGGAACAGGACGACATGTTCGGCAAGCGTGGAAACGAGACGGGCACGATGGCACGGCAGGCGCCGGCCGCGCCTGCGCTCCCCGCGACGCCGGCCCCGGCACCCGTCTCGCGCGGCGAGGCGGCTCCCCCGCCGCGCGCCGCGCCCGCCAAGGCGGCGCCCGAGGCGCCGGCGCCCGTGCAGGCCGTCCGGGCACGCTCGGACAGCTACTACGAGACCAAGAGCAAGATCTTCGCCGCGCTGATCGACACGATCGATCTCAGCCAGTTGGCCCGGCTGGAAACCGAGATGGCGCGCGAGGAAATCCGCGACATCGTCAACGACATCATCTCGATCAAGAATTTCGCGATGACGATCGCCGAGCAGGAGGACCTGCTCGCCGATATCTGCAACGACGTGCTCGGCTACGGCCCGCTGGAGCCGCTTCTGGTTCGCGACGACATCGCCGATATCATGGTGAACGGCGCGCGGCAGACCTTCATCGAAGTCGACGGCAAGGTGATCGAGGCGGGGGTGCGCTTCCGCGACAACCAGCAGCTTCTCAACATCTGCCAGCGCATCGTCAGCCAGGTCGGCCGGCGCGTCGACGAATCCTCGCCTATCTGCGACGCGCGCCTGCCGGACGGCTCGCGCGTCAACGTCATCGCGCCGCCGCTCGCCATCGACGGCACGGTGCTGACCATCCGCAAGTTCAAGAAGGACAAGCTGACCCTGCCGCAGCTCGTCGACTTCGGCGCCATCTCGCCCGAAGGGGCGACCATCCTCGAGATCATCGGCCGCGTGCGCTGCAACGTTGTGATCTCCGGCGGCACGGGCTCGGGTAAGACGACGCTTCTCAACTGCCTGACACGCTATATCGACGAAGACGAGCGCATCATCACCTGCGAGGACTCGGCCGAGCTCCAGCTCCAGCAGCCCCATGTCGTGCGTCTCGAAACCCGCCCGCCCAATATCGAGGGCGAAGGCGAGATCACCATGCGCGACCTCGTCAAGAACTGCCTGCGCATGCGGCCCGAGCGGATCATCGTCGGCGAAGTGCGCGGACCCGAGGTCTTCGATCTCCTGCAGGCGATGAATACGGGCCATGACGGCTCCATGGGCACGATCCACTCCAACAGCCCGCGCGAATGCCTGAACCGCATGGAATCCATGATCGCCATGGGCGGCTTCTCGCTGCCCTCGCGCACGGTCAAGGAGATCATAGTCGGCTCGGTGGACGTGGTGATCCAGGCCGCGCGCCTTCGCGACGGCTCGCGCCGCATCACCCATATCACCGAGGTCGTGGGCATGGAAGGCGACGTGATCATCACGCAGGATCTCTTTCTCTACGACATCCTGGGCGAGGATTCGCGCGGCCGGCTGGTCGGGCGCCACCGCTCCACCGGCATCGGCCGGCCGGCCTTCTGGGACCGCGCGCGCTACTACAACGAAGAGCAGCGCTTGGCCCGCGCGCTCGACGCGGCGAATGTGGAAGTGGAGCGCGGGGTGTGATCACGATTCTGTTCGTGGCCCTCGTCGCGCTGTCGACCGGCGCCCTTCTCTACGGCGTGCTCCAGCCGCGCTTCGAAAGCGACAAGGCCGCGCGCTCGCGCTTCGAGCAGTTCTCGGCGTCCGAGAACGATCTGGCTCTGCGCCAGGCGGCGCGCGACCGGATGCAGGAAGTGTCCAAGCGGCGCAAGACGCTGCAGGCGACACTTCAGGACTTCGAGGAAAAGAACCGCAAGCGCAGCGACAACATGCGCAAGCTCACGCTCGAGGCGCGCATCCGGCAGGCCGGGTTCGACTTCGCGCCGCGCGCCTACTGGCTCGGCTGCGCCGGCATCGGCGTCGTCGCCTTCCTGTTCATGCTCGTGCTGACCGGCGCGCTTCTCCTGTCGCTGGGCCTTGCCCTGTCCGCCGGGCTCGGCCTGCCGCACTGGTTTCTGGGTTGGCGCCGCACCCGGCGCCAGCGCAGCTTTTCCGACGAGTTCGCCAATGCGCTCGACGTCATCGTGCGCGGCATCAAGTCTGGCCTGCCGCTGCAGGACACGCTTCGCATGATCGCCTCCGAAACGCCCGACCCCGTGCGGTCGGAATTCGCGCGCATCGTCGAGGCGCTGCAGATGGGCGCGCCGCTGACGGAGGCGGTGGGCCGCCTTTACGCCAGCATGCCCATGCCCGAGACGAACTTCTTCGCGATTGTCGTCTCCATCCAGTCCCAGTCGGGCGGCAATCTCGCCGAGGCGCTGAACAACCTGTCGCGCGTGCTGCGCGATCGCAAGAAGATGAAGGGCAAGATCAAGGCCATGTCCATGGAGGCCAAGGCCTCCGCCTATATCATCGGCTCGCTGCCGATCATCGTGGCCGGCCTCGTCTATCTTACCTCGCCCGATTACATCTCCATTCTGTTCACCGACCCCAAGGGCCACATGATCCTGATGGGATCGGGCCTTTGGATGCTGTGCGGCATCCTGGTGATGCGCAAGATGATCAATTTCGACTTCTGAGGTTCGCATGGACGCCGTGTTGCAGATGTTCGGCCTGTCCAGCCATGTGGCGCTCGGCCTCTTCGTGGCCGTCGCCATGTTCGCCACCCTCGTGTCCCTGGTGCTGCCGCTCCTGTCGGGGCAGGAAATGAAGGGGCGCATGAAGGCCGTGGCGCTGGAGCGCGATCAGGTCCGCGCGCGCGAGCGCAGCCGCATGGCCAACGAGCGGGACGGCGGGCGCGTCACCCTGCGCAAGCAGGCGGACCGCTCCTTCGCCGCCAAGGTGGTCGAGGCGCTGGACCTTCGCAAGGCGCTTCTGGACGAGGCGACGATGACGAAGCTGCGCATCGCGGGCTTCCGCACGCATCGCGCGCTGACGCTGTTCCTGTTCTGCCGTGTCGCCCTGCCGCTCGTGTTCGGCCTTCTGGCGGCCTTCTATATTTTCGGTCTCGGGATGATGGCCGACCGCGCCTTCTTCATGCGGGTCTTCGTCTGCATCCTGGGCGCCTATGCCGGGTTCTACGCGCCTATCCTCTTCGTCGGCAATGCCGGCAAGAAGCGCGCGCAGTCGATCCGGCGCGCTTGGCCGGACGCGCTGGACCTTCTCCTGATCTGCGTGGAATCGGGCAATTCCATCGAGGCCGCGTTCCGGCGCGTGGCGGACGAGATCGGCATTCAGTCCGTGCCGCTGGCGGAGGAGATGGTGCTGGTCTGCGCCGAGCTTTCCTACCTGCCGGACCGCCGGCAGGCCTACGAGAACCTCACCGCGCGCACCGGGCTGGAATCGGTTCGCTCGGTCTGCACGGCCCTCGTCCAGGCCGAGCGCTACGGAACGCCGCTCGGCGTCGCGCTACGCACCCTGGCGCAGGAAAGCCGGGACCAGCGCATGACGGCGGCCGAGGGCAAGGCCGCCGCGCTGCCGCCCAAGCTCACCGTGCCCATGATGGTGTTCTTCCTGCCGGTGCTCTTCGCCGTCATCATCGGCCCGGCCATCATCAAGGTCATGCCGATGCTGTAGCGGGCGAGCGCGCGCCGTGTTGGCAACGCCGCCGCCAATCGTCCCGCCGGCGGTTCTAGAGCCGGGAAGGGGAGGCGGGGCGCCCGTCAGCCCCGGCGTTCGCTCTTCAGCTCGCTCCAGGTGTTGCGCTGCGCCAACATCTGCTTGAGATAGGCGACATTGGCCCGCGCCTCGTCGGGCGAGAGCACGTCGGAGGCAATCTTCTCGGCCTCGCCGAAGCGCCCTTGGAGGCCCACCGCCAGCGCCAGGTTCTGGCGAACGCGCGGATCGGCGCCGGGCTTGGAGGCGGCGCGACTGAGATAGGTCTCGGCGCCTTTCAGGTCGTTCTGCAAAAGTGAGGACATGCCGAGATTGGACAGGATCGACGGCTCGTTCGGCTCCAGCGTCAGCGCCTTTTCGTAGACGATGCGCGCCTTGTCGGGCTGGCCGAGCTGGTCGAGGATCGCGCCTTCCGCCGACAGGAGCCGCCAGTCGGGCTGGTCCGGCGTCTGGGCGCGGCGGATCGTTTCCAGCGCCTTGGGCAGTTCGCCCGCCGCCGCCAGCGCCTTGCCATAGGCGCCGAGCACGTCGCGGTCGTTGGGATGGGCGATCGCCACCTGCTGCATCACCGCCAGCGACTGGTCGTTGCGGCCCGCCGTCTGAAGGGCCGAAGCGTAGGCGAGGCCCACGTCCTTGTTCTTGGGGTCGCGCTCGTAGGATGCGCCATAGATGCGGATCGCGCCGCTCAGCTCTTCCGATGTCATGGACGAGAGGTCGCGCTTGGGCGGCGCCTCGCCGCGTGGGGCGATCGAGCCCGTGTGCATGCGCGAGGTCTGCGTGCAGCCGCTCGCCGCCAGACCTGCCAGAAGCAGCAGAGCCAGCGCGCCTCGCCTTGCACCCGGCCTCGGGCGGGCGTAGGTCGGCGCGGCGTCCTCGTTTCTGAATCGGCGCATCGGCTTTTCCGTTCCTTCCACCCGCCGCGGGCAGGATGCGGACGGGTCATCTTTCGTTAACCCCTAAGTCCCGACCATTTCGCGGGGCTGACGTTCGCGAGCCTTTCCCATGACCGACCGCCTTCTCTCCTCCTCCGCCAACGCCCTGCCGATCCACGCCGCGCCCGAGGGCGGCCTCGATCAACTGCCCGAGGCCGCGCGCCGCTGGATGGAGGCGACGGGCTTCAAGGCTGGCGCCGGTTCCGTCGCGCTTCTGCCGGGCGAGGCGGGGCTGGCCGGCGCCGTGCTCGGCCTCGGCGCGCCGGAAGGGCAGGGCGATGCGGAGCGCGCGCTCCTCACCGGCGCGCTGGCGCAGGCGCTTCCCGAAGGCGATTGGGCGCTGGATGCGGCGGCCGGGCTCGACCCCACGCTCGCCGCGCTCGGCTTTCTGCTCGGCGCCTATCGCTTCGAGCGCTACCTGACCAAGCCCGCCAAGCCCGGCCCTCGCCTCGTGCTGCCGGCCGGAGCGGACGAAAGCGAGGTTCGGCTCCTGGCGTCGAGCGTCCATCTCGTGCGCGACTTCATCAACACGCCCACCAACGACCTCCTGCCGGACGGGATCGAGGCGGCGGCGCGAGGAGTCGCGACGGAGTTCGGCGCGGAAGTGAGCGTGACGCTGGGCGACGCGCTGCTCGAGGCGAACTTCCCGATGATCCACGCGGTCGGCCGCGCGTCCAGCGTCGCGCCCCGCCTGATCGACCTCACCTGGGGCCCCGCCGACGCGCCGCGCGTCACGCTGGTGGGCAAAGGCGTCGCCTTCGACACGGGCGGTCTCGACATCAAGCCGGCCTCCGGCATGCTCCTGATGAAGAAGGACATGGGCGGCGCGGCGAACGTCCTGGGTCTCGCCCGCCTCGTCATGGGCTCACGGCTCAAGGTTCGGCTGCGCGTGCTCATTCCCGCCGTCGAGAACGCCATTTCGGCAAATAGCTTCCGGCCGGGCGACGTGCTGCGCAGCCGGCTCGGCAAGAGCGTCGAGATCGGCAACACGGATGCCGAAGGGCGCCTGATCCTGGCCGACGCGCTGGCCCTGGCGGACGAGGAATCGCCCGAGATCCTCGTCGACATGGCGACGCTGACGGGCGCGGCGCGCGTGGCGCTCGGACCCGAGCTTCCCCCTTTCTTCACCGACGACGAGGCGTTGGCCGGCGAGATCGCGCTCGCGAGCCAGGCGCTGCACGATCCGCTCTGGCGCCTGCCGCTCTGGAAACCCTACGCCAAGGCGCTCGCCTCCAAGATCGCCGATACCAACAACGTGACCACGGACGGGTTCGCGGGTTCGGTGACGGCGGCGCTGTTTCTCCAGGGTTTCGTGCGCAATGCCAAGAGCTGGGCGCATTTCGATGTCTACGGCTGGCGCCCCCAGGCGGGTCCGCTCGGGCCGGCGGGCGGCGAGGCGCAGGGCATCCGCGCGCTGGCCCACGTCCTGGCGCAGCGCTACGGGCGGTCTTGAATCCGCCCGAAAGTGCCGGAATTTTGGGCGATGCGCGCCGGGCACGAGGCGAATCGGCGCGCCTGAGGGCGCTTATGGGTATCGACATCAAGCCGGCGCAGGCCTTGCGCCTGCTCTATCGCAACGCCATGCTCCAGGCGCATCATCCGGGCTCCGATCTCACCGCCCGGCAGACTGCGATTCTTCTGACCATCTATCTCGACCCGCCGCCCCATACGGTGCGCGGCCTCGCCGAAAAGCTGCAAGTGGCCAAGCCCGTGGTGACGCGGGCGCTCGACTCGATGGGACGCATGAACCTGCTCGAACGCCAGCGCGACCCCAACGACCTGCGCAACGTCCTCGTGCGCCGCACCGTGGAGGGCAGCCTCTTCGTGTCCGAAATGGCGGATCGGCTGGTGAGCGAAGCGGGAGCGCTGGGCCGATGACCGCCGCGCTCGACCCTCGCCTCCACGCCCACCGGCCCGACCTCGCCGACCGCCGTCTCGAAGGCCGCGTCGAGGCGGCGCGCTTCGTGGAAGGCCAGCCCGCCCATGTCGCCATGCCCGTGGCCGACCTGCGCCGCCGCCCCTCGGCCGACGCGCCGCTGGAAACCCAGGCGCTTTACGGCGAGCGGGTGCGCGTCTTCGAGGACACGATGGAGGGCTGGAGCTGGGGGCAGCTGGAGCGTGACGGCTATGTCGGCTGGATTCCGACCGTGACGCTTGTCGCCGGCGAGCCGCCGGAGCCGACGCACCGGGTCTCAGTGCGCCGGACGCTGGTGTTTCCCGGCCCCGACATCAAGCGACCGCCCATGCACGACCTGCCGCTCGGCGCGCGGCTGCGCGTGCGGGGAGAGGCCAGCGACCACAACGCCACCTATGGGCTGATCGACCCGTTCGGCGCCGTCGTGATGCAGCACATGAAGCCGGCGGGCGCGTTCGAAACCGATTTCGCGGGCGTCGCCGAAGGATTTCTCGGCGTCGCCTATCTCTGGGGCGGCAAGTCGGCGTTGGGGATCGACTGTTCCGGCCTCGTGCAGGTGTCGCTCGATGCCTGCGGCCTTTCGGCCCCGCGCGACACTGACCTTCAGATCGCGCTGGGCGAGGGCGTCGAGACGGACGCGCCGCTCCGGCGCGGCGATCTCGTATTCTGGCGCGGCCATGTCGGCATCATGCTGGACGGCGCGCGGCTTCTCCATGCCAACGCTCATCACATGATGACGGCGATCGAGCCCCTGGCGGAGGCCGTGTCGCGCATGGAGGCGCGGGGCGTTTCGGTTCTGGCAATCCGCCGCCTGCCGGAGTTCGCAAGCGCCTGACGACATGTCGTGAGGCCGGCGCCAGCGCGTTCCGCCGCCGTCGCCGGCGAAGGCTTACGGCACCCCTAAAGGTCCGCTTCCCATCGTCGGTGACATCTCCCAGCCACGGGACCCCGGGAGATGTCACCCAAGGGCTCAGTAGCCCGCGCCGCGATCCACCAGATTTTCCAGCGGCTCGCCGCGCCGATGGGAGGCGATTTGGCGCATGATGATCGGGGCCAGCGCTTCCGGCTCGGACGAGGCGGCGGCGTGTGGCGTCACGAAGACGCGGGGATGGCGCCAGAGCGGGCTCTCGGAAGACAGTGGCTCGCGCTCGAACACGTCGAGCGAGGCTTCCATCAGGCGGTTGTCGTTGAGCGCGCGCAGGATGGCCGAATCCACCTGCAGCCCGCCGCGCCCGGCATTGACCAGAACCGGCGTGCCGAGGGGCGTTTCGCGCTTGAGCCGCGACAGGAACGCGTCGTCGATCAGCCCGCGCGTGTCCGCCGTCAGCGGCAGGAGCACGACCAGGATGTCGCTCGACGCCAGAATCCGGCCGAGCCCGTCCTCGCCATGGAAGGTCTCGACGCCCTCGACGCGCTTCTCGCGCCGGCTCCAGCCCGCGACCTGGAAGCCGAGGCCGCGCAGCTTCTGGGCCGCGTCCCGCCCGAGTTCGCCAAGGCCCAGAATGCCGACCCTGATTTCGCCCGCCGCCGGCTGGCGCCGCTCGTTCCAGAGCCGCGCCGCCTGCTGCGCGCGGTAGACCATGCCGCGCCGGTGATGGTCGAGCACCCGCCACACGACATATTCGCTCATGCGCGCGGTCAGGTCCTCAGCCACGATGCGCACGATCGGCACGTTCGGCACCGTGCGGTCGGCCAGGATGTGATCGACCCCGGCGCCGAGCGAGAACACGGCTTCGAGGTTCGGTAGGCCTTCCAGAACGCCCGGCGGCTGCTTCCAGACCACTGCATAGCGGATCGAGGGATCGCCGGCCTGCGCCGGGCGCAGGATGATCGTCTCGCCGGGTGCGGCCGCCAGCATGGCGTCGTGCCAGCGGGTCGGGTCGAAGCCGGTGACGGAAAGAAGGATGCTCATGGAACACTCGTCGCGGTCGGAAAGAAGAGAGGCGAGACGCTTGGAACTTCGGACAATAGCGGCGGCCAGAGGATGAGCGAGGAATTTTTCTCGCTCACGAGGCACGAAGCGCAGCGGATGCGAGGGCGCATCGGCGATGCATTCGCAACGAGGTAAGCGGGGAAAAACCCTGACCAGGCGACCCCGGCCTGTTTCCCTCTGAGGCTATGCCGCATCCTGCAGAAGCTGCGCCCGGGCGCGGCCGTGGCGGGCGAACCAGTGCGCGGCCGTGATAAGGAAGCCGTTCTCGACCGAACCGGAATCCACCGCCTCGATCAGGGCGTCCACCGGTGCGCGAACGGCGATGATGTCCTCCTGCTCGTCCAGCTTGCCGCCGCGCCCGTTCAGCGCGCCCGCATCCACCAGCGCCAGGAAGTAGGTCGCGACCTCGTCGCATAGGCCGGGGGAGGAGAGGGCGGTGAAGCAGGGGGCGATGGCGGAGGCGACGAGACCCGTCTCCTCCTCCAACTCGCGCCGCGCGGCCAGAAGCGGCGCCTCGCCCGCGTCCACCAGCCCGGCGGGCAGTTCCAGCGCCGCCGCCTTGCCAGAGGTCATGGCCGCGCCGATGCGGAACTGGCGGATCACCACGATCTCATCGCGCGCGGGGTCGTAGGGAATGACGATCGCGGCATGGCCCGAGCGCAGGAACTCGCGCCGGGCGGTCAGCCACGCGTCGCGCCCTAGCGGCGCATGGCGCACGGTGACGGAGTCCAGCGGGCGAAACCCGTCGCAGAGCCGCTCCTCGCGCTCTACGGTGAAGTCCAGATGCTGGTCTTCCAGCCGCTGCCGATAGGGATCGCTCATTCAGAAACCTCTTGGGCGCCGGCCGCCTCGATGCGAAAGGCCGCCGCCATCAGCGCCTTGGTGTAGTCGGTCTTCGGCCGCTCGAAGATCTCTTCCGAGGGGCCATGCTCCACCACCTGCCCGCCGCGCATCACGATCACCTCGTTGGCAAGCGCGCGCACGACCTTGAGGTCGTGGCTGATGAAGAGATAGGCGAGATCGTGCTTGCGCTGGAGATCGCGCAGGAGGTCCACGACCTGCGCCTGCACGCTCATGTCGAGCGCCGAGGTCGGCTCGTCCAGCATCACGAAGCGCGGCTGAAGCACCATGGCGCGGGCGATCGCGATGCGCTGGCGCTGGCCGCCGGAGAATTCGTGCGGGTAGCGAAAGCGCGTCGCCGGGTCGAGCCCGACCTCGTTGAGGGCGGAGACGACGCGCGCGTCACGCTGCTCGGCAGACAGCGCCGGCTGATGGACGCGCAGCCCTTCGGCGATGATGTCGCCCACCGCCATGCGCGGCGAGAGCGAGCCGAACGGGTCCTGGAACACGATCTGCATGCGGTCGCGCAGGGGACGCATGGCCTTGAACGGCCGCTGGTCGATCCGCTCGCCGTCGAAGCGGATCTGGCCCTTGCTCGAGATCATGCGGCACAGCGCGAGGCCCAGCGTCGTCTTGCCCGAGCCCGATTCGCCGACGACGCCGACCGTCTGCCCGGCGCGCACGGTGATGTCGATCCCGTCCACCGCCTTCACATGATCCGTGATCTTGCGGAACAGGCCGGTGCGCACTGGGAACCAGACCTTCACGTCTTGGCCCTGCATGACGACGGGCGCGTTGGCGTTGGCGGCCGGCGGGCGGCCCTTGGGCTCGGCCGCCAGGAGGTGCCTCGTGTAGGGGTGCTGCGGATTGCTGAAGATCTCGGCGGTCGGGCCCGTCTCGACGATCTCGCCCTTGGTCATGACGCAGACCCGGTCCGCGATGCGGCGCACGATGCCGAGATCGTGCGTGATGAAGAGCAGCCCCATCTGCCGCTCTTCCTGAAGCTTCTTCAGGAGTTCCAGGATCTGCGCTTGGACCGTGACGTCGAGCGCGGTCGTCGGCTCGTCGGCGATCAGCAGATCGGGTTCGTTGGCCAGCGCCATGGCGATCATGACGCGCTGGCGCTGGCCGCCCGAAAGCTGGTGCGGATAGGCGCCGAGCCGCTTTTCCGGCTCGCGGATGCCGACCTGATGCAGGAGCGCCAGCGTGCGCTCGCGCGTCGCGCGGTCCGACAGGCCCTGGTGGACCTTCATCACCTCGCCGATCTGCCGCTCGATACTGTGCAGCGGGTTCAGCGAGGACATGGGCTCCTGAAAGATCATCGAGATCTTGTTGCCGCGCACCGCGCGCAGCGCCGCGTCCGGCGCGCGGATCAGGTCCTCGCCGCCGAACAGCACCTCGCCGCCGGGATGGCTGGCGGCGGGATAGGGCAGGAGCTTCAGGATCGACAGGGCCGAGACCGACTTGCCCGAGCCGGACTCGCCGACCAGCGCCACCGTCTCGCCCTTGGCGATGGTGAAGGAGACGCCCTTCACCGCAAGGCTCGTCGCCCCGCCCTGCGAGAAGGCGACCTGAAGCCCGCGCACGTCGAGAAGCGGGGTGGCGGCTGATGCGGCAGGGGTCAAGGGGCTCTCCTCAGGCCGGACGGGCGTTCAACGGGCCGGCGGGCGTCGCGGTTTCGCCGGGATGGGCCGAGCTGTGCGCGCCAGGGGCGGAGTCGTGGTCGTGATGGTCGTGGCTGCAGTCCGGCCCGTGCACATGGGCCTGCGCGTGGCCGTGACCATGCCCATGGTCGTGACGGCCACCCTGATCGTGCCCTCGATCCCGCGAATGCTCGTGACCATGGTCATGGTCATGGTCATGCGTCTGCGCGTCGGTGCAGCCGAGCGCGCCGTCGGCGCAGATCTCCCCCTCGACCTCGACCGTCGCGTGGCCGATGGCGAACTCCTCGCGCAGCGTCGCCTTGATGGCTCGCACGACGCCCGGCCCGTCCGCGCCCGGCGCCAGCCGCGCGTGGAGCGTCGCGGCGCGGCGCTTCGGGGTAATCATCCAGACATGGACGTGATGAACATCCGCCAGACCCTCGACCCGGCCCGTCAGCCTGCCGGCGATGCCGGCTCCATCGACGCCTGCCGGCGCGCCTTCGAGCAGGACATGCCCGGATTCGCGCACGAGGCGCCAGGCATTGGTGAGGATCAGGAGACAGACCAGCACCGAGAGGATCGGGTCGATCGGCGTCCAGCCGGTGAGCCAGATGACGAGCGAGGCGACGATGGCGGCGACGGAGCCGAGGAGATCGCCCATCACGTGCAGGAGCGCGCCGCGCAGGTTCAGGTCCTCCTTGTCGCCGCCATGCAGGACGAAGAAGGCGGCGATGTTGACGAGGAGGCCGCCCACCGCCACCGCGAACATCGGCCCGGCCAGGATCGGCACGGGGTCCGACAGGCGCCGCCAGGCCTCGAACAGGATGATGCCGGTGATGCCGAAGAGCACGAGACCGTTGGAATAGGCGACGAGGATCTGGAACCGGTCGTAGCCGAAGGAGCGGCGCGCATCGGCCGGGCGGCGCGCCATGCGTATGGCGAGGAAGGCCAGCGCCAACCCGGCGAAGTCCACCAGCATGTGCCCGGCGTCGGCAAGCAGCGCCAGCGAGTTCGAGATGAGCCCGCCCGCCACTTCGGCCAGCATGAAGAGGCCGGTCAGCCCCGCCGCGATCGCCAGTCGGCGCTCGCTCGCATGGGCGGCGTGGTCGTGTCCCTCGCCATGGGCGTGCCCGCCGGCATGGGCGTGCGATCGGTGGGAATGGTCGTGGTGATGCGCGCTCATGGCAGTTGCAGCCTTTTCGCAGCCTCGAGAATGGAGAGCCGTTCGATAGGCCCCTTGTCGCGCAGACGCTTGTCGTTCGAAACCAGAATCTCGCAGCCTGCCAGACGGGCCGTCGCCAGATGGATCATGTCCGGCAGCTTCGCCCCGATCTCGGCCCGCAGCCGGGCGCTCTCGCGTAGCACCGCGCGGTCGACCGGCAGCGTTTCCACCAGCCCGTCCGCCGCGAGAAGATCCTCGTAGATGCAAAGGAGATCGGATGATGCCTCGGCGAAAGGCTTGGTCAGCACCTCCGCCAGCGTGAGTTCGCTCGTCACGAAGCGGCGCCCCTCACCGGTGAGACGGCGCACGAGACGCAGGAAGTCCGCATGCGGGCCTTCCACGGATTCGATCAGGATATTGGCGTCGAGATAGACCGCAGCCACGGCCGTCAGTCCCACTCGTCTCGAAGCGCACGCACGCGCGCGACGGCCTCCTCGGTGGTGACGGGCCGTGCGTTGGCGCTCTGATAGGCGTCGATCCGCCGGAACAGATCGGACCAGCGATCCGACGCCTCTTCCACCGTCACCGTCACCCGGTGCCCCGGCTCGATCCCGCCGCGCAGTTCCTCGGGCAGGTTCTCGACGGGATAGTCCTCGATCACGATCCGCTTGTGTTCGCCCATCTTACGTCACCGGAAGCTCTTGCGGGGGTCGAAGGCGTCGCGCACCGCCTCGCCGATGAAGACGAGCAGCGACAGCATCAGAGAGAGGACGACGAAGCCGGAAATGCCGAGCCAGGGGGCCTGGAGATTGTTGCGCCCCTGCGCCAGAAGCTCGCCCAGCGAGGGCGAGCCGGGCGGCAAGCCGAAGCCGAGGAAGTCGAGCGAGGTCAGCGTCGTGATCGAGCCGTTCAGGATGAAGGGCAGGAAGGTCAGCGTCGCCACCATGGCGTTGGGAAGGAGGTGGCGGCCCATGATGGTCCAGTCGCCGACGCCGAGCGCGCGCGCCGCGTTCACATATTCGAAGTTGCGCGCGCGCAGGAACTCGGCGCGCACCACGCCCACGAACGAGACCCAGGAGAAGAGCAGCATGATGCCCAGCAGAATCCAGAAGCCCGGCGGCAGGATCGCGGCGACGATCAAGAGCAGATAGAGAACCGGGATCGAACTCCAGATCTCGATGAAGCGCTGGAAGAGAAGATCGACCCAGCCGCCGAAATAGCCCTGCACCGCGCCGGCGAAGACGCCGATCACGGCCGAGGCGGCGGTCAGGATCAGGCCGAACAGGACAGAGACGCGGAAACCGTAGATCAGCCGGGCGAGAACGTCGCGCGCCTGATCGTCCGTGCCGAGCCAATTCCAGTTGCCGATCGTGCAGTTGGGATCACTGACACCGCCGGGGTAACGGGCGCAACGCTCCTCCTTCGAGAAGGTCCAGGACGGCGGCGAGGGGGCGGGAACCGGGATCTCGTTGTTGACGCTGGCATAGGAATAACGGATCGGCGGCCAGACCATCCAGCCATTGGCCGCGATCTCCTCCTGAATGAAGGGGTCGCGGTAGTTGGTGACGGGCAGGAAGCCGCCGAAGACCTCTTCCGGATAGTCCTTGAAGATCGGCGCGTAGTACTCGCCCTTGTAGGAGATCAGCACCGGCCGGTCGTTGGCGACGAACTCGGCGCCGAGCGTCACCACGAAGAGCACGAGGAAGATCCAGAGCGACCACCAGCCGCGCCGATGGCCCTTGAAGTTCTGCCAGCGGCGTTGGTTCAAAGGCGAAAGGCGCGGTGGGCGCAGCGTCTCCATCGGCGGCGCCATCTGCGCCAGAGCGCCGGAATCGGCCTTGGCGTCCTCGGCCTTAATCGTCTCGGGCGGGCGGTCCTGCAAGCTGACCATGGATCAGACCTCCCGCCGCATGGCTGGTCCGGAAAACCGGGTTCCACTTTTCCGGGCCATGCTCAAACCTCCCGCCGCTCGAAATCGATGCGGGGATCGATCCAGGTATAGGTGAGGTCGGAGATCAGCGTGGTCAGGAGGCCCATCAGCGAGAAGATGTAGAGCGTGGCGAAGACCACGGGATAGTCGCGCTTGTAGATGCTCTCGAAGGAAAGAAGCCCCAGCCCGTCCAGCGAGAAGATGGTCTCGATCAGGAGCGAGCCGGAGAAGAAGGCCGAGATGAAGGCGCCGGGAAAACCGGCGACGATGATGAGCATCGCGTTGCGGAAGACATGGCCGTAAAGCACGCGCCGCTCGCTGAGGCCCTTGGCCCGCGCGGTGGTGACATATTGCTTGCGGATCTCGTCCAGGAACGAGTTCTTGGTGAGCAGCGTCGTGGTGGCGAAGGCCGAAAGCGCCAGGGCGATGAGCGGCAGCGTCAGGTGCCAGAAATAGTCCACGATCCGATCCGGCCAGGACAGCTGGGCCCAGTTGTCGGAGGTGAGGCCCCGCAGCGGGAACCAGTCCAGAAACGAGCCGCCGGCAAAGAGAACGATCAGGAGAACCGCGAAGAGGAAGCCGGGGATCGCATAGGCGACGATGATGACGGCGCTGGTCCAGGTGTCGAAGCGCGAGCCTTCCTTCAGCGCCTTGCGGATGCCGAGCGGGATCGAGATGATGTAGGACAGAAGCGTGATCCAGAGGCCGAGCGAGATCGACACCGGCAGTTTCTGGACGATGAGGTCGATGACCGTCGCGTTGGAGAAGAAGCTCGTCCCGAAGTCGAAGCGGGCATAGTTCCAGATCATCTCGCCGAAGCGGACATAGGCCGGCTTGTCGAAGCCGAACTGCACCTCCAGCCGCTTGATGAATTCGGGGTCGAGGCCCTGCGCGCCGCGATAGCCCGACGTGTCGCCGCTCTGGGCCGCCAGATCGCCGCCCCCACCGCCCAGCCGATCGGCCGCGCCGCCGCCCTGGCCCTGCAGCCCGGCGATGACCTGTTCCACCGGCCCGCCCGGCGCGAACTGGATGACGATGAAGGAAACGGCCATGATCCCGAACAGGGTCGGAATCATGAGAGCCAGACGTCGAAGGATATAGGCGGCCATTCACCGGTTCCAAAGGGGGGCGGTCATGCGAGGGGGAGGGCGGCCGGCGTCGCCGCTCAAGCGCGCCCCGCCGCCTTCGCCTTGGATTCGTCGTACCACCAGAGGCGTTCCACCGGAAACCCGTAATCGGGCTTCTCGTCCCGAAAGCCGAACATGTCCCACCAGGCGATGTTGTGGCCGGGCGAGCCGATATTGGGCAACCAGTCGAGCCGCCAGCGCAGCACCCTGTCGAGCGCGCGCATGGCGGTGACGAGATCGGCGCGGCTCTTGGCCTCGCCGATCTTGTCGATCAAGGCGTCCACCGCCGGGCTCGCCGTGCCGGGATAGTTGTAGGAGCCGTTCCGCTCGCGTGCCGCCGAGCCGAAGAACAGGCCCATGCCCTCGCGTGTCGGCGTGCCATTGAACGAGAAGGCGCCGAGGATCATGTCGAAGTCGAAGCGGTTCTGCCGGTCCTGATATTGCGCGGCGTCCACCAGACGCATCGAGGCGTCGATGCCAAGAAGCTTCATGTTCTCGATCATCTTGCCGTAGACGCGGGCCTGCTCGGGGTCGTTGATGAGGAATTCCAGCCTGAAAACCGTGCCTTTGGCATCCACCAGCTGCGAGCCCTTGCGCGTCCAGCCGGCGGCCTGGAGCAGCGTCGAGGCCTCGCGCAGGAGTCGCCGGTCGGTCCCCGACCCGTCCGAGACCGGCTGGCGCCAGACTTCGCCGAAGACCTCCGCCGGCAGGTCGGCGCGCAGCGGCTCCAGAAGTGCCAGCTCCTCGGGCGAGGGGGCACCCGTCGCCACGAAGTCGGAGTTCTCGAAGGGCGACTGCGAATGGACGCGCAGCCCGTAGAGAAGATTGGCGTTGGTCCATTCGAAGTCGAAGCAGAGATTGATGGCGCGCCGCACCCTAGCGTCCGCGAACTGTTGGCGCCGCTGGTTCAGCGCCCAGCACTGGAAGCGCGGCCATTTCTCGCCCGCGATCTGCGCCTTCTTCACGCGCCCTGCGCGAAGGGCGGGAAAGTCGTATTCCGTCGCCCAGGCCCGCGTCGTGAACTCCTCGCGGAACGTCGAGTCGCCTTTCTTGAAGGCCTCCAGTGCGGCCTGCCGATCGCGGAAGAACTCGACGCGGATCGTCTGGAAATGATCGAGCCCGCGCGAGAAGGGCATGTCCCTGGCCCAATGGTCTGAACGCTTCTCGTATTCGATGAAGCGCCCCGCGATGTAGCGGCCAACCTTGTAGGGGCCCGAGCCCGGAATCTCCGTGAAGCCGCCCTCGGTGAAGGGGCGGTCCTTGAAGAAGCTTTCGGGCACGATCGGGATCGACAGGGCCTGAAGCGCGGTCGGCAGCGTCTGGCGCCCGGTGAAGCGGATCGCGACCGTGCGCTCGCCCTCCGCCGTGACCTCGGCCACTTCCGCTAGCGTGATGGCAAGGCTCGGATGCCCCTCGGCCTTCATCGTGCGATAGGAGAAGGCGACATCGCCGGCCAGCACGGGCGCCCCGGTGGAAAAGCGCGCCTCCGGCCGAAGCTCGAAGCGGAACGTGTTGCCATCTGGCGAGACCGAGACGCTCTCCGCCAGATGGCAGTAGATCGCGTCCGGCTCGTCCAGGGTCGAGAGCATCAGCCCGTCATAGAGCAGCTCGATGCGCGGCGGCGCGTTGCCCTGCAGGATGAAGGTGTTGAACGTGTCGAACGTGTCGGGCGCCTGATTGAGCACCCAGTTCGGCACGGTAAACACGAAGCGCCCACCCTCCGGCGCTTCCGGGCTGGCATAGTCGAACCGCTCGTAGCCGGTGGGATATTTCACATCGCCGAAGGCCGAGAGCCCGTGCAGCTTGGTGCCCGGCGGACTGGCGGCGAAGAGGCGGCCGGGCGCGCTCGCGAGCGCCGCCCCGGCGAGCGCCAGCTTGCCGAAGTCCCGGCGCGACAGGATGCGGAAGCTCTCCGTCACGGCGTGACCGGGGGCTGCGCGGGGGGAATGGCGGGCGGTGCGGACGGATCAGCCTTTTCGGCCGCCGCCGCGTCGGCCGGCGTGTTGACGGGCACCTCGCCCTTCACCCACCAAGAGAACGGGTCGATCCCGGCATAGGCCGGCTGTTTCTCGGGCATGCCGAACTTGTTCCAGTAGGACAGCCAGATTTCCGGGTTGTTCCACTGCGGAACGACATAGAAGTTCCACAGGAGCACGCGGTCGAGCGCATGGACGGCGGTGACGAGACTGTCGCGATCGGGCGCGTAGATGACCTTGTCCACCAGCGCGTCCACCGCCTCGTTGCGGATGCCGGCCATGTTGCGGCTCCCCGGCAGAGAAGCGGCCGGCGTCGTCCAGAACTCGCGCTGCTCGTTGCCGGGCGAGAGCGACTGGGCCATGAGGTCGGTGACGATGTCGAAGTCGAAATTGTTGCTCAGCGCCTGATACTGAGACACGTCGACAATGCGCGTCGTGGTCTGGATGCCCAGCCGCTTCAACTGGTTGGCGAAGGGATCGATCGTCCGCGAGGAGGAGGGATCGGCCGCCAGGAACTCGATCGTGAAGGGCTCGCCTCTGGCGTTGACGAGCTGGGAGCCCTTTCGCGTCCAACCGGCGGCGGTCAGAAGGTCGAAGGCCTGCTTGAGATAGGTGCGCTCGGCATTGGGCTGCGAATAGTCGGGCAACGTAAAGGGCTTGGTGAAGACCTCGGGCGGGATCTTGTCCCGCAGTGGTTCGAGCAGCTTCAGCTCGCCCTCGCTCGGCAGACCCGAGGAGGCCAGCTCCGTTCCCTGGAAATAGCTCGAGGTTCGCTTGTACAGGCCATAGAACAGGTTCTTGTTCATGTCCTGAAAGTTGAAGGCCAGCGTCAGCGCCTGACGCACGCGCGGGTCGGCGAACTTCTCGCGCCGCGTGTTCATGACGTAGCCCTGCATGGGCTCTCCGGTCCCCGACGGCACGGCCATCTTCTTCACCCGGCCGTCGTTGAAGGCGGGGAAATTGTAGCCCTGCGCCCAGCGGCCGGCGCTGTTCTCCAGCCGATAATCCTGGAAGCCGCCGCGCTTGTAGGCCTCCCAGGAGGCGCTCTGGTCGCGGAAATAGGTGTAGCGGATTTCGTCGTAGTTGAATCGGCCGATGCGAGGGGCCTTCGCGGCCGCCCAATAGTCCGGCACGCGCTCCCAGACGATGGCGGAGCCGGCGTCGAAGCTCTTCACGCGGTAGGGCCCGGAGCCGACCGGGATTTCCAGCGTCGGGTTCGTGATGTCGCGCTTCTGGCCGTTCGGACCCGTGCCCTCCCACCAGTGTTTCGGCAGCACCACGAGATCGCCCATGATGTTGGGCAGTTCGCGATTGCCGGTCTGGTTGAAGCGGAACGTGACCTCGCGCTCGCCGGTCTTCTCCGCCTTGGTGACGCTGCGATAATAGTTGGCATAGAGCGGAGAGAGCGCCGTCACCGTCTCGAAGCTCCAGATCACGTCCTCGGGAGTGATCGGCTGGCCGTCCTGGAACTTGGCGTCGGGGTCGAGCCGGAAGGTCGCGGAGGAGAAGTCGGCGGGATAGCGCAGCGCTTCGGCGATCAGCGCATGGCTGGTGCCCGGTTCGTCGGGCGCCTGGTCCAACAGCGTGTCATAGGCGATGCCACCTCCCAATGCAGCGAAGCCCGCTGCCGGCGTTCCGCGCACGGGGAAGGGATTGAAACTGTCGAACGTGCCGGGCGCGGACAGGCGCAGGGCGCCGCCCTTCGGCGCCTTCGGGTTCACATAGTCGTAGTGCTGGAAGCTTTCGCCGTATTTCGTCGGTTGAATGATCGAGGACCACGTCTTCCACTCGCCTTCCTGGGCCGCCGGCCCTGCGGCTGTGCCGGCTTGTTCCGACTGCGTGGGCGCCCCTTGCGCGAAGCTGGGCAGCGCGGTGCCGGCGAGAAGCGCGGACGCGAGAAGGAGGGAGGCGGCGCGGGATGCGATCGGCAAGACGAACTCCAGATGGGAGGGGCGCGGACGAGGCCGAGACGGCCCAGCCCGTGCAGACGGCGGGATCAATATGGCCATCCTCGGGCGGGAGGCGCTTCATACGGCAAAGTGTAATCTTCGCAGCGCTCGTGTCTATGCCCGCAGGTTTTGGCGGCGCGGCGTAGCGGCGGTCTTGCCGCGGCCGGTACGAGGGCCGCTTCCATCACGCGGGGCGAACCGTCGCAGTGGGCGCCGGCTTCCGTGCAAAGCCACCATGAGAAGCAGTTAAGCGTTGCCACAACACGAAAAGGCCGGGCGTCGCCGCCCGGCCTTTTCGGTTTCAGTCGGCTGCGGTCACTGCGCCGGGGCAGGGGCCGCCGGGGCGGCGGGGGCGGGCGCTGCCGGTGCGTCAGGCAGCGGAGCCGGCGGGGCCGGAGCGTTGCCGGGGTTCTGCGCCTCGGCCGGGGTCGGCGCCTGCGGCGGTGCCGAGGTCGCGTTGCCGCCGGTCACGGGCACGGCGCCCGATGGCGGGGTGGTCGGCGTCGCGCCCGTGGTGGCGTCGGTCGTGCCGGCGCCCTGCGGCTGCGTCACCGGGTCGTTGCCCACCGTGCCCGTGTTGGTGGTGGTGGCCGGATTGGTCGCGGCCGGCGCGGCCGCGTCGCCCTCGGCCGGGGCCTCGGCGGCCGCCTCGCTCGCGCCGGCATCGGGCGCGGGCGGGGGAACCGGGCTGTCGGCCAGCGTGCCGAGATAGGCCAGGAGATCGGCCCGCTCCTGGTCCTTCGGCAGGCCGGCAAAGCCCATGGCCGTGCCGGAAATGTACTGCTTGGGGCCGTGCAGGAAGTGGTTCAGGTGATCCCAGTCCCAGGCGACGGTCTTGCCCTTGGAGAACTCGGTCATCGCCGCGGAATAGGAGAAGCCTTCGTGCGCGGCCATGGGCCGGTTCACGATGCCCCAAAGGTCGGGACCGACCTTGTTGGGGCCGCCCTTCTCGCCACTATGGCAGGCCTGGCAGCGCTTGAACACGGCCGCGCCCGCCTCGGCGTTGGCGGTCTGCATGATCTTGCCGACCGGCGTCACCTCGTTGGCGGCCGGCGCCGCGCCGCCGCCGGCGGTCGGCTCGGCGGCGGTGATGGCGAATCCCGGCTTTTCCGGCGCTTCGGAATGGAAGATGGCTTCGGCCAGAAGGCTGCCGCCGAACAGAACGAACACGGAGCCCAGAATGGCGCCGAAGATCTTATTGGCCTCGAATGAATCCATGTTGCTGGGCGGCTCCCTCTCCAACCGGCCCGGCGACCGGCGAACACTGCGGACACGTCGTGTCGGATGCCGCAACCCCAGCCGCTTCGCAGCTGTTGCCCCGGCCTCCGTAATCTCATTTCCGTTTCGGGCGGGAAAAGAGAGGTTCTCCTTTCCCTCGAAACGCATCGGGGCTTTTGCCGTGTGACGGCACCCCCTATAAGCCCCCTGGCGTGTCTTTCGATAGCTCGGGAGGCCGGCTGGTTCGCCCTCTCGCGCCAGCCTTCGGTCCCCCAGCTTTCCAAAGGCACGCAAAGTCTGGAAGCGTTCTGACATTCCGTCCGGAATGGATCAAGCGCCCACCTGTCACAGCTCCGTACTATCTCGCGCATTCGGGCGCGAGATGGCGCGCATTCGGGCCGGAATCCTTGTCATGTCCACACTCGTCCTCATTCCCGCGCGCCTTGCCTCGACGCGCCTGCCCAACAAGCCGCTGGCCGACATCGCCGGCGCGCCGATGATCGTGCGTGTGGCGGAGCGGGCGCGCGACGCCGCGATCGGCCGCGTCGTGGTGGCGACCGACAGCGCCGAGGTGCTGCGCGCGGTCGAGGCGGCGGGCTTCGAGGCGGTGATGACGCGCGCCGACCACCCGTCCGGCTCGGACCGCATCTTCGAGGCCTTGCGGGCGATCGACCCGGCCGGCGAGGTGGACGTGATCGTCAACCTGCAAGGGGATCTGCCGACCATCGAACCGGACACGGTGCGCGCCGTGCTGAAGCCCTTCGAGAACCCGGCCTGCGATATCGCGACCGTCGTGGTGGAGATCGCGACCGAGGCCGACGCGAAGGATCCCAATGTCGTGAAGCTGATCGGCACGCCGAACGGCGACCGCCGGCTGAACGCGCTCTACTTCACCCGTGCCACCGCCCCGACGGGCGAGGGGCCGCTGTTCCACCATGTCGGCATCTATGCCTATCGCCGCGCCGCGCTGGAGCGCTTCGTGGCGCTGCCGCCTTCGCCGCTGGAGGTGCGCGAGCGGCTGGAGCAGCTGCGTGCGCTGGAAGCGGGGATGCGGATCGACGCCGAGATCGTCGATGCCGTGCCGCTCGGCGTCGACACGGCCTATCAGCTGGAGGAAGCGCGACGCGCGTTCCGTCCCGCCGCGCGCACCGGGCGCATCGCCTTCCAGGGCGAGCGCGGCGCCAATTCCGACATGGCCTGCCAGACCATGTATCCCGGGCTCGAACCCTTGCCCTGCCCGAGCTTCGAGGACGCCTTCGCCGCCGTGCAGAACGGCGCGGCCGATCTCGCCATGATCCCGATCGAGAACACGCTGGCGGGGCGCGTCGCCGACGTTCACCATCTCCTGCCGGCCTCGGGCCTGCATATCGTCGGCGAGTTCTTCCTGCCGATCCGCTTCCAGCTCATGGCCAAGCGCGGCACGCAGCTTTCGGAGATTTCCGAAGTCCACAGCCATGTCCATGCGCTCGGCCAATGCCGGGGCATCATCCGGCGCAATGGCTGGAAGCCGGTGGTTTCGGGCGACACGGCCGGTGCCGCGCGTATCGTCTCGGAAATGGAGGAGCGCAACGTCGCCGCCCTCGCGCCGCGTCTGGCGGCCGAGCTCTACGGGCTCGACATCCTGGCCGAGAATGTCGAGGACGCCGAGCACAACGCCACGCGCTTCGTCGTTCTGACGCGCAAGGAGGCGGGCAAGGCGCTTTGGGCCGCCAACAATGGCCAACGGGTGGTGACGACCTTCGTGTTCGAAGTGCGCAACGTCGCCGCCGCGCTCTACAAGGCGCTGGGCGGTTTCGCCACCAACGGCGTCAACATGACCAAGCTGGAGAGCTACCAGCTGGAAGGCAAGTTCGTGGCGACGCAGTTCTATGCCGATATCGAGGGCCACCCGGAGGATGTCGGCGTCGCCCACGCGCTGGAGGAACTGGCCTTCTTCTCCAAGCGCCTCGCCATTCTGGGCGTCTACCCGGCGGCGGCCAACCGGCCCGACATTCCAGCGCCCGCTATCGGCGAATAGGCAAGGGCGGCTTCGGCCGCCGCTTTCGTCATCCAAGAGTCCGTTTGGAAACTCGGCGGCGGAGGGCCGGCGAGGGATTTTTGGGTGTCGCGAGGCGCCAACCGCAGTCGATGCCGGCGGCATCGGCTAGGATTGGCAACGAAGCGACGGCGAAAAAGACCCGTTGGACCGACCCGACCGAGTTTCCAAACAGACTCTAGGGCCCAGACAGCAAAAAGCCCCGCTCGGCGGGGCTTTCGTCATTTGAAGCCTGAGAGGCTTCGGATGTCGCGGGCGCTTAGCGGCCGACGCGGACCATGCGCTCGATGTCGCCGCGCAGCACGCCGATGTCGCTCAGCATGCGGTCGTCCATACGGGCGAGCTCGGCAACGGTGCGGCGGTGCGAGCGGAAATTGCGGAGGCGGGAGGCGATGTCGGTGATCATCGGATTGTTCCAGTGGGTTCGTTCGTTGACCCTGATATACGCCTCCGACCTGCCTTCTAGGAGAGCAAACTCTGCACGCCAGTTGTGCAGCCTGCGCATGGCATGACCAGTTCGCTCTTCATCTTCGGTTAAGCTTCTGCCTCAAATGGCGGCAATCGCGCCCTCTTTGCCTTCGCAAAAGGCACGGATCAGATGATGCGCGATGGCGAACGGCGCTGGCAGGGTGATGCCCTCCTCGTGCCGCCCGTCCAGCATGGCCCGCGCCGCCTCCCGGCTGAACCAGCGGCAGTCCTCCAACTCCAGCCCGTCGAAATGGATCTCCTGCGTCAGCGCATGCGCCATGCAGCCGATCATCAGCGAGCCGGGAAAGGGCCAGGGCTGGGACGAGTGGTAGGCGACCGCGCCGACCGTGAGCCCGGCCTCCTCGAAGGTCTCGCGCCGCACGGCGTCCTCGATCGTCTCGCCCGCCTCGATGAAGCCGGCGAGGCAGGACCACATCTTCTCGGGAAAATGCGGCTGGCGCCCGAGCAGGCAGTTCCCCGCCCCGTCATGCACCAGCATGATCGACACCGGGTCGGTGCGCGGAAAGATCATGTGGTCGCAGGCCGTGCAGCGCCGCCGAAAGCCTGCCGAATCGGAGACGGTGGGCGAGCCGCAGCGCCCGCAGAATCGCGCCGAGCCGTGCCAGTTCAGGAGATGGGCGGCCTGGGCCAACTGGCCTTCGGTGTCCGCGTCGAGCGCGGCCCGCATGGCGAGTGCGCGCAGATCGAGCATGGGCAGGCCGCCCAGCCTTCGCTCCGCCCCTTCGCCCTCAAGGCCGAGCGCGGCGATCCGCTCCGCTCCCAGTCGGGCGGCAAGGCGGGGATGACCCTGTGCTGTGTGGCCGAGCAGGATCTCGATCTCGGTCTCTCCGAAGATCGTCCGCGCCGCAGTCAGGTCGAACAGCGCATCCACCGTCTCGCCCGCCGCGCGCGCCAGCCAGAGCCCGTCCGCCTGGAGATAGAGGCCGGCGTCTTCGTGCGCGAGCGCCTCTTCAAGCGTCGCCTCGCCCCTCGTTTCCCCGTCGCGGACGAGGCGGTTGCCGGCAAAGCCGAGGCGAATGGGCTGATCTGTCATGACAGGCTTTCTTGCAGGCGGGCGACGGTCGCCTCGGCCTCGAACGGGGAATAGGCTTGGCGCGAGCCGAACCCCCAGACGGGGGCGGGCCAGTTCGCATCGCCCGAGGAGCGCGCGACGACATGGAGATGGAACTGCCGCACCACATTGCCGAGGGTGGCGATGTTCATCTTTTCGGCGCCGGCGAGCGTCTTCAGGGCCTGCGCCACGCGGCAGGCCTCGGCGTCGAGCTGATGCCGGTCGGCCTCATCGAGGTCGAAAAGCTCTGTGATGCCCGGGCGGCGCGGCACGAGGATGGCCCAGGGCCAGCGCCGGTCGTTCATCAGGAGAAGCTGGGACAAGGGTAGGTCGAGGACGGGAAACGTGTCGGCGCGAAGGCGCGCGTCGAGTTCGTGATCGTATGCGGCTTGCATTCGGCTGAATTCTCCACGATATGAGCGGCGGGAGGTTGGTGGTGGACGAGCCGCTCGCCAACCGGGTCAGGTCCGGAAGGAAGCAGCCCAGGTGAATCCGGCGCGGGTCATCGTGCCAGCCTCCCACCCTTTTCCTCGCCCTTTTTCAGCGCTGCGCCAAGCCTCGACCGGGGCGGGGCTTTTCGGCTTGCGCGTTTCGGAGCCCGGGACGAAGCCGGCTGGGGTCCTTTCCCCGCTCACATCGTCGCGAATGCCGAGCCGCACTGCCGGCATCGCTCAAGCCTCACGCCTCGCGAACGGGCGAAACGCCTCGCCCGCATGTCCTGTCCTGAGGTCTAGTAGACGTAGAGCGCCGCGTCGATGACGCCGGACTGCTGCAGGTGCTCGATCGTCTCGAAGGCGGGAATGGCGGCGAAGAAGAACAGGCCGTCTCCGAGCGTGCGATAAAGCCGGTGCGGCGTCACGGTCAGCGTGTTGTCGTCTCGAAACAGGCGGGGGTCGGGTAGGAAGCGCGGCACGCGCGCGCAATAGGCGAGATAGGGCGCGCCGAACAGCGCCGCGAGATGCTGCTCCTCGCGCCGGATCACCACGGAAAAGGCGAGCCACGTCAGAAGCGCGAAGGCGAGCGCCATGAGGAGGCTGCCGGTCTGCGCCCCCATGCCGGCCGCCGCGATCGCGGAAAAGACGTAGAGCGGATTGCGCGACATGGAGTAGGGGCCGACATCGACGATCTCGCGCGCCTTGCGCCCGCCGATATAGAGCGTGCACCAGAGCCGGCCGAGAATGCCGATCGCGATCAGCGCCGCGCCGGCCATCTCGATCGTGAAGTGATTCGCCTCGTCCCAGACCGGCCGGATGAAGAGAAGCGGCGCGAGGCTTGCCGCCAGCCCCAGCGCCAGCATGAGGCGGCGAAGCTTCTGGAACCGGGACAGGGTCATGGAGCGGGCCTCTTCTGGGTGCCGGCGCAACGGGCGGCAAAGGGGGGGCGGCAGGGGGCAATGGGCGATCGTATTCGTTCCTCCTCCAGTCCGAGCGGAAGGCGGCGACTTTGCGGCGCGGTGCCGCACCATCCCCGGATTTGCCGGCTTCGCTTTCCGAGCGCCGGGCTCTTCGAGCGCCGGGCTTTCCGAAAGCCCGCTTGCTGATCGGCCCGCATCCGGCCAAAAGCCGCTCGGGACGGCCCGGGGCGGGTTCCAATCGACGCCCGTTCCTTTAGTGTCCGGGCGCAAGGCGCATCTAGACGAGACGGCATGGCTGAGAGCACGCACGACCAGGGTGAGACGGGACGCTCCACGGGCTCCTATCGCGTGCTTGCGCGCAAGTACCGGCCGCGCTCCTTCGACGACCTGATCGGCCAGGAGCCGATGGTGCGCACGCTGACCAACGCCTTCGAGGCGAACCGCATCGCCCAGGCCTGGATGCTGACGGGCGTGCGCGGCGTCGGCAAGACCACGACGGCCCGCATCCTGGCCCGCGCCCTGAACTACGAGACCGCGACGGTCCACCAGCCGACCATCCACATGATCGAGCCGGGCGTGCACGATCAGGCCATCATGGAAGGCCGGCATGTCGACGTGGTGGAGATGGACGCCGCCTCCCACACCGGCATCGACGACATTCGCGAGATCATCGCCCAGGTGCGCTACCGCCCGGTTTCGGCGCGCTACAAGGTCTATATCATCGACGAGGTGCACATGCTCTCGACGCAGGCCTTCAACGGCCTGCTGAAGACGCTGGAAGAGCCGCCCGAGCATGTGAAGTTCGTCTTCGCCACGACCGAGATCCGCAAGGTCCCCATCACCGTCCTGTCGCGCTGCCAGCGCTTCGACCTGCGCCGCGTCGACCCCGCCACGATGATGGCGCATCTCAATCGCGTGCTCGGGGCCGAGAAGGTGGAGGCCGAGGAGCCCGCGCTGCGGCTGATCGCCCGCGCCTCGGAAGGCTCGGTGCGCGACGCGCTGTCGCTTACCGATCAGGCCATCGCCCATGGCGCCGGCCATGTCTCGGCCGCCACCGTGCGCGACATGCTGGGCCTTGCCGACCGCGCCCGCGTCGTGGATCTGTTCGAACTTCTGATGAAGGGCGACGGCGCGGCCGCGCTGCGCGAGTTTTCCGAGCAATATCAGGCCGGAGCCGATCCGGTCGTGGTGCTGACGGATCTCGCCGACTTCACCCATCTCGTCACCTCGCTGCGCTTCGTGCCGGAAACGGCGGGTGACGCCTCGCTTTCGCCCGACGAGGTGGAGCGCGGGCGCGACTTCGCCGCGCGCCTCTCCGTGCGCACCCTGTCGGAAGTCTGGCAGATGCTGCTCAAGGCGATCGAGGAGGCGCGCGCCGCCGCCTCGCCGCGCCAGGCCGCCGAGATGGCGCTGATTCGCATCGCTCACGCCGCCGACCTGCCCTCGCCGGACGAGCTCCTGAAGCTTCTGCGCGAAGGCGGCGACCAGCTTGCCCGCATCGGCGCTTCGGTCGGTTCTGCCGGTGCGGGGGCGCGTTCCAATAATGGGGGGCCGAACGGCGGCTCGCCCAATGCCGGGCCGCCGAATGGCGGCGGCACGGCCGATGCCCGCGCTTCTTCGCTCTCGGGCGGGGAGGGGCCGGGCGCCCCCGCGCCCGTCATGCAGCTGCGCACCATTCCCGGCGGGGGCCAGTCGCTGGCCGCGCGCATGGCCGCGCCCGCGCCGGACGCGCAGCCCGCCCGCTTCGGCGCGGCGGAGCTGGTGGCGCCCGAGGCCATGCCGGCCTCCCTGCGCGATCTGGAAAAGCTCGCCACCGAGAAGCGCGATTCGCTGATGAAGGCGCGCATCCGGCGCTATCTGCGCCTCGTGCGCATCGAGCCGGGGCGGCTGGAATTCTGCCCGGCCGACGGCGCGCCGGTGACGCTCGCGGCCGATCTGCAGAAGCGGCTCTTCGACTGGACCGGGGTGCGCTGGTCGATCAGCGTGGCGCCGGGCGGCGGCGAGACGCTGGAGGAGATCGAGGCCGCGCGGCGCGCGGCGCTGATCCGCGAGGCCGAGGCCGACCCGGATGTCGCGGCGATCCTGGCCGCCATGCCGGGCGCCAAGGTGCTTGAGGTGCGCCTGCGCGGCGAGCCCGAGCCGGAAGTCGCGCCGGAACCTGCGGAGCCCACGGAGGCTTTCCTCGCCGATGACGGTCTGCCCGAGCAGTACGATGTCGGCGAGCCCGACCTTGGCATGGGCGGGGCGGATGACGACATGGAGTTCGACGCTTCGCTCGATCCGAGCGAAGCCGAAGACGACGACTGACCGAGACCGCCGGACACCGGCGACCAACCCCAGCCAAGGAGCGCAGCCCGGCATGAAAGATCTCATGGGCATGATGAAGCAGGCCAAGGCCATGCAGGAGAAGATGGGCAATCTGCAGGCCGAGATCGCCGAGGCGAGCGCCACGGGCCAAGCCGGCGGCGGCGTCGTGTCGGTGACGCTGAAAGGCTCGGGCGAGCTGGAGTCGCTGAACCTCGACCCCTCTCTGCTCAAGGGCGACGAGAAGGACATTCTGGAAGACCTGATCGTCGCCGCCCATGCCGACGCCAAGCGCAAGCTCGACGCCCTGATTCAGGAAAAGACGCAGGCCCTCACCGCCGGACTGCCGCTGCCCCCCGGCCTGAAGCTGCCCTTCTAGTCCTTCGCTCAAGGCCTTCCCGGGCGGCCCCGCGCGGCCGCCCGCCCCCTGTTTCGACGACCCCTTCCCGAAAGCAGACGTCCGCATGGCCAAGTCCATCGCCGGTCCGGAGATCGAGCGGCTGATCCAGCTTCTCGCCAAGCTTCCCGGCCTCGGCCCCCGCTCGGCGCGCCGCGCCGCGCTGCACCTCGTCAAACGGCGCGAGCAATTGCTCCGCCCGCTCGGCGCCGCCATGGCGGAAGCGGCCGAGGAGGTGAAGATCTGTTCCAATTGCGGCAATATCGACTCGCGCGACCCTTGCACGATCTGCACCGACCCCGCTCGCGACCGCTCCACCGTGGTGGTGGTGGAGGACGTGTCGGACCTTTGGGCGCTGGAGCGTGCCAAGGCGCTGAACGCCAGCTACCACGTGCTCGGCGGCGTCCTGTCGCCGCTGGAGGGCGTCGGGCCGGACGATCTCACCATCCGCCGCCTGGTGGAGCGCGTCGCCGAGGGCGGCATCTCGGAGATCGTGATTGCGGTGAACGCCACCGTCGAGGGCCAGACCACGGCCCATTACATCATCGACCAGCTCGACGGGTTCGAGGTCTCGGTGACGCGCCTCGCCCATGGCGTCCCCGTCGGCGGCGAGCTCGACTATCTCGACGAGGGCACGCTCTCGGCCGCCATGCGCTCGCGAACGAAGATCTAGCCGGCTGCCCGCCGCGCCTCGGCGTCGGCGCGCAGCCGATCGCCGCCGGTCATGAAAGGGCCGGTCGGGGCGCGTTCGGGCGCGAAGCCGGCAAGGCCGCCGGGGCGATCCAGATTGACGTAGATCCCCTCGACCCCGCCTTTGGCGTGATAGGCCTCGTGCCAGAAGCCGCACGTCTGCGCGTCGCGCGAGAAATCGCGCCACCAGAGCGAATGCGGCGCTGCGCGCGTGAAGCGCTCCAGACTGTCGGGGTCGCGCCAATATTGGCGAATGCCGACATGGTTCCAGCCGTAAAGGAACTGCTGGTCCCAGAGCAGACCTTCCGGCGGCTGGTCGCGCAGGCTTCTCAGCCCGCGCCCGATGCGCATCAGTGCCGGCACCCCGCGCCAGCCCCGCACCTGAAACCCCAGAAGCACGAGAACGAGATCGGGATGGGCCGATAGGTCCACCGTCTGGCGATGCGGTTTGGCTTGCATGACGATGTCCTCGCTGTTTACATCGTAAACGTAATGCGGAATGTGTACGGTGTAAACAGGCATGGCGGCCGAAGACGGATCTTTACGCGAGAGGCTGATCGCGGTGGCGGTCCAGGCGCTGGAGCGCGGCGAGGGCGATGTCAGCCTGCGCGCGCTGGCACGCGAGGCCGGCGTCTCGGCCATGGCGCCCTATCGGCATTTCACGGACAAGGCCGCGCTGATGGGGGCCGTCGCCGGCCATGGCTTCGAGCAACTTCGCGCCGCCCTTCTCGAAGCCGACGCGGAGGCGGAGGGCAGCGCGGCCGTGGTGGCGCAGGGGCTTGCCTATTACCTATTCGCGCAATCGCATCCGGCGCTGTTTCGCCTGATGTTCTCGGGCGCCTGCGACACGCCGAGCCCAAGCGGCGAGACGGCCTATGGCGTGCTCGCCGCCCGCGTCGCGACGCTGACAGACGATCCCGACGCCGTTCTCGCCTGCTGGGCCCTGGTGCATGGGCTAGCGGTGCTGGCGCTGGGTCGGCAGGGGCCGCCGGGCGGGGGAGGGGGAGGCGAGCCCGCAAGCGTGCTGCGCCTGCTGGCGGATCGGCTCGCGAAGGCGTGAACCCGGCCGCCACGAGATCGGCGCAAGCTTGGCACAAGGAGCCTTCCGGCAGGAGTGGGACTTGCCTCGGGGGATTTTCGGACATGATGAAGCGCCTTGCGACCCTCCTCGTCGCTTTCGCGGCCCTTGCGAGCCCGGCGGTGGCCGCCTCCAAGCCGGAGATCGAAGCCGGTTTTCGCCGCTTCCTCGACACGGACATCTGGCCGGAAGCGCGGGCGGGCGGCGTCTCGCGGCCGGTCTTCGACGCCGCCTTTCGCGGCGTGAAGCCCAATCTCACCCTGCCCGACCTGCAATTGCCCGGCGAGAAGCCGAAGGTGGAGGAGGTGAACCGGCAGGCCGAGTTCCAGAGCCCCGCCGGCTATTTCAATGAGGAGAAGATCGCCGGCGTGGTGCAGAAGGGCCGGGCCTTGCTCCAGACCCATGCCGCGCTCCTCAAGCGCATCGAGGCCGAAACGGGCGTGCCGGGGCCGATCGTGCTCGCCGTCTGGGGCCGCGAGTCCGGTTATGGCGCGGCGAAGATTCCCTACAACGCCTTCGAGGTGCTGAGCACCAAGGCCTATCTCTCGCGCCGCAAGGATATGTTCCGAGCCGAGCTGATCGCCGCGCTGCAGATCGTCCAGGAAGGGCATCTTACCGTCGCCGACATGAAGTCCTCCTGGGCGGGCGCGCTCGGCCAGCCGCAGTTCATGCCGTCCAAGTTCCGCGCCCTGGCGGTGGACGAGGACGGCGACGGCCGCCCCGACATCTGGCGCTCGGTGCCCGACACGCTGGCCTCCATCGCCCATTATCTCCAGAAGAGCGGCTGGCAGCGGGGCCGGCCCTGGGGCTACGAGGCGAGCTTCCCCGCCGGCGTTTCCTGCACCGGCGAGGGGCCGGACCGGCCGCGCCCGATCGTGGATTTCGCCAAGGCCGGCGTCGCGCGCGCCGCCGGGCGCCCCTTCCCAGCAGCGGAGCTTGCGCGCCCCGGCCATCTCCTGATGCCGGCGGGCCGCGCCGGGCCGGGCTTCGTCGCGACGCCCAATTTCTACGTCATCAAGGAATACAACAATTCCGACCTCTACGCCCTGTTCATCGGCCATGTCGCCGACCGGATCGCCGGCAACGGCGCCTTTGCCGGACGCTGGCCGGGCGCGTCCGGCCTGACGCGCGGCGACGTCTCGCGCCTGCAGGAGCGTCTTCAGCGCGCGGGCTACGATGTCGGCGGCACGGACGGGCTCGCCGGCTTCAAGACACGCCGCTCCATCGGCCAGGCGGAGGAAAAGCTTGGCCTGCCCGCCACCTGCTGGCCGACGCCGGCCCTCGCCAAGCGGCTCGGCTGACGCGTCTTCGGCTGGAAAAGCGGTCGCGGCTAAGCCTGCTTCTTTAACCCCGCTGCCCTAGCTCCTTGGCAACGCCAGAAAGGAGCCCGAGATCCATGCCCGCCGCGCCCAAGGAAAGCACCGTCCTGAAGCGATCCATCGCGATGACGCTGCTCGTCGGGGCGACGGGCGTCGTCTTCGGCATTCTCTCGGGCTCGCTGTCCATCGCCTTCGACGGCGTCTTCTCCGTGGTGGACGCGTCGATGACCGGCATGGCGCTGCTCGTCACGCAGCTCATCGCGCGCGACACCAGCCGGCGCTTCCAGATGGGCTTCTGGCATTTCGAGCCTATGGTGCTCGCCTTCAACGGCGGGCTCCTGTCGCTCCTGTCCTTCTACGCCTTCGTCAACGCGGTGGGCACGATCCTCGACGGCGGCCGGGCGCTCGAATTCGGCTGGGCCATCGTCTACAGCTTCTTCGTGGTCGTGGTCTGCGTCGTCATGGCGCTTTATGGGCGGCGCGCCAACCGCGTGATCGGCTCCTCCTTCATCGCGCTGGACGTGAAGGGCTGGACCATGTCCGCCGCGATCACCGCCGCCCTGCTTGGCGCTTTCATCGTCGCCTTCGCGCTGGAGGGCACGGCCTATGCGCATTGGACCCCCTATGTCGATCCGGCGATCCTCGCCGTCCTGACGCTCTGCCTCATTCCCGTGCCGCTGCGGACGGTGGTGCAGGCCGTGCACGACATCCTGCTGCTGGCCCCGGCCGATCTCGACGCCCTGGCGCGGCGCGTGGCGGACGAGACAGTCCAGCGCTACGGTTTCCTGCGCGCCCACACCTATGTCTCCAAGGCCGGACGTTCGCGCATGGTGGAGATCCATTTCGTCGTCCCCAGGGACCGGATGTTCGGCACGATCGACGCCTTCGACGCGGTGCGCGAGGAGGTCGGCGCGGCGATCGGCGGCGCCGGGCCGGACCGCTGGCTGACCGTGGCGTTTACGGGCGACGAGAAATGGGCGGTTTGATTGGCTAGACCAACAAGAGATTCTTGCATTTTCTGGTCATCACCTTCAACCATCGGTTGATGTGTGGAGGCATCGGTGAGCAAACGTAATATCACAGATGAAGAAATTGGGCTTATTAAAGCAATGCTCAAGCGAGGCATGCGAAACGATGCAGCCCATTTTCATTTCAATCGCCAAGACCGATTGATCAGTCCCGGACGAATAGCGCAGATCAAGAGCGGAAAATACGGCGGGGCGATTGCCTCTGCTGATGACGTAGCGTTGGACCGCTTCCTAACGGAATTCTGGCAGCGATCAGGAGCGTCGCCGAAAGCGCCGATGTCTTCAGAACAAAGTTTAATCGAATTATTTGAGAATGACGGTGCTAATGGTTGGAGGTTAAAGGGTGGTGAGACCGATCGTGTGGAATGTAAACGTAGCTTTCGCATAGCCCCAGAACAGCGCTTCGCCGAAGTGGTTAAGGCGATTGCAGGAATGGCTAACAATAAAGGTGGAATCATCCTATTCGGTGTGGTGGATAGAACACTTGCCGTCGAAGGATTGACCGATGACGAGTTCGAGAAGATAGACCCCGCGATGATAAATCGCATTTTAGCTGGTGCTCTCGATCCGATCCCCCACGTCACCAAGTCGTCAGTGATGGTAGGTGGTAAGGCCGTTGGCATTCTCACGGTCGAGCCTCATGCAAGTGCTCCAGTAATAGCATTGAAAATGATGGGGCAGGACGTAAAGGAGGGGTGTGTCTACTTTCGCTATGTTGGTGAAACTCGAACGATTAAACCGGGTGAGTTGAGGCAGATTATTGCTATGCGAGAGCAGCGTGCTGTCGCTGATTTCTCACGCCGGATGGTAGGAGTTGCTACCGGCACCCAAGCAACGCTTGATCTAGAGAGTGGCCAAGTACAAGGTAATACCGGTGCCTTTGTCATCGACCAGACTTTGTTACCGCAACTCCAATTTATTCGAGAAGGCGATTTTAGCGAGGTCAGAGGTGCGCCTGCTCTCCGGCTCGTAGGCGACGTTCAACCAATCGATAAGGAAGCCCGAGAGAAAGCACGGATCATACGTGACTCGGTAACGCCAGACTCCGTAATTCGCAATTTCCTCAGTGGTGAGAAAGTTGCTGACGCTTTGCAATATATATACGCTCAGGCTCACTGTCAGCGCGGATGGTTGCCTCTATGGTATTATGTGAAAGGTGCAGGACTGGCGACAGATGCTTTGGTGGAAGATTTGCGATCATTAGTGGCAACACATCCTTCAAGTCGGGATAACGTCGTCCACCGGCTTCGCAACATTCAAGCTGCTTACAAGGTGCATCCTGGGAGGCCAAGCGTGATTTTGAAGCGGTTGGTGGCTGGAGAAGTGATGGCGGCCGGTTCTAGTACAGAGAATATGGCACTTTCTAAAGCTATTATGGGTTTGCCGGATGGATTCCAAGCGGCTGTCTCGATGAAATCAGTAGTGCTTGAAATGCTTGATAAGACTTCTGCGGGGTCAGCGGTGCGTAGTGCTATTTACCGGGCCGCGTGTAGGTTGGACGAAATACTTTATCGATAGGTAGTCGTCGATCCTATGAATACTGCATGATCGGGGCCATGAGTTAACACTGAATATCATATTGATCTAAAGCCATTTGGACTCAGGATCAGTCAGCATCAGTAGAAAAGCCCCCGGATCGCTCCGGGGGCCTCTTGTCGGATGCCGCCGATCTCAGGCGATGCGCCCGCCGCCTTGGCGGGTGATGGCGACCACTGAGGGGCGGGTCGGCATGTCGGGGTGGAAGTCGGGCCAGCGGGTGGAGAGGTCCTCGTAATAGGACAGGCGGCCGAAGCCTTCCCAATCCTCGCCGCCGTCGCCGGGATGCTGCACGGCGACGAAGGCGGTCTGCATGTCGGGCAGGAGCAGGGGGCCGCACATTTCCGCGCCCACCGGCACGCGGAAGAAGAGCTTCGAGGTGCCGCGCGCGGCGCCTTCCGTTTCCACCGCCCAGAGCCCGTCCGTGCGGCCGGTGCCCTTGGGCGAGTTGCCGTCGGTGGAGACCCAGAGCCGGCCCTCCGTGTCGACCGAGCAATTGTCGGGCATGCCGAACCAGCCGTTCTTCGTGGTCTCCGAGGAGAAGGTCGCGCCGACCTCGGCGACGCTGGGATCGCCGCATTTCAAGAGCACTTCCCAGCGGCCCTTGGTGGCGGCGAAGTCGCCGCCCTCCTCGTGGATCTCGATGATGTGGCCGAAGGCGTTCTTGGCGCGCGGGTTGGCGGCGTCGACCTGCTCTTCCTTGCGACGCGTGTTGTTGGTCAGCATGACGTAGACACGGCCGTTCGTGGCGTTCGGCTCCACGTCCTCCGGCCGGTCCATGGGCGTCGCGCCGAGAAGATCGGCGGCGCGGCGCGTTTCGATCAACACGTCGGCCTGGGTTTTGAAGCCGTTCTCGGCGGTCAGCTTGCCCTGCCCGTGGACCAGCGGCAGCCATTCCATCGTGCCGTCCTCGCCGAACTTGGCGACGAAGAGCGTGCCCTCGTCGAGAAGGCGCATGTTGGCGGCGCGGTCGCCCTCGACGAAGCGATCCTTGGTCACGAACTTGTAGACATAGTCGAAGCGCTCGTCGTCGCCGAGATAGAAGACGACCCGACCATCCTTCGAAACGATGGACTCGGCGCCCTCGTGCTTGAAGCGGCCGAGCGCGGTGCGCTTCTTCGGCACCGAGTTCGGGTCCATCACGTCGACCTCGACCACCCAGCCGAAGCGGTTCGGCTCGTTGGGCGCCTTGGACACGTCGAAGCGCTCGTGAAAGCGGCCCCACTGATAGGTGCCCTCGGGAATGCCCATGCGCTTGTAGTTGGCGGCCTCGCGGTGGCCTTCCGGCAGCTTACCGGTGAAGTAGCCGTGGATGTTCTCCTCGGCCATGATGTAGGTGCCCCAGGGCGTGACGCCGCCGGCGCAATTGTTGATCGTGCCGAAGACGCGGCGCCCGCTCGGGTCGGCTGCGGTCTGGAGGCGGAGGTGGCCGGCGGCGGGGCCGGTCAGTTCCATCTCGGTTCCGGCGGTGATGCGGCGGTTGAGCGCGCCGTCCCGCACCACCTGCCACTTGCCCTCCACTTTGCGAATCTCGACCACCGTGCCGCCATGGGCGGCCATCTCGATGTCGACGCGCGTCCGGTCGGCGTCTTTGATGGCGAGAATGGGGATTTTCTTTTCCGGGTTCTTCTCGTCCGCCTTCTCGCTCAAGCTGACGATGCCGGGGAACATCAGATGCTCGTTCGTGTATTCGTGGTTCACAACCAGCAGCCCGTGCTCGGACGAGCCGTTCAGCGGAATGAAGCCGACATAATCGTTGTTGTAGCCGAACTGGCGGGCCTGGGCTTCCGGCGTCTGGTTGCGCGGGTTGAAGGCAGGCGAGTCGGCAAAGAGCGGGTCGCCCCAGCGCAGAAGCACGTCGGCGTCGTAGCCGCTGGCGACGTGATGCGTCTCGTCCACGCCGGCCTCGACCTCGGTGAAGTCGAAGCGCGAAGCCGGGCCTTCGGCCTTGGCGTCGCCAGCGCTCATGAGCGCCACCGGGCCGAGCGTCGCCGCGATGGCGGTGGTGGCCAGCGCGCCGCGCAGCAGGTCGCGCCGCGAGAATCGGGCGGTGATGATCTCGCCCATCGTGCGGTTTGCGGTGGGGTTCAGGCCCTCGCCTTCGGCATCCTCGAGCCGGCTAGTGGGAAAGGCGGCGTGGCGGGGTAGGGCGTGCTCGGTCATCTCGGGTCCTTCGCGCTAGTCTGGAACGGTTCCAGCGCGCCCTAGGAGGCCGAGATAACAGGCCCATGACACAAAGCACGCGAGGCTTAGCAAAGCCCCGCGCCGCCGCGTCAACTCAGGAAAAGGTGATGCGAAAGCGATCGGGCGTGATCGTTTTCCTCGCGCTCGGCTGCGGCTTGAACCCCGTCCGCCAGCCTTGAGGTCGGCGGACGGGAGAAAAGAAAAGTTACCAGAGCAACTCGACATGCGGGCGCCCGTCGGAGGTCTTCTCCAACGTGCGACCGTTCCGGTCGACCCGGCATGAGACGCGCTGGCGGAAGGCGGAAAAGCTCTCGAAGGTCACGACGTCCACCGGCTGGTCGAAGCGCAGAACGAGGCGGAACCGATCGGCCTCGCCGGGCAGCGCCTCGACGCCGAGGATGGATGCCTCGAAGGGCTGGCCGAGATAGAAGCCGCGCACGCGCGCCCCGAGCCGGTAGGGGTCGAACGCGCCGCGATTGCCGACGCGGGCATGAAGCGTGTTCCAGTCGCGATAGCCATATTGCGCGGCGACGAGTTCGAGGGCCCGCGAATGGGTCAGGCTTTCGCCACCGCGCGACAGCGCGGCGCGCAGGCGCTTGGCCTGATCCTTCAGGCCTTCGAGCGCTGGAAGGGGCGTGGGATATGTCATGGCGGTCTCCACTCTCGGCATGTCTTCGAGGCGAGGGGAGTCCGCGTTGCCGCTCGCGACATGCCTGAACAGGAATGACCGATAAGCCGAGATCGAAGAGAGCTTCACCAGGGCGCCGAAACGCCTGCGAACGGCCGGGGCTCTCAGCCCGCAGCCGTCCTTATACAGCGAAATCGGAGTGTTGGGTAGCGGGCGCTCACTTCGTCCCGAGGCAGAGGACAGGATAGATCGACTCCTGCACCTTAGCCGTCGCGTCCGGCACGCTTTCCAGCGCCGCCTTGGCGTCAGCCGTCTCAAAGGCGACATGGTGCTGGGTCAGGAAGCGAGCGGCCGCGTCCGGACGGATGGCGAAGTTGATGGACTGCGGAATGTCGCCCGTCAGATCGGCCACGGCCACCGCGTTCAGCTTGGCGGTGACGACGCCGACGACCCGGCCGGCGAGGTCGATCAGCGGGCCGCCCGAATTGCCGGGCTGCACGGGCGCCGAAATCTGCAGGTAGTTCGCGTCGTTCATCAGGCCCATGAGCGAGGAAATGTTGCCACGCGTCACGTTGAGGCTGTCGGCCAGGATCGAGCGCAGCGGGAAGCCGAGCGCCAGAATGTCCTCGCCCAGGCGCGGCTTGCTGGAGACGATCGGCAGCGGCTGGCCGAGCGCGGCATCTACCTTCACCAGCGCGAGATCGTGGTCTTCATCCACGATCACCTGGCTCGCGGCGCCGAGATCGCCGACCAGAACGGTCTTGCAGCTCTTGGCGACATGGGCGTTGGTCAGGAGCCAGCCGTCCTTGGACACGACGAAGCCGGTGCCCGAGGAGTCGAAACCGGGGGCGGCCAGCGCCGGACCCTGCGGCTGCGGCGCCGGCTCGTGCTCGCCGAAGGCGACGCCCTCGGCGCGGCCCGAGCGGAACAGCTTGGCCATGGGGCCGATATCGTTGGCGCGGGGCTCGCCGGAGAAGGGGTCGAACGTGTTCTCGGCGACCACGGTGTAGGGTTTCACGTCGCCGTCATGCGCCTTATCCCACGCGACGGAGAAGCCGCGCAGATCGCCGTCTCGGCCTGAAAAGCGGATCAGGAAGGAGCGCCCGTCTTCCTGGCCGCGAATCGTGAAGGCGTCGCCGGCCAGCGACGAGGAGGAAACGGTCTTGTTCTCGGCTTGCGTGGACAGGACGTTGAAGACGCCTTCCAGCGAATAGCCTTCGTCGTGGAAGCGAACGGTCTCGATCTCCACGCCGCTGTCGGCCGAGCGCCAGATCGAGCCGACCTCGGTCTCACCGGCGGGCGAGACGAGCGCGCCGGGCAGGCCGAAGCGCACGCCGGTGCGGTCGTCGCGCACCAGATGGAAGCCCAGCGCGTCGCGCGCCTTGTCGCTTTCCGCGATCACCTTCTTGAGGAAGGCGTCGGTCATCACGCCATCGGCGGAAAAGCCGTTGCGGGCTTGAAAGTCGCGGATCGCGCGCAATGTCTGAGGTCCGACGCGGCCGTCGAACGTGCCGACATAATCGCCCGTCCAGGCGAGGCGCGTCTGGAGGCCGATGCGGAAGGCGGCATCGGTGTTGTCGTTGTAGGCCGAGGCGAGATCGGTGCTGGCGAAGGCGGGAGAAACGGCCATCGGAAGCGCCACCGGCGACGCGCACAGCACGAGACCTGCCAGAACTGCCTTCAACATCCCGCGCATGGCGTGTGTCCCCGAATTCCCAATCTTGTGGAAAACGCGGCGAAGCCGTTTTCGATCCCGCCACGTTAGCAGATTGTCAAGAATTGACTGTCGGAATTTTCGGCGAGGTTTCTGATTCGTCTCGAAAATTCGTCGATTTGAATCGATCCCGCCGAACGCCCGTTTCGGTCGCCTCTCAGTTTGGAGCGAACCGTTCGGGCTCGCTCGGTTCCAGTTCCAGCCCGGCGATCCGCTCGCCCCGCCGCACCAGCTTCTCCGTCGAGACCAGGATCTGGTCGACATCCCGACCGGTCTGGTGGAAGTGGGTCTTGAGCGCGGCGACGCGGGCGTCGAGTCGTTGCAGATCTTCCGCCAGAAGCATGACTTCCTTCTGAATGCGGCCGGCTTCCTGGCGCATTCTCTGGTCCTTCAACAGCGCTTTCACCACCTCGATCGAGAGCATCAGGAGCGAGGGGGAGACGATCACCACGCGGACCCGGTGGGCGCGGCGGATGATGTCCTCGAAATGCTCGTTGAGCTCGGCGAAGACCGATTCGGAGGGAACGAAGAGGAAGGCCGTGTCCTGCGTCTCGCCCGGCAGGAGATACTTCTCCGACACCGCCTTGATGTGAACGTCCATATCGCGGCGCAGGCGCGTGGCGGCGGCGTCGCGCGCCTCGTCGCTCGGGGCCTCGCGAAAGGCGTTCCAGGATTCCAGCGGAAACTTCGCGTCGATCACCAGCCCCGGCGCGCCGTTCGGCATGGGGATCACGCAGTCCGGCCGCTTGCCGTTGGAGAGCGTCGCCTGGAAGGAATAGCTGCCGCGCGGCAGCGAATCCATGACGATCGCCTCCATCCGCGCCTGCCCGAAGGCGCCGCGCGCCTGCTTGTTGGCGAGAATGTCCTGCAACCGCACGACCTCGCCGGCCAACCCTCGGATTTCGCCCTGCGCCCGGTCGATCACTGCCAGCCGCTCCGACAGGCGCGACAGGGTCTCGCCGGTCTGCATCTGCGCCTCGGCCAATGTGCGCCCGACCCGGTGGCCCATCCCGTCCAGCCGCTCGGCCACAGTGTGGGCCAGCTCGGCCTGCCGCGCGCCCAGCATCTCGCCCATGGAATGAAGCCGCCCCGCCAGCTCGGCCTGCGCCCGTAGAATGGCCTCGGCGCCCTCGCCGGGCGCCTCGTCCGCGCCGCCGAGACGCCGAACGAGGCGCCAGAGAAAGATCAGCGCGGCCAGGGCGAGCAGCACTTCGCCGACGCTTACCGGCCGCTGGCCGAGCGCGAAAAGCGGACTGTCGAGAAGGCTGGCGATCTGCACGAAGCTCATGACGGCGAGCCTATCCGATTCGCTCCAAGGCCACCAGATCAAAACAGGAACATCGCCGGGTCGGTTGACCGTTCTCGCGCCTGCGTTTACCTGACGCGCATGACCGTCAAGCCCCTTGTCATCCTGCCCGATCCGATCCTTCGTCGCGTGTCCGAACCGGTGGCCCGCATCGATGATGGCGTGCGCCGTTTCGCCGACGACATGCTGGAAACCATGTACGACGCGCCGGGCATCGGCCTTGCCGCCATTCAGGTGGGCGAGCCGCTGCGCATGCTGGTGATCGACCTCGCCAAGGAAGACGAGGAGAAGGCGCCGCAGGTCTTCCTCAACCCGGAGATCCTCGCCTCCTCGGACGAGCGCTCGGTCTACGAGGAAGGCTGCCTCTCGATCCCCGACTACTATGCCGAGGTCGAGCGCCCCGCGACGGTGCGCGTTCGCTATCTCGATCTGTCGGGCGAGACGAAGGAAATCGAGGCGGACGGGCTGCTCGCCACCTGCCTCCAGCACGAGTTAGACCACCTCAACGGGGTCCTCTTCATCGACCATATTTCCAAGCTCAAGCGGGACATGGTGATCCGCAAGTTCACCAAGGCCGCCAAGAAGCCGCTTTGAGACGGCCCGGCGCAGCTGCCGCTTGCCGAACGGTTCGCTCGAGGCTTTCCACCGCCGCAGACCCCGAAAGGGCGAGATCATGACGCTTCGCGTCGTCTTCATGGGCACGCCGGCCTTCTCGGTGCCGACGCTGCGCGCGCTGGCCGAGGGCGGGCACGACATCCCCGCCGTCTACTCGCAGCCGCCGCGCCCGGCGGGCCGGCGGGGCCTCGCGCCGACGCCCTCGCCCATTGCGCTGGAGGCCGAGCGGCTGGGCATCGAGGTGCGCACACCCGCCTCGCTGAAAGGCGCGGAGGAGCAAGCCGCCTTCGCCGCTCTCCGGGCGGATGTCGCGGTGGTGGTGGCCTACGGACTTCTCCTGCCGCCCGCGATCTTGGACGCCCCGCGCCTTGGCGCCTTGAATGGCCATGGCTCGCTTCTGCCGCGCTGGCGGGGCGCGGCCCCCATTCAGCGCGCGATCGAGGCGGGCGATGCCGAGACCGGCATGATGGTGATGCGCATGGAAGCCGGCCTCGACACCGGCCCGGTGGCGCTCACCGACACGCTCACCATCGGCGCGCGGGAAACGGCGGGCGAGCTGCACGACCGGCTGTCCCTCTCCTCCGCCGCGCTGATGGTGCGCGCGCTCGACGCGCTGGAGGCGGGAACGCTTCGCTTCGAGCCGCAGGACGAGATCGCCGTGCGCACCGGGCGCGAGGTGCTTTACGCCCGCAAGATCGAGAAGAGCGAGGCTGAAATCGACTGGACGCGCGGCTCCGGCGAGATCGCTCGGCGCATCAACGCCTTTTCGCCGTTTCCCGGCGCCTGGACCACGCTCGCCGGCGAGCGGCTGAAACTCCTGCGCGCGGAAAGCGCCGAGGGCTCGGGCGCGCCCGGCACGGCACTGGACGACCGGCTTCTCGTGGCGACGGGGGAGGGGGCGGTGCGCCTTCTCGACGTGCAGCGGGCCGGCGGCAAGGCGGGGCCGGCGGAACTTTTCCTGCGCGGCGCGAGCGTTCCCGCCGGCACGCGGCTGGGATAGGTCATGCCCCGCTACAAGCTGACCATCGAATATGACGGCACGGCCTATTGCGGCTGGCAGCGGCAGAAGAACGGCATGTCGGTTCAGGAGACGATCGAGATCGCGCTCCAGGCCTTTTGCGGCGAGGACGTGACGCTGTTCGGCGCTGGGCGCACCGACGCCGGCGTCCACGCCACGGGCCAGGTCGCCCATGTCGATATCCCCAAGCTCTGGCGAACCGACACGGTGCGCGACGCGCTGAACGCGCGGCTGCGCGAGGAAGGCGGCGTCGCCATCCTTTCGGCCGAGCTGGTGCCGGAGACGTTCGATGCGCGCTTCTCCGCCCGCAAGCGGCATTATCTCTACCGCATCCTGAACCGCCGCCCGCCCCCGAGCATCCTCAAGGGGCAGGTCTGGTGGTGCTGGAAGCGGCTGGATGTCGAGGCCATGGACCGCGCCGCCAAGCGCCTGCTCGGCACGCACGACTTCAACACGTTCCGCTCGGTGAACTGCCAGGCCAAGAGCCCTGTGCGCACGTTGGAGCGGCTGGACGTGGTGCAGGGGCCCGGCGAGGAGGTGCATATTCACGCCTCGGCGCAGTCCTTCCTGCACAATCAGATCCGCTCCTTCGCCGGCTCGCTGAAGCTCGTCGGCGAGCATCGCTGGAGCGAGGCCGATCTCGTGGCCGCGCTGGAGTCCCGCGACCGTAAGCGCTGCGGCCCGGTCGCCCCGCCGGACGGGCTCTACCTCACGCGGGTGGACTATGCCGCACTCGATCTTTCGAGTGCCGCACTCGAGACACCCAGCGCTCCGCCCTCAGGCGAGGGTGACGCCGAAGAGATCGGAGACGGCGGCGTAGGAGAGGAGTGAGACGAAGACCATCATCGTGACGATGGCGACCGAGAGCGGCAGTTCCGTCACCGTCGCGTTGGCGACGAGCCGCACGGTGAGCACGATCGAGGCGATCGCCACGAAGAGGCCGATCAGCGCCGTCACGTCGCTCGACCCCGCGAGAAGCAGGAGGACGAAGAAGGGCGAGAAGATCCAGGCCAGGAGCGCCCCGCCCCAGTTCGTCGCCACCACCAGCGGCACCATCTTGCGCGAGAAGCCGAGCGGGCGCGCGAACGAGGCCAGAAGCAGGATCGGCAGGAGCCAGGCGGTCACATCCGCCAGCGCATGGGCGCCGTAGATCGCCAGCCGCCCCGGATGGGGCGAAAAGGGCGGGCGCTCCACCGTCTCGTATTCCAGCCAGGCCAGCACGGTCGGCGGCAGGGCGACGACGAGCGCGGCGAAGGAGCGCCAGAACCCGTCGGCGCTGAGATCGAGAAGGGCCAGCCCGTCGCGCCGCCCGGCCATGAGTCGCGCGGCTCCCGTGAAGTAGCGCACGATCTCGGCCAGACTCGGCATGAAATCAGGACTGGGCGGCGAACCAGCGGGTGACGAAGGTCTCATAGATAGCCGTCAACGTTTCGAGGTCGGAAAGAGCCACGCGTTCATTGGCCATATGCATCGTACGGCCGACAAGCCCGAATTCCACCACCGGGCAATGGTTCTTGATGAAACGGGCGTCCGACGTGCCGCCTGAGGTAGAGAGTTCAGGCACCCGGCCCGTCACCGCCTCGACCGAGGCCGAAAGCGCCTCCACCAGCGGCCCGGGCGAGGTGACGAACACGTCCGACACCGGGGTGCGCCAAATCACCTCGTAGAGGTCCGCCGCCTTGCCCTCTGCGCCCGAGGCCGCGAGCCCCGCTTCGATCCGCCGCAGCACTTCGGCCCGCAGCGAGTCCGGCGTCCAGCGGTCGTTGAAGCGGATGTTGAAGCGAAGCTCGACGCGCGCCGGAATGACGTTGCTCGCCGGATTGCCCGTATCGACCGTGGTGACTTCGAGATTGGACGGCTGGAATCGCTCCGTGCCGGCGTCGAGCGGCGTGTCCAGAAGGGTTGCAAGCACGGGCGCGAGGCGCCGCGTCGGATTGTCGGCGAGATGGGGATAGGCGACATGGCCCTGCCGCCCGAGAAGCGTGACGACGCCCGTGAGCGAGCCGCGCCGACCGATCTTGATCATGTCGCCGAGCGCCGCCGGGTTGGTCGGCTCGCCCAGCAGGCAGGCGTCGAAGCGGTGGCCCCGCGCCTCGGCATAATCGAGGAGCTTCACCGTGCCGTTGATCGCCGGCCCCTCCTCGTCGCCGGTGACGAGAAGGGAGATTCTCCCGGGTGGAAGGGCGCCTTTTGATTCGAGTCGGGCGAGAGCGGCGAGGAAACAGGCGATTCCGCCCTTCATATCCACAGCGCCCCGGCCATAAAGTTCGCCATTTTTCACCTCGCCCGAAAAAGGCGGAAGCGACCAATCGGCCTCTGATCCGGGGGGCACGACGTCCGTGTGGCCGGCAAAGCACAGGTGCGGTCCGGCCTGCCCAAGCGTCGCCAGAAGGTTCTCGATCGCGGGTGTTCCCGGTTCCTCGAAGATCGGGCGTTCCGCGTGGAATCCCAATGGCTTCAGGAGGGATTCCACCAGCTCCAGAGCGCCCGCGTCGGCGGGCGTCACGGAGGCGCAGCGGATCAGCCGGGCGAGGATGTCGGCGGGGTCGAGCGAGGGGGCGAGGGGCAGCGTGTCCATGCCTTCGTGATAGCGCGCGACGCGCCGCTTCGCCACCGAACTTGTCCACAGGCTGGATTTGTCGTTTTTTGGGACTGGTGCTTTTTGGTCACGTTGCGGTAACCTTCGTGAACGGTTCGTAACCTTCGATCCAGGCCTGCCACGTTTCGGCCGGGTTTGGGCCTGAATGCGAACCGAGCGAAACAGCTTTGGGGGTTCCTGCATGACGCATCAACGGGCCGATGGAGCCCGGACCGCGCCTTCGCGTTCCGGCCGTATGGTTTCGGTGGCCAGCCTGGCCCTCCTCGCACCTTTGATGCTTTCGGCCTGCGTGTCCGATGGCGACAAGCTCAGCGGCACAGCCGACATTTCCCCCACCAAGACGGCGGCCCGGACGGGCGTCGTGGAAGTGGCGGGCAACGATAAGGGCCCGACCCGGATCGTCGCCCCCTCCACCAAGCCCGATGCCAAGACGGCCGCCGCGGACTCCAAGGGCGGGCGCGTGGTCGCCACCAAGGTGGCGCAAGCGCAGCCGGCGCCCGCCGCGCCGTCCCTCGGCAGCCGGGCCTATGGCACCGCCGTCGCCGCCAAGAACAGCGTCGTGGCCGGCGCGGCCCGTGTTGGCGCGGGCGCCGTCGCCGTCGCCTCCGTGTCCGCCGCCACGATCCAGAACGTCGCGCAGGCCGCCAAGGATTCGATCACGGGCGATCCCAAGATCGACCGGATGATCGCCGCCGCCGCCGACGAGAACGCCATTCCGCGCGAGCTGGCCTATGCCGTGGTGCGCGTCGAGAGCCACTACAATCCGCGCGCCAGGGGCGCCGGCGTCTACGGCCTGTCGCAGATCAAGCCGGCGACGGCCCGGGGTCTCGGCTTCTCCGGCCCGGCCGAGGCGCTGCTCGATCCCGAGACCAACCTTCGCTACGGCATGCGCTATCTCAAGGGCGCCTACGAGGAAGGCAATGGCGACGTCTGCCAGACGGCCATGAAGTACAAGGGCGGCCACCGCACCACGGTGATGTCGAAATCCGCCAGCGTCTACTGCTCCAACGTCAAGCGTCACATGGCCGAGATCCGCTCGCGCAAGACGCCGGCCATGTCCGATACCGCGACGCTCGTCGCCGCCGTGGAGCCGACGGTCCGCAAGGGCATCGTGGCCCGCACCGTCGCCGCCAAGCCGGCCGAAGCGCGTGGGCAGGCTGAGACACTCAAGACGCATGCCGCCAAGGCCGAGGCGCCCGCCGCGCTGACCGCCGCCGCCCATTCCGCCGAGGCCACCGAGGTGGCGAGCGCCGCCGCGGCCCTGGCGCCTGCCGCGAGCGCGCCGGCCAACGGCGCCGTCGCAGCGATCGCCGCGCCGGTTCCCGCGCCGCGCCCGATCATTCGCCTTGCCGAAAACCGCATCGCCCCGCTGATCGGCCCCTCGCGCAACGAGGCGGGCGTGCCCGTCGGCGGCCGCGTCGTCCACCGCTCGCAGCCCGAGATCGACCGCGACCGTTTCGGCGGCGCCTTCGACGCCTCCACGCCGGCAGCCTCGTCCGTGCCCGCCAGCAACGGTGGCCTTGGCTACAACTGATCCGCCATCGACCTTCACGCAAAAAAAGCCGGGGCTGACCCGGCTTTTTTTATGGCTGCAAACAGGCCAGTCCTGTGTCGTCAGGCTCGTTCTCGGGGCTCCCGTCCGCCTTTAAAGCCCAGAATGCTCCAGAGCGGGATATAACAGAGCAGCCCGATCGCCAGCGTCGGAAGCATCGCCGCGCCCGGCGGATCGACCGCAAAGGGAAGGCCGATCCCGAAGAGGATGGGGATGAACATCAGGATCAGAACAGCCCCGGACACATCGGCATCGCGAAGCCGCTTGATCGACAGGGCGAGAAACATCAGCGCGGCGCCGATCGCAACCAGACCGATGGCGATATTGTAGGCCAGCGAACTGCGGCGCTCGCTGAAGCTGCCGTCCGCCTTTTGAACGATGTCGGCCCGGATCTCGCCGATCGGCACGACATAAAGCAGCAGAATAGCCAGTGCGATAACGGCGACGACGCTGCCGACCAGCAATCCGCAGCAGCCGAGCCACCACTGGCCCCGCGAAGTCCTGCCCTTAAAGGAAAAGAAAAGATCGCGTGTCCGCATGACGGCAGGCTCTCCGCTGGGTTGTGCGGAAAACCTAACGCTGCGTCATACGGAGGGAAGGGTGGCGGTCAAGCATGCCGACCGCCACCACGCGGCTGTCAGGCGCGAAGCAGGTCGTTGATCGAAGTCTTGGAGCGGGTGCGCTCGTCCACGCGCTTGACAATTACGGCGCAGTAGAGCGCCGGGCCGGGTTCGCCATTGCCCATCGGCTTGCCGGGCAGCGAGCCGGCGACCACGACGGAATAGGGCGGCACTTCGCCATAGGTGATCGCGCCGGTCTCGCGGTCCACGATCTTGGTGGACTGGCCGATGAAGACGCCCATGCCGAGCACCGAGCCCTCGCGCACGATGCAGCCTTCCACGACTTCCGAGCGGGCGCCGATGAAGCAATTGTCCTCGATGATGGTCGGCCCGGCTTGCAGCGGCTCCAGAACGCCGCCGATGCCGACGCCCCCCGAAAGATGCACATGCGCGCCGATCTGCGCGCAGGAGCCGACGGTCGCCCAGGTGTCCACCATCGTGCCCTCGCCGACCGAGGCGCCGAGATTGACGAAGCTCGGCATCAGGATGGCGTTGCGGCCGATATGGGCCGAGCGGCGCACGATGGCGCCCGGCACGGCGCGGAAGCCCGCCTCGCGAAAACGGTTCTCGCCCCAGCCGTCGAACTTCGAGGGCACCTTGTCCCACCACTTGGCCTCGCCAGGGCCGTTCGAGACGAGTTCCATGTCGTTGAGGCGGAACGACAGGAGCACTGCCTTCTTCAGCCACTGATGCACGGTCCAGCTGCCGTCGGCCGAGCGCGTCGCGACCTTCAGCGCGCCGCGGTCAAGCCCGTCGAGGGCCTGATCGACGGCCTCGCGGACCTCCCCGCCCGTCTGTGCGTTGATGGAGTCCCGGTTGTCGAAGGCGGTTTCGACGATCTGTTCGAGCGCTGCGTGGTCGGTCATCCCGGTGTCCTCTTGCGACGGCCTGAAAGCTTGGGGCATGACGCTTCCTCTAGGGGAAGCCTCTGGGACAATCAACGCGAAGGAGCGGTGCGCGTGGTGGCTGAGACCGACAAGGACCTTCTCTCCGGCGGCGAGGGCGAAGAGGCCTTCACGCCTTTTCCGAGTTCCGGCGAGGACCGGGCGCGCCAGACGGCCAAGCCCCGCACGCCCCAGACGCTTTCACCGACCTATCGGCTGGCCTATGACGACCCCGACTTCCTCGCCTCCGAGCCTATGCGCGGCGTGCGGCTGCAGCTGGAGCTGATGAAGCCGGACATGGCGCTGGCGGAGGCCGGCATCCTGTCGACGGTCGTTCTGTTCGGCGGCGCGCGCATCCCCAAGCCGGGTCACGAGCCCTGGGCGGCGCGCAACGAGGGGCAGGCCGAGCGCCTGCGCGCCAACAGCCATTATTACGAGGAGGCGCGGCGCTTCGCGCAGCTCGCCTCGCAGCATTCGGCCAATTCCTCCGGCGGCAAGGAATTCGTGATCGTCACCGGCGGTGGGCCGGGCGTCATGGAAGCGGGCAATCGCGGCGCGGCCGATGTCGGCGCGGTGTCGATCGCCCTCAACATCACGCTGCCGCACGAGCAGGCGCCCAATCCCTATGCGACGCCCGAGCTCTGCTTCAACTTCCATTATTTCGCGATCCGCAAGATGCACTTCCTCCTGCGGGCCAAGGCCATGGCGATCTTCCCCGGCGGCTTCGGGACCTTGGACGAGCTGTTCGAGGCGCTTACGCTGATCCAGACGCGGCGCATGTCGCGCATTCCGGTCGTCCTGTTCGGCAAGGAGTTCTGGCACCGCGTCGTGGATTTCGATTTCCTGGCCGAGGAAGGCACCATCGCGCCGGACGATCTCGGCCTCCTCAACTTCGTGGACACGGCCGAAGAGGGTTGGGAGATCATTCGCCGCGCCTACGAGTTCTGAGCCGCGAGCGGAACTCGCCTTCGCGCCGTCCGTTTCAGCCCCAAGCCAATCACAACTGGGGAGGAGATGTGCCATGGGCGATCTCGACACGGATTCCGCCATGATGCGGCGGCAGCAGGGCCAGGACGTATCCGAGACGCTGGCGGAGGACGAGACAGGGGGCAAGGCGTCGCCGACCGATCTCGACCCGGAAAGCCGGGCGGCGCGCGAGGCGTCCAAGGCCGGCCAAGCCGTTTATGCCAACGAGCAGATGGACGCGATCTTCAATTCCAACAAGCGCGCCGGCGAGGGCCAAGCCGAGGCCAATATGATGGAAGACCGCGCGACCGACGGCGCGGCCTCGCTCGTGCGCCCGGACCGGTCCGTTCTCGGCTCGTAGCGCCATTCGATTCCATGAAAACGGCCGGGGCAGGTGCTCCGGCCGTTTCTGTATTCGGTGCTAAGCCGTGCGGATCGAACGCAGGAAGGTCGTCAGATTGTCGGTGACGAAATCGATATGCTCGCCCTCGCGCCCTTCGTGCTCCCAGGCATCACCGATCGCGGTCTCGAAATTCTCCGGCACGATCAGCACGGTGCGCATGCCCAGCGCCTTCGGCACTTCCAGATTGCGGGCGAGATCCTCGAACATGGCGGCATGGGCCGTGTCCACCCGGTGCAGCGCCATGAACTTGTCGTAGGTCGCGGCGGCGGGCTTGGGAACGAGACCTGCGGCCACGATGTCGAACACGTCCTCGAAATGCTCGAAGATGCCGAGCTGGCGCGCCGTGCGCTCGGCATGGCCCCGGTCGCCATTGGTGAAGATGAACTTGCGGCCCGGCAGCGCGGCGATCTCGGCGCCGAGCTCGGGGTCCGGCGACAACCAGGAATAGTCGATATTGTGGACATAACGCAGAAAGGCGTCGGGATCGATGTCGTGAACCGACATCAGCCCGCGCAGCGTCGTGCCGTATTCGCGGTAGTAGCGCTTCTGCACGTCCTTCGCCTCGTCCGGGGCGACGCCCAGAAGCTCGCCCACGAAGCTCGTCATCCGTTCGTCGATCTGGCGAAACAGATCGGTGCGGCGGGGGTAGAGCGTGTTGTCGAGGTCGAAGACCCATGTGTGCACATGGGAAAAGTCCTGCGGCGTGGCGTCGGCGGTGCGGAGGATCGTGGTTTGCTCGTTCATCGCTTCTTTCCGCATGCCGGCGCTGCGGCGTCAATCCTGCGCAAGAGCGCATGCACCCTCAGGTTCAATAGACGATCGTGGCGCGCAGCAGCGTCGCGTTGACCCTGTCGCCTTCGTCCGGGCCGGCGGTCACCTCGGTATAGGTGTGGCTCGCGGTGAAGCGCAGCACGTCGGTCGGATACCAGTTGAGGATCGCGGTGCCGGCGATCTCGGCGCCCCCGTCCTCGGCGTCGGTCAGGTCCAGCCCGTCCAGCCGCGCGCCGATCTCGAAGGCGCCAATGCCGCCCTTCGACACGGAATGGGCCGGCTTCACCCGCTCGAACTGGCCTTCCTTCGCCTCGTAGACCCGGTGGTCGTCGGTCAGGAACAGGAGCGCGGAGAGATAGCCGCCATGAAGGGTCGCTTCGCCGCCGTCGCGCGCCTCGACGCGGCTCACCGTGTATTCGCTCTGGAGCGTGAAGCGGCCGAGCGTCGCGGCCAGTTCCGCGTTCGCCGACAGGAGCTTGGCCGAGCCCGCGAAGTCACCGGTAGAGATGGGCGAGGCGGCGACGAGATCGGTGCCGGTGCCGCCAGAGAAGGAAAGCGGCTCCTGCCGGTCGAAGCCGCCGGCAAGGCCAAGGCCGAGATGCACGGCGTCCTCGCCCTCCATCCAGGGCGCATAGGTGGCGCGGGCGCCGAGCGTCACGCCGTCGTCGAAGGGTTGGGCGTTGATGTCGCCGCCGAACACGCCGGCCTGAAAGCTCCAGCGATCGCCGCCCATCAGCGCCACGACGCCCACCGCGTCGGCCAGTTGCAGTGTCGAGTTCAGCCCGTCCTCAGCGAAGGTCGCCGAGCGGCTGCCCATGATGTTCTGCAGCGAGAAGGGCACGTCCTGATAGCCGGCCTGAACGGTCAGGGCCTCGGAAATCTTGTAGTTGAGATAGGCGTAGGTGACGGCTTCCTCTTCCCAATTGGCGAAGTCGAGCGTCAGCCGGCCGCCGAAATCGTCATAGGCGAAGTCGGCATAGAGACGCCCGCGCCGGACCTCGCCATTGCGCCGGTCTTCCGGAGCGACGAGATCGTCCGGCGAGGAGGAGGCCCAGCCGCCGTCGAACTGCACGTAGGGCGACAGGCGGAGGTAGCGATCCTGTGTGCCGATCTCGGGTGCGGTTTCCAGGCGCTCGGCCAGCGAGGCCTCGCCGCGCTCCCCGGCAGAGGCGGTGGCGACAATCGGCGGAAGGGGGAGGGCCAGGCAGGCGAGAACCAGGGCAGCGCGCGACATGATCGTCTTCCTTCGCATGGAAGAAAACTCGTGGCAGCGGGACGCGTCACATGCCAGTGCCGCCAGGCCACAGGGCGGCGGCAAAGCCGGCGAGCGCGCCCGAACGAAAAGGCCCGGCGCCTTGGGAGCGCCGGGCCTTGGATGCGGTTGGGAGAACGGTTCGGCTCAGGCGAACTCGCCCCGGCGCGGCGTCGCCATGAGCGCGATCGCCGTGATGACGGCTGCAGCCGAAAGGTAGTAGCCGACAGCCGCGAGGCCGTGGTCGGTGGCAAGGCGCGTCGCGAGATAGGGGGCCAGCGAGGCGCCGACGATGCCGCCGAAATTGAAGGTCAGCGAAGCGCCGGTGTAGCGCACCGCCGTCGGGAAGAGATCCGACAGCGCCGTGCCGAGCGGGCCGTAGGTCATGCCCATCAGCGCGAAGCCCACGATCTGGAAGGCGATGACGCTGCCCACCGTCCCCGCGCCGAAGAGCGGGTGGAACAGGAAGCCGAACAGGCCGATGCCGAGCGTCGCGAGGAGCAGGGTCGTGCGCGAGCCGATCCTGTCCGCCATCACCGCCGAGACGGGGATGGCGAGGCCGAAGAAGACGACGCCGAGCATCTGGATCGGCAGGAAGCTGGAGCGGCTGTAGCCGAGCGCCGACGTGCCCCAGGACAGGACGAAGGTCGTCATCAGGTAGAACAGGACGAAGGTGGCGAGCGCGGCGAAGGTGCCGGCCAGAAGCCGGCCCTTGTGCTCGGCGAAGACCGAGAGCAGCGGAACCTTGACGCGCTCGTGCCGCTCCACCGCCTTCTGGAAGGCCGGCGTCTCGTGGATCTTCAGGCGAACCCAGAGGCCGACGAAGACCAGAAGCGCCGAGGCGATGAAGGGAATGCGCCAGCCGAACTGGAAGAACTGCTCGTCGGTCAACACGTCCGACAGGATCAGGAACGAGCCCGTGGCGCAGATGAAGCCGATCGGCGCGCCGAGCTGCGGGAACATGCCGTACCAGGCGCGCTTGCCGGGAGGGGCGTTCTCGGTGGCGAGCAGCACCGCGCCGCCCCATTCGCCGCCGAGCCCGAGGCCCTGGCCGAGGCGGCAGAGCGCCAGAAGCAGCGGCGCGAGGACGCCGGCGGAGGCATAGGTCGGAAGCAGGCCGATCGCCACAGTGGACAGGCCCATGGTCATGAGCGCGGCGACGAGCGTCGCCTTGCGCCCGACCCGATCCCCGAAATGGCCGAAGATCGCCGCGCCGATGGGGCGGGCGAAGAAGGCGATGGCGAAGGTGGCGAAGCTCTGCAGCGTCGCGGAGGTCGCGTCGGACCCCGGGAAGAAGAGCTTGGGAAATACGAGAACCGCCGCCGTCGCGTAGATGTAGAAATCGAAGAATTCGATCGTGGTGCCGATGAGGCTGGCGAACAGGACGCGCGCGCGCGAATTGGCGGGCGCGGCCTCGGAAGGGGAAGCGGGAACGGCGGACAAGGCACGGGCTTTCAGTGGGACCAGGAAGCGTAACGCAGGGTACGCGTTGCGGGAGTAACTGACGTTACCCCCGCTTGCAAGCCGAAACACCAAGCCAGACTTGCAAAACATCGGAGCGGCGGCTCTGCCCCCGACAAACGAACGGCCGAACCGACGCGAGGTCGATCCGGCCGAAATCTCTATCTAGCTGGGAAGGGACGAGGGTCAGGGCACGAGAAGCGTGCCGGCCCCGTGCTCGGTCAGGAGTTCGAGCAGCACGGCATGGAGAACCTTGCCGTTCAGGATCACGACGCCCTCGACGCCGCGATCCAGCGCCTCGATGCAGGTCTCGACCTTGGGAATCATGCCGCCCGAGATCGTGCCGTCCTTGATCAGGGCGCGCGCCTCGCCGACCGAGAGTTCCTTGATGAGCTGGCCGTTCTTGTCGAGAACGCCCGGCACGTCGGTCAGGAACAGGAGCCGCGCCGCCTTCACCGCGCCGGCGATGGCTCCGGCGAATGTGTCGGCGTTGATGTTGTAGGTCGAGCCGTCGCGGCCTGGCGCCACCGGCGCGATCACGGGGATCATCTCGGAACGGGCGAGAAGGTCGAGCAGCGTGCGATCGACCTCCACCGGCTCGCCGACGAAGCCGAGATCGAGAACGCGCTCGATGTTGGAATCGGGATCGACGACCGTCTTCGTGGCCTTCTCGGCGAAGACCATGTTGCCGTCCTTGCCGCACAGGCCGATCGCCCATTCGCCTTCGGCGTTGATGAGCGCGACGATCTCCTTGTTGATGGAGCCGGCCAGAACCATCTCGACGATCTCGACCGTGCGCTGGTCGGTGACGCGAAGCCCGTGCTCGAAGCGCGATTCGATGCCCATCTTCTCGAGCATGCGGCCGATCTGCGGGCCGCCGCCATGCACGACGATGGGGTTTATGCCGGACTGCTTGAGCAGGGCGATGTCGCGGGCGAAGGCGCGGCCGAGCTTGGCGTCGCCCATGGCATGGCCGCCATATTTCACCACGACCGTCTTGTTCTCGTAGGCCTGCATGTAGGGCAGCGCCTCGGCAAGGACGCTGGCCTGGTTCTGGGGCTGATCGGACATGGCAACTCCTTAGCCTGCAAGGGCCTGACATTCGGCCGCTTCCTAGCTCAGGACCGCGCCCGAACAAAGGGCAGAGCGTTGCCGCATTGCAAAAAACCTCGGCCGGGGCTTCGTCCGGCCAAGGTCGCCAACAAGGCGCGGCTCAGGCCTCGACGCGGCTCTGCGCGCTGGCCTTGGCGATGGCCTTGTCGAGATCGCTCATGTCGTAGGGCTTCAGGAGCAGCGCGGTGTTGGCGGCGAAGCTCTCGATCCCCGGCACGTGCCGGTCGCCCGTGGCGAAGACGATGCCGATGCGTGGGCGGGAGGCCACCGCGCGCCGGGCGAGGTCCGGCCCAGACATGCCGGGCAGGTTCACGTCCGTCACAAGCACGTCCACCGGCGCGGTTTCGAGGGCCACGAGCGCGTCCTCCGCGCTGCCCGCCTCCACGACGACATGGCCGAGATCCTTCATCATGTCGGCCGTGTTCATGCGGATCAGCGCGTCGTCCTCCACGAAGAGCACGGTGCAGGGCTTGAAGTGGCGCGGGCCGGGCTGCTCTGCCGGGCCTTGCGAGGACACGGCACCGGGGGAGGAGGTGCGCTGGACGAGCGGCTCCCCGGCGAGTGCGGGGCTGGCGATGTCGGGCCGGCGCTGGTTCTTCTGGGCGCGGTTGGCCAGGACGTGGCGGAACTTCCGCGCCAGCGCTTCCCGCGTATAGGGTTTGGACAGAAGCTCGACGCCCGAGTCCAGCCGCCCGCCATGCACGATGGAGTTCTCGGTGTAGCCGGAGGTGAATAGAACCGCGAGATCGGGCAGGCGCTCCTTGGCCTTGCGGGCCAGTTCCGGGCTCTTCAGCTTGCCGGGCATCACGACGTCGGTGAACAGGATGTCGAGCGGGATGCCGCTTTCCACGACGTTCAGCGCCGACTGCGCGTCCACGGCCTTCAGCACGCGGTAGCCGAGATCGGTCAGCATCTCCACCACGGTGGCGCGCACCTCGTCGTCGTCCTCCACCACGAGAACGGTTTCCGTACCGCCCGAGATCGGGCCGGTGTCGACCGCGACCTCGACATCCTCGGCCTGTTCAGCGCGGGGCAGATAGAGCTTGATCGTAGTGCCGTGGTCGACTTCGGAATAGATCTTCACGTGGCCGCCGGACTGCTTGACGAAGCCGTAGACCATGGAAAGCCCGAGGCCGGAACCCTTGCCCTCGGCCTTGGTGGAGAAGAAGGGCTCGAACACCTTCTCGATGATGTCGGCGCTCATGCCGCAGCCCGTGTCGCTCACCGCCAGCATGACATATTGGCCCGGCGTCACCTCGGCATGGGTGCGGGCATAAGTGTCGTCCAGCGAGGCGTTGCCGAGTTCGATCGTCAGCTTGCCCTGGCCCTCCATCGCGTCGCGCGCGTTGATGGCCAGATTCAGGAGCGCGTTCTCGATCTGCGTCGGGTCGATGAACGTGTTCCACAAGCCGCCGCCGACCACGGTCTCGATCTCGATCCCTTCGCCCAGCGCCCGGCGCAGCATGTCGTCCATGCCGCGCACGAAGCGGGTCACGTTGACGACCTTGGGCTCCAGCGCCTGCCGGCGGCCGAAGGCGAGAAGCTGCGACGCCAGCTTGGAGCCGCGCGCCACGCCCGCCAGCGCGTTGCCGATACGCCGTTCGGCCCGCTCGTTGCCGGTGAGATCGCGCAGGAGAAGCTGAAGATTGCCGGACACGACCTGAAGCAGGTTGTTGAAGTCGTGCGCCACGCCGCCGGTGAGCTTGCCGATCGTCTCCAGCTTCTGCGACTGGGCTAGCGCCACCTGTGCCTGCCGGCGCTCCTCCAGCGCCTCGATCACGCGGCTTTCCAGCGTCTCGTTCAACTGGCGAAGCTGCTCCTCGGCGCGCTGGCGGTGGCGCACCTGCCGCTCCAGCATCTCGGCGTGCTCGCGCAGCGAATCCTCGTAGGCGCGCACGTCCTCGACATCGGTGTGGACGCCGACCCATTCGCGCAGCGTGCCCTTCTCGTCGAAGGTCGGCACGGCGCGCACGGCGAAGCGGCGATAGTCGCCACCCGCCACGAGGACGCGATGCTCGTGGACGAAGGTCTGCCCGCTGTCCACCGCCTCCTGCCAGGCCGCGATTGAGGCCGGCACGTCTTCGGGATGCACGGCCTTGGACCAGCCGAAGCCCTGGTAGTCGGCATAGGTCTGGCCGGTCAGGCGACCCCAGCCGGGCTGTTCGCCGACCATGCGCCCGTCGGCGCTGTTGGTCCAGATCGTGCCGTGGATGGCGTCCATCGCCGCGCGAAAGCGCTGGTTGGAGCGGAAGGTCTCGCGCTCGGCGACGACCCGGTCCGTCTTTTCCAGAACCGTGCAGAGCACGCCGCCGATGCCGCCGTCGTGGTTGCGGATGGGCGTGTAGAACAGGTCGAAATACACGTCCTCCGGCTCGCCGTGGCGGCGCAGCTGCAGGACCTGATCGGTGTAGGACTGGATCTCGCCCCGGAAGCCGGCCTCCAGGACGCGCCTGTTCCAGTCCCAAATTTCAGGCCAGACATCGGCCACGCGCCCGCCGAAGGCGCGGGGATGGTAGCCGCCGGCGACCTCGATATAGGGATCGTTGTAGATCATCACATGATCCGGCCCCCACATGAGGACCTTGGCCACCGGCGAATCCACCACCGTGTCCACGGCCATGGTCAGCCGCTCGGGCCAACTCTCGCGCGGGCCGAGCGAGGTGGTCGACCAGTCGAACCCTTCCAGCAGGCGTCGCGTCTCCGTCTCGACGGGAACGGCGCGGCTCGTGACGGGATCGGCCATGGAAGAGGCTTCCTTCATGTGGGATCAACGGCAAGTCGAATGGCCATCTGGAATGGCGTTAAAATGTGACGATCACAAGCCGTTTGAAGACACAAGAGCGGACAAACTATCTGCCCGCCCTCCGATTTCATTGCTCGCGGGCCGTCAGGCGAGAAGGCCTCGCGCGGCGAGATTGCGCATCAGGGCCGCGAGGCCGAAGCGCCAGGGCGGCGCCTTGTCGGTGTGGGTCACGGTGTTGGTGAGCGTGCCGAGGCGCGGCGAGCCGATGCTGACACGATCTCCCAGCTTGTGCGTGAAGCCCTTGCCGGGCGCGTCGCGATCCTCCACCGGGGCGAACAATGTTCCAAGAAACAGCATCATCCCGTCGGGATACTGGTGATGGGGGCCGAGCGCCTGGGCGACGAGATCGGCCGGGTCGCGGCTGATCTCGCGCATGGAGGAGAAGCCTTCCATGCGGTATCCGTCGCCCGCGCCCTCGACGGTCAGCGTCAGTTCGGCGGCGCGCACGTCGTCCAGCGTGAAGCCGGCGTCGAACAGGCGGATGAAGGGGCCGATGGAGCAGGAGGCGTTGTTGTCCTTGGCCTTGCCCAGAAGCAGCGCCGAGCGCCCTTCGACATCGCGAAGGTTCACGTCGTTGCCGAGCGTCGCGCCTCGGATTTGCCCAAGAGAATTGACCGCGAGCACCACCTCCGGCTCGGGATTGTTCCATTCGGAGGAGGGCAGGATGCCGACCTCCGCGCCATGGCCGACGCTGGCGAGAACCGGCGCCTTGGTGAAGACCTCGGCGTCCGGCCCGATGCCGACCTCGAGATATTGCGACCAGTATCCGCGCTCCTGCAGGATGCGCTTCACCTCGGCGGATTTAGGCGAACCCGGCACCACGTCGGCCAGCGCGCCGCCGATCACCGAGCCGATCTCGCCTCGAATGGCGTTGGCCTGCGCGAAGTCGCCCTTGGCGCGCTCCTCGATCACGCGCTCTACCATGGAGCGGGCGAAGGTGACGCCGCAGGCCTTCACCGCCTGAAGATCGCAAGGGGCGAGCAGCACGGGGCCATCGCCGCCGGATTCGCTCGCTGCCAGAACCTCGGCGAGGTCCCAGGACCGGCCGCCCTCTGCCTCGCGCAGCCGGGCGGCCGGGTCGGCCTCTTCCAGAAGCTGCGATACGGTTGGCGCGGCGGAGGACACGTCCACCAGCCGATCTCCCCTGACGTGGACCACGGCCGGGCCGCCGATCTCGGGGTCGAACAGGCGGCCGACCAGAAGGGCGTCGCCGGCATCTACCGGCAGGGGAGAAGAAGGGCTCATCGATCACTCTCGTCTGCTGCGCCGCAGTTGCGCCTCCCTCCCGGAATCGCTTGGCCAGCGGCGGGAAACAGGGGAACGACGGATCGCGCCCGAGCGCAAGCGAAAGCCATGCTGCGCTGCGGCATCGCCCGCCGGTTTCCCGTCGCCGGGATCGCTGCTACGTCCCTCGGCTGAGAGCCGCGCGGGCGGAGATGTTGGGAGAGCGTGCCGATGACGTCTGGATTGTTCGACCTGTCCGGGCGGCTGGCGCTCGTCACCGGCTCCAGCAAGGGGATCGGCCTCGCGCTCGCCCAAGGTCTGGCCGAGCACGGAGCGCGTGTCGTGCTCAACGGGCGGGACGAGGCGCGGCTGGCCGAGGCGCGGGACGGTCTGGCCTCCGCCGGCTTCGACGCGGAAACGCTTGCCTTCGACGTGTCGGACCCCGCCGCCGTGGAGGCGGGCTTTGCCGAGTTGGAGCAGCGCTTCGGCGCGCTGGATATCCTCGTCAACAACGCCGGAATGCAGCACCGCGCGCCTCTGGACGAGTTTCCCGTGGAGCGCTGGAGCGAGATGTTCCGCGTCAATGTCGACTCGGCCTTTCTGTCGGCCCGCGCGGCGGCGCAGGGCATGATCGCTCGCGGGCGCGGCAAGATCATCAACATCGCCTCGGTGCAGAGCGAACTCGCCCGGCCCGGCATCGCCCCCTACACCGCCACCAAGGGCGCCATCCGCCAGCTGACGCGCGGCATGGCGGCGGACTGGGCGCGCCACGGGTTGCAATGCAACGCCATCGCACCCGGCTATTTCGAGACGGAACTGAACCGGGCGCTGGTGGAGGACGCCGAGTTCAGCGCTTGGCTCGCCAAGCGCACGCCGGCCGGGCGCTGGGGCCGCGTGGAGGAGTTGGTCGGCGCGGCGGTCTTCCTTGCCTCCGACGCCGCCTCCTTCGTCAACGGCCACACGCTCTATGTCGACGGGGGCATCACCACGTCGCTTTGACGCGGCTCCCAGGCGCGGCGTCGCCTCCCCTGGGAGCGCGGGGCAAGTCAGGAGGCGATGCTCTCGTCTCCGTCCAGCCGGCCTTCGCGAAGTCCTTTGGCGAGGCCGATGTCGGTCGGCAGCAGGGGCAGAAGGCAGGCCTGGAGCGCATGGTAGAGATCGGGCTTGCCGGCGAAGGGCTCCGGCTTGGGACGGTTGTCGGGGCCGAGCTGCGGGTGCCAGCCGCCATGGCGGCGGTCGATCAGGTAAAGCGCCGAGAAGTCCCAGATGCGGCGATACCATTCTTCGTAGAAGGGCTCGCCCGTCACGCCGCGAAGGGCCGCCGCCGCCGCGATGCCCTCGCATGCCGGCCACCAGTAGCGGTCCGCGATGCGTGCCTGCCCGTCCCAGCCGAGCGTATAGTAGAAGCCGCCGCGCTCGCCGTCCCACCCGTCGGCCACGGCCTGGGCGAAGAGGGAGCGAGCGGCTTCCAGCATCCAGTCGCTCGCGCGCCCTTCCAGCTCCCATAGCTGCACGAGAAGCCGCGCCCATTCCAGCCAATGGCCGGGCGTCGTGCCGAAGGGGCGGAAGATCGGGTTGCCGTCATAGGCGCGGTCGACCTGCCAGTCCGTCGTGAAATGCTCCGGCAGATGCCAGCCGTTGGCGCGGGCATGGCGATTGACCACGAGATCGGCGATGCGATGCGCCTTCTCCAGATAGACCCGCTCGCCCGTCGCCTCGAAGGCGGCCATCAGGGCCTCCGTCAGGTGCATGTTGGAGTTCTGGCCGCGATAGGTGTCGAAGGGCCGCCAGTCGCGGGTGAACTCCTCGGCGGAGGCGCCGTGCGCCTCTTCCCAGAAGCGCGTGTCGAGAATCTCCGTCACGTCGGCGAGCAGCCGACGGGCGTCGGGATGGCCGGCCTGCAGCGCGCTGGAGGCGGCGAGCAGCACGAAGGCATGGCCATAGGCCTGCTTCTTGTCGTCCACGAAGCCGGACGGGCCGAAGCTCCAGCTGTAGCCGCCATGCTGGGCGTCGCGATGGCGCTCCCACAGGGCGCGCATGCCGTGATCGACGATGGCATCGGCGCCGGGCCGGCCCTGAAGGCTGGCCAGCGCGAAGCAGTGCACGAGGCGGGTCGTGGTGTGGAGTTCGGTGGTGCCGTCGCCGGCCAGCGGTCGCCCGTCGGTGTCGGGCACCGCGATGGAGCCGGAGGGGCCGAGGCTCGCCGCCTCGAAAAAGCGGAACAGGTCGTCCGCCTCGCGCAGGAGCCATTGCCGATGCGCCCCCCGCATCACCCAAGGCTTCACTGAATCGTGATTGTTCGCCATCGCTCGCTCTCCCCCTTCTCGCGCCCCACATCCCTTGAGCGCCTGCGTTTCCCTCCGCTAGCGAAGCCCGGTGCGGAAGGCCAGAGCGACGTTTGGCAGACTGTCGTTTTGCCGATCCGGCGCGTTCCGATCCATGCAGGAATAGAAGGTATTGCATGGCAGCCATGCGAAACTGGGCTTGCTCAATTGCATCGCAACATGGTTATGTGGCGTTGCATTGTTTCCTCCCAGATACCTTGCATTCTTAGCCCACTCGGTCCTCCCCCGAGTGGGCTTTTTCTTTTTCCGTGGATGAAGCGGATTTCCCCGCCCCTGGAAACACCTCGCGCACCGACCTTCGCTATCGTCGGCTTGGACCGGCGTCTCAGTATCGCGCAAGCGCCGGCGATCGCGTGCGGGGAGGGGTTTATGCGGATCGAGACCTTGGTGACGATCTTCGTCCATGGCACGGCCTTGGCCATGCTTCTGGCGGCAGGTTGGGTGGGGCTGGCGCTGTTCCTGCCCTGACGTTTTTCCCGCGTACCGCAGAGAAGTCCGGCTCGAAGCGGGCCTCAGAGTCTCGAGCCGGCGGCGACGGACACAGGGTGAGTTTGGGAAATCCTAACCTCAACATTTCGCAGCTGCGAAATGAATGTTTCCCGCTGGCCTTTCCTTAACCCGTTTCGGCGACTCCTGGCCTTGCATTTCGAGGGCACACAACGCGTCACAGGAGTATCGAGATATGCGTATGACGGTTGGCAGGAAGCTTTTCCTGCTCATGGCCTTCGCGATCGCCATCGCCATCGGCTATGCAGGTGTTCAGCTCTGGACCTTGCGCGATCAGCTCTGGGCCGATCGGGCCGACCTTCTCAAGGCGCAGATCGACGCCTCGCTCTCGACCATGGCCTCGCTTCAGGCCCGCGTGGATGCCGGCGAGTTGACCGTCGAGGAAGCGCAGAAGACGGCGCGCGACGTCCTGCGGCCCATCCGCTTCGGCGGCGACAATTATCTCGTCAGCTTCGACTCCAAGGGCATCCGCACGATCTATCCCAAGGCCGAGCAGGAAGGCGAAAGCGGCTGGGAGCGGCGCGACGGGAACGGCGTGTACCTCAACCAAGAGATGATCCGGCGCGGCATGGAAGGCGGCGGCTACACCAGCTACTCCACCAAGCGGCTCGGCGGCACCGAAGACGTGCCGAAATACGCCTATTCCGCCTATTTCAAGCCGTGGGACTGGGTCGTCGCCACGGGCGTCTATGTCGACGACATCCAGGTCGTTCTGCGCCAGCGCATGATCGAGGCGGCCTGCTGGCTGGCTGGCATGGCGCTTCTGATGGCGATCGGCGGCTTTCTCGTCACGCGCAACATCACGCGTCGCCTGTCCGGTTCGGTCGCGGTGGCCGAGGCGATCGGCCGAGGCGATCTGTCGCAGCGGATCGAGCCCAAGGGCTCGGACGAGATCGGCGATCTCCAGCGCGCCATGACGGCGATGAACGCCAAGCTGCGCGAGATCGTGGGCGAGGTGTCGAGTTCGGCCGCCATGGTGGCCACGGGCTCCGGCCAGTCGGCGGCGACGGCCGAGTCCCTTTCCTCCGGCTCCACCGAGCAGGCGGCGGCCAGCGAGGAATCGTCCGCCGCCGTGGAGCAGATGACGGCCAACATCCGCCAGACCGCCGACAACGCCGCCACCACGGAGAAGATCGCGGCCCAGGCGGCGCGCCATGCCGCCGAAAGCGGCGCGGCCGTGGTTCAGTCCACCGAGGCGATGCGCAGCATCGCCGAGAAGATCGCCGTGGTGCAGGAGATCGCGCGCCAGACAGACTTGCTTGCGCTCAACGCGGCGATCGAGGCCGCGCGCGCCGGGCAGCATGGCAAGGGCTTTGCCGTGGTGGCCTCCGAGGTCCGCAAACTTGCCGAGCGCAGCCAGATCGCCGCCGCCGAGATCGGCACCTTGTCCACGTCCACGCTGGTGGTCGCCGAAGGCGCGCAGGTGAAGCTCGCCGCGCTGCTGCCCGATATCCAGCGCACGGCCGAGCTCGTCCTGGAAATTTCGGCCGCTTGCCGCGAGCAGTCGATCGGCGCCGAGCAGATCAACCAGGCGATCACGCAGCTCGATCAGGTCACGCAGTCCACCGCCAGCGCGGCGACGCAGATGGCGGCGACCTCCGAACAGCTTTCCGGCGAGGCACGGCGCCTGGCCGAGCGGGCCTCGTTCTTCAAGCTCGGCGAAATCCGCTCCGCTGCGCCGACGGCCCGCGCTGCGCCGGTCGCCGCGAAGGCCGTGCCCGCGCCGGCCAAGGCCCAGCCGGCTCCCGGTCCGCGCGCCGCCAAGCCGCAGCCCGCCCCGGCGCCTCGCTCGAATGCGCCATCCGGCTTCGATCTCGATCTGGAGGATGGCGGCTTCGAGCGGCTCAGTGCCTGAGAGGCCATGACTTGAATAAAAAGGCCGGCTCGCGAGAGCCGGCCTTTTTTGTTTCAACTTTGGAGATGCTCGCGCACGAGGGGCATGACGCGGGTGCCATAGAGTTCGATGCAGCGGAGCAGCGCCTCGTGGGGCAGGGGGCCGGCGCTGTATTTCAGCTGGAAGCGCGACAGGCCGAGCGTCTTGACCGTTCGGGCGATCTTGGCGGCGACGGTTTCCGGCGAGCCGACATAAAGCGAGCCGCGCTCGATCTCGCGCTCGAAGCTCGTCTTTTCCAGAGGCGGCCAGCCGCGCTCGGAGCCGATCTGATCGTGCATCCGCTTGTAGTCGGGCCAGAAGGTCTCGCGCGCCGCCTCGTCGGTTTCTCCGACGAAGCCCGGCGAATGGACGCCGATCGGCTGCACCGGACGGTTGAACTCGGCCGCGGCCCGGGCGGACAGATCAACATAGGGGCGGAAGCGCGAGGGATCGCCGCCGATGATGGCGAGCAGCATGGGCATGTCGTAGCGCGCCGCGCGCACCACCGATTCCGGACTGCCGCCGACGCCGATCCAGGTGCGCAGCGGCTGGCTCTCGGGTGGCGGAAAGACGCTCTGCTGCGTGAGCGGCGGGCGGATCGAGCCCTGCCATGTCACCGGCCCGCCGGCGCGCAGCGCCGCGAACAGATCCAGCTTCTCCTCGAACAGCGTCTCATATTGCCGGAGGTCGAAGCCGAACAAGGGGAAGGATTCCGTGAAGGAGCCGCGCCCTAGGATCACCTCGGCCCGGCCGCCCGAAAGCCCGTCGAGCGTAGCGAAGCGCTGGAACACGCGGATCGGATCGTCGGAGCTCAGCACCGTGACCGCTGAGCCCAGGCGGATGCGCGTCGTGCGCGCGGCGATGGCGGCCAGGACCACGTCCGGCGCTGACACGGCGAAATCGACGCGGTGATGCTCGCCGACGCCGAAGAAATCGACGCCCACGCTATCGGCCAGCACGCCCTGTTCCACCACCTCGCGCAGGACGGCGGCATGGGGGCACAGCGCGCCGTCCGGGCCGCGCGTCACGTCGCCGAACGTATCGAGCCCGAATTCGAGGGACCCGAAGTCGATGGAAGAGGTCATGGGAAAGCTCCGCGAACCAGACCGCAAGGGGAGCTATCGCAACATCTGCTGGGCTGAAGGCTCGGCGCGCGATCCTTAGCAAAGGTGCAAGGGTCGGCCGGTGTCTCGCGTGGCAGCGTCGTCGACAGGCTCGGACCGGCCTATCGGCCTCGGCCCGAGCGGAGCCAGTCTATGCGGGCTCCGGTCTCGGCTGTCGAGCAGGGAAGGGTGAATGCACCGTCACCCGGCCGCCGCGAAACGGGCGCGGCGGGTTGGTCGCGTCAGGATCAGAAGGCGCTGCGGTTGCGGTTGTAGCGACCGCGATCGATTTCGCGCTGACGGCTTTCGAGATCGACCAGAGAGGTGGCTTCGTTGAGATAGGCAGCCTCGCGCTCGCTGTCGCGGATGGGGCGAAGAGCTTCGCGCAGGCGTGTGGTGAACTTCATGGCAGTGATCCAATCGGCTGAGGAATTAGCCATAAGATACGCTTGCCAAGTTCATGCTGCAATGCAGCAGGCCGCATAAGAGCCATGTCCCGAGCGCAGGGCCCGTTAAACGTCGTGTAGCGATCATAACCATTTCGCAGCGCTTGTGGCGAAACAGCGGCAAACGGGTCTGCATTGGGTGCATGGCAATTCATCAAATTGCCCGTTCTTTCGGCTCTGGCGCCCCAAGCGGGTGGCGCAGCGATCCGACGAAAAGACCATCGCAAACGAAAAAGGGCCGGTTCGAAAACCGGCCCTCGTGTCGGGATGGCGGCGACGGCTTAGAGCCTATTCCGCCGCCGGCTGAAGCGCGCCGCCGCCCTTGTTCTCGTTGCCGCTCTTGCGACCGCCGAACTCCGTTACCCGCTTCCAGTCCGGTGCCGCGTCGAGATCGGGCGCCAGCGAGGGGGCGGGGTGGGCGTGATGGTGGCCGGCATGGGCGGGAGCGCCTTCCGACCCCTCGGCCTGGTTGGGCTTCAGGAGCTTGCCGAAGAGCCGGCCCGTGACGCGGCTGAGATCGTCCATCAGCGTGTAGAGCGAGGGGATGAAGATCAGCGACAGGACGGTGGAGACGAGCAGGCCGCCGATCACCGCGATCGCCATGGGCGCGCGGAACTCGCCGCCTTCGCCCGACGCCATCGCCGCCGGCATCATGCCCGCCGCCATGGCGATCGTGGTCATGATGATCGGCCGGGCGCGCTTGCGGCCCGCGTCGATGATCGCATCGCGCTGGTTCATGCCGTGCTTCTCCTGCTCCACCGCGAAGTCGACCAGCATGATCGTGTTCTTGGTGACGATGCCCATCAGCATCAGAATGCCGATGACCACGGGCATGGAGATGGCGTTGTGCGTGAGCCACAGCGCGCCCACCACGCCGCCGATCGACAAGGGCAGGGCGGCGAGGATCGTGATCGGCACGAAGACGCTGCCGAACAGGAGGATCAGCACCACCAGCACCATCATGATGCCGGCGCCCATGGCCGAGGCGAAGCCGGCGAAGACCTCGCCCTGGATCTCGGCGTCGCCGACCTGCTGAAGGCGCACGCCGGGCGGCAGGTTGCGAACCGCCTCGCTCTGCGCGATCCAGGCCGAGCCTTCGCCGATCTCGTGGCCCGGCGCCATGGCGGTGCCGACCTTGGCCAGCCGCTCGCGGTCGTAGCGATCGATGGTCGAGGGGCCCTGGCCGAAGCCGATATCCGCGATGGCGTCGAGCGGCACGGTGCCGCCCTTGGCGGTCTGGACGCGCAGCGACTGGACGGAGCCCAGATCCTGGCGCGCCGTCTCGCTGATCTGCACGCGGATCGGAACCTGCCGCGTGCCGACATTGAACTTGGCGAGGTTGGCGTCGGCATCGCCGATCGTGGCGACGCGCACCGTCTGCGAGATGGCCTCGGGCGCGATGCCGAGATCGGCCGCCTCGTCGAGGCGCGGATGGATGCGGAGCTCGGGCCGCGCGAAGGACATCATGGCCGACGGGTTGGCGAAGATCGGCTCGCGCCGCATCTCGCTTTCCAGCCGCGCCGCCGCCTCGCTTACCGCCTCGCCGTCGCTGCCGAGAAGGCCGACGGACAGTTCGCGCTCGCCCCGGTCGTTGACGAAGTAGGAGCGAAGATCGGGGATGGCGGCGAGCTTGGCGGCGATCACGGGCTCCAGCTGCGCCTGGGAGCGATGACGCTCGAACTTGCGCACGAGATTGATCGTCAGCGCGGCGCGGCGCACCTCCAGCGTGCCGGTGGGCGAGGAGCCGCCGATCGACAGGACGGAGCGCACTTCGGGCAGTTCGCGGATGCTGGCGGCCGCCCGGTCCACCGCGCGGCGGGTGGAATCCAGCGTCGTGCCGGGCGGCAGCTCGACCGAGACCACGATGCGCGAGGCGTCTTCCTTCGGGATGAAGCCCGTCGGCAGATATTTCGTGGCGTCCATCGACAGGAAGAAGAGGCCGACGCCCACCGCCAGCGTGAGCCAGCGCCAGCGCACGGTGAAGCCGAGAAAGCCGGTATAGGCCCGCATCAGCGTGCCGTCCCGCTGTTCGGCGGGATGCGGGCGGTTGAGGAAGGCGAGAAGCAAGGCTGCCACCGCCGCGCCGATGGCGATGCGCATGGACCACGTGCCGGCCTGGTCCCAGGTCACCATGGGGGCGTGCAGGCGCAGCCAGTCGAGCGCGCCGTTGCGGCCGGCCGTGTCCGGCAGGGCGGCGAGCGCGAAGACGGCGCCGATGGCGAGGCCCGCCAGCGGCGCGAGGCCGAGGACGTAGCGGCGCAGAAGTCGGCCGAAGCCCGGCCCCTCGTGCCGCTGCGGGCGGAAGAAATAGGCCGCCAGCATGGGCGTGATGAGGCGCGCGACGAGCAGCGAGAAGAACACCGCCACCGCGACCGTCAGGCCGAACTGCTTGAAATACTGGCCGGCGACGCCGCCCATGAAGGAGACCGGCGCGAAGACCGCCATGATAGTGAGCGTGATGGCGATCACGGCGAGGCCGATCTCGTCCGCCGCTTCCATCGAGGCCTTGTAGGGCGGCTTGCCCATGGCCATGTGGCGCTCGATGTTCTCGATCTCGACGATCGCGTCGTCCACCAGGATACCGGTCACGAGCGTGATGGCGAGAAGGCTGACGAGGTTCAGCGAGAAGCCCATCATGCTCATCGCCGCGAAGGTCGGGATCGCGGCGAGCGGCAGCGTGATGGCGGCCACCGTCGTGGCGCGCCAGTCGCGCAGGAACAGAAGCACCACGACGACGGCCAGGAAGGCGCCTTCGCCGAGCGTCTCCATGGCGGATTCGAAATTGCCGTAGGTGTAGGTCACGCTGTCGTCGATGCGCGTGAAGCCGACCTGCGGATGCGCCTTGGCGAGCTCGGCGATGCGCGTGGCGGCAAGGCCCGCGACCGTCGTGTCGCTCGCCCCCTTGGAGCGGTAGATCGAGAAGGCGACCACGGGCTGCCCGTCGAGCCGGGCGAAGGAGCGGGGCTCCTGCACCGTGTCGGTCACCGTGCCGAGTTCGGACAGACGCACCTGACGCCCGCCCGAAAGGGCGATGCGCGTGTCGGCCAAGGCCTGCACAGTGCCGGCCTGGGACAGGGTGCGGATCGCCTGTTCCTGGCCGCCGAACTCGCCGCGCCCGCCCGACAGGTCGACATTGGTGGCGCGCAGCTGCGCGTTCACGTCGGCCGCCGTGATGCCCAGCGCGCCGAGACGATCGGGATCGAGGCGCACCTGCACCTCGCGCTGGACGCCGCCCATGCGCTCGACGCGGCCGACGCCCTTGATGCCCTGGAGGGCGCGAACCACCGTGTCGTCCACGAACCAGGAGAGCTGCTCGGGCGTCATGCCCGGCGAGGACGCGGCATAGGTGACGATCGACTGGTTCTCGACCTCGATGCGCTGGACGATCGGCTCCTCGATCGTGCGGGGCAGGTTGCCCCGGATCTTGGCGATCGCGTCCTTCACGTCGTTCAAGGCGCGGTCGGTGTTGATCTCCAAGCGGAATTCGGCCGCCGTCACGGACTGGCCGTCCGTCACGGTGGAGGTGATGTGCTTGATGCCCGAGACGCCGGCGACGGCGTCCTCCACCAGCTTGGTCACCTGGGTTTCGAGTTCGGCCGGAGCCGAGCCCGATTCCGTCACGGTGACGGAAATCACCGGCACGTCGATGTTGGGAAATCGGGTGATCGGCAGGTTCATGAAGCTGACGACGCCGAAGGCCACCAGCACCACGAAGAGAAGGATGGGCGGAACCGGATTGCGGATCGCCCAGGCGGAGATGTTCCAGTTCATCGCGTCACCTCCGCCGTTTCCAGCGTCTCGGCGGCGACCGGAGTCACCTTGTCGCCGTCGCGCACGAAGGTGCCGGCCACCGCCACCACGGTTTCGCCGGCCTGGAGGCCGGAGCGAATTTCCACCACGTTGCCGGCGCTAAGGCCGGTCTTGACGCTGCGCGTCTGCACCGTGCCGTCCACCACGACCTGGACGAAATCGCCCTTCGGCCCGGTGTTGACGGCGGTGCGCGGCACGGCGACGCCATTGGTGCGCGCGGTTTCCACCACGGCGCGGGCGAAGGCGCCGACCCGAAGGCCCGCCTCGCGCGGCAGGGCGATGCGCACGCGGCCGAGGCGCGAGGCCTGGTCGACGCGCGGCGAGACGAGGCGCACCTCGCCCGTCACCTCAGCGCCGCCGGCGGCGATGATTTTGGCCGGCTCGCCCTTGCGCAGCTGGCCGAGTGCTGTTTCCGACACGTCGGCGTCGAGCTCGATCAGCCCGTCGCGCGCCATCTCGAACAAGCCGCCGCCGGCCGCCGAGACGATCTGCCCAAGCTGGGCCACGCGGCGCAGCACCAGCCCGTCGGTCGGCGCCTTGATCTCGGCCTTGGCGCGGCGCAGTTCCAGCTCCGCCCGCTCGGCGCGGGTGGCGGCAAGATCCGCCTCGGCCAGCGCCACGCTCTGGCGCGCCGAGGCGAGGCGCGCGGCGGCGCCGGCGGCGGCGGAGACCTTGGTGTCGAGCACATCCTGGCCGACGATGCCCTTTTCGCTAAGCGCGCGGGCGCGCTTGAGCGAGGCCTCGGCCTCGACCAGTGTCGGCTCGGCCTCGCCGATCAGGGCGTTGGCCTGTGTGATCGCGGCCTCGGCGCGCGCCACCTGCGAGGCCGAGCGGGCGAGGTTGACCTCCACCACGTCGGTTTCCAGCCGGGCCAGAGCCTGCCCCGCCTTCACCTCGTCGCCCTCGTCCACCAGGAGTTCGCGAACCCGCAAGCCGTCGACGTCGGCGCCGACCGTCACGGTCTCGCGCGGGGTCAGCGTGCCCGTCACCGTGACGGTCGCGACGATCTCGCGCGCCTCGGCCGGCAGGACGGAAATGTTGGGCGGCGCGGGCGCTGCGACAGGCGCGGGCTCGGCCGCCAGGGCCGGCGCGAGAGGCGCTGCGAGGGCGACCGACGCGGCAAGAGCGAGCGAAAGACATTTCAGCATGGGAGAACTCCGCAAGCGGGCGGGGCGAGGCAAGGAAGGGGCGAAAGAATTCGTCATGCCTGGCTCGCTCCGAGCAGGCTCGCGATCATGCGATGGAGATAGGGGCGAAGGGTCTCGAGCGGTCGCTCCGGCTCCAGCCGAAGCCGCATGACGAGCCCGTCGCCGATGCTCATGAGAAGGGTCAGCGCGAGTTCGAGATCGAGATCGCCGGGAATCTCGCCCTGGTCCTGCGCGCCTTTCAGCGCCTGGCGGATGCGGCTGCGGGCTTCGTCCTCGACCATCTGGAAACGAGCGCCGACGGCGGTGTTGCGAAGGGATTCCGAACAGATCTCGACGATCAGGTTGCCGGTCTCGGGATCGCAGGCGCCGGTGAGATAGGCGAGAGCGGCCTCGGTGATCCGATCCACGACCGGGCCGGGCCCTTCGAGGCCCGCCAGGCATGCGCCGGCCGCGACGCGCTCCTCCTCGGCGATCGCTTCGATGATCGCGTCCTTGGACGGGTAGTAGCGATAAAGCGCGCCCGGGCTCATCTTCGCTTCGGCGCAGATCTCGCTCATCGAGGCGCGGTGAAAGCCGGAGCGCGAAAAGCAGATGCGGGCCGCGCCCAGGATATGATCCTTGCGCGTCGGCGCGGCGGCGAGATCGTCCTGCGGAGGCACGGCGGAAAGAGTGGACATGACAATCCGGTTCAAGCTGAGAGCGAACGATCGTTCTCATAGCAAGATGCGGCGCGACAGTCCAGCGTCGATCAATTATCTGTGATTTCAGAATCAGGCGTTCAGGTTGTTGCCCGAATCGCCATTGGCCGGCGAGCCCACGGGCGCCGGCGTACGAAACGCATCGAGAATCGCTGAAGCCTTCGAATTCCGCTCGAGTGCCGCCGAAATTGTAGCTTGATGTAGCCCGGTGACGGCCAGAAGCAGATGCAGCGCGGGTTTGTCTCGCCCTAGCGCAAAGGGCGGCGGTCGGCTCAGCGGCGGGTCGATGACACCATCTTCCAGGCGCGCGTCATCGCTTGAGCCTCGCGAGGAGGCTCCGACGATGCGGACGGAAGGGAAGCGCAGGATGTTCATCGCACGTTGGACAAGAGAAAGGGGCTGATCGAAACAATATCATCCGACACTTAAGAAAGTGGCGACGACTGGATAAGGCAGGCCGCGTGGTTTCTTGGCCTGGATTCTCTGACAAAGCGTGAAGGCCGGCGCCTTTCCGCCCGCAATCGGCTGCCGGGGCTTGACTTTTCGGCTCCCGTTGGGATTAAAGACCCCATTCTTGCGACCGTTCCGTCCGCAAACCGCCGACCATGCCCCTCGCTCGCCGAGCCGCATGGAGGTCCCCATCCGCCAGCGAGATTCGCCCGCGGATGCGTTCCGCTTTGGCGTTGCGGCTTGGAAAGGGCGTTTTGGGTTCCCATTCTTGCCTCAGCGCAAGAACCAGGACTTGCTCATTCCCGCGCTTGCGCGGGGATCAGGACTTGAAGGACACGGATGTTCGAATCGCTCCAGGACCGCCTCGGGTCCATCCTGAACGGCCTCACCGGCCGCGGCGCCCTGTCGGACTCCGACGTGGCGGCCGCGCTGCGCGAGGTGCGCCGGGCGCTTCTGGAAGCCGACGTCTCGCTGGAAGTGGTGCGCTCCTTCACCGACCGGGTGCGCGAGAAGGCGGTGGGCGCCGAGATCGTCAAGTCGATCAAGCCCGGCCAGATGGTGGTGAAGATCGTCCATGACGAGCTGGTCGCCACGCTGGGTTCCGAGCAGGTGGCGATCGACCTGAACGCCCCCGCGCCGGTCACGATCATGATGGTCGGCCTTCAGGGCTCGGGCAAGACCACCACCACGGGCAAGATCGGCAAGCGGCTGACGGAGCGCCAGAAGAAGCGCGTCCTTATGGCCTCGCTCGACACGCGCCGCCCCGCCGCGCAGGAGCAGCTGCGGGTGCTCGGCGAGCAGACGGGTGTCGCCACGCTGCCGATCATCGCGGGCCAGGACCCGGTCGAGATCGCCGCGCGCGCCTCCCAGGCCGCCCGGCTCGGCGGCTACGACGTCCTGATCCTCGACACGGCCGGCCGCACGCATATCGACGAGCCGCTGATGGCGGAGATGGCCGAGATCAAGGCCAGGACCGCGCCCCACGAAATCCTTCTCGTGGCCGATTCGCTAACCGGCCAGGACGCGGTGAATCTCGCCCGCTCCTTCGACGAGCGCGTCGGCATTTCCGGCATCGTGCTGACCCGCGTCGACGGCGACGGGCGCGGCGGCGCGGCGCTGTCCATGCGCGCCGTCACCGGCAAGCCGATCAAGCTGATCGGCACCGGCGAGAAGATGGACGCGCTGGAGGATTTCCATCCCGCGCGCATCGCCGACCGCATCCTCGGCATGGGCGACATCGTCTCGCTGGTCGAGCGCGCCGCCGAGAACATCGACGCGGACAAGGCCGCGGCGATGGCCAAGAAGATGCAGTCGGGCAAGTTCGACTTGAACGATCTGGCCGACCAGATCGGCCAGATGCAGAAGCTCGGCGGCATGGGCGGCGTCATGGGCATGATGCCCGGCATGGCCAAGATGAAGGACCAGATCGCCTCGGCCGGCCTCGACGACAAGCTCCTGAAGCGCCAGCTCGCGATCATCTCGTCCATGACGCAGTGGGAGCGCGCCAATCCCGACCTCCTCAAGCATTCGCGCAAGAAGCGGATCGCGGCGGGCTCGGGCACGGACGCGGCCGACATCAACAAGCTGCTCAAGATGCACCGCCAGATGGCGGACATGATGAAGGCGATGGGCGGCAAGGGCGGCAAGGGCGCTGGCATCATGGGCAAGCTCATGGGCGGCCTTGGCGCCAAGATGGGCCTGCCCGGGGGCCTCGGCGCCGGCGGCATGCCGGACCTGTCCAAGATGGACCCCAAGCAGCTCGAGGAGATGGCCAAGTCGCTCCAGAAGGGCGGCCTTGGCGGAATGGGCGGGCTGCCCGGCGGCCTGCCCCCCGGCCTCGGCGGGCTCCCCGGCCTGCCCGGCGGCCTTCCCAAGCTTCCCGGCCTGCCGGGCAAGAAGAGATAGGAACCGGCCTTCCGGTTTCTCGACCACGACACCTCTGACAAACGAACCCACGGCGACGCCAAAAAGACGCCGGGACCCAAGAAGACAAGGATAGACCCATGCCCCTGAAAATGCGCCTCGCCCGTGCCGGCTCCAAGAAGCGCCCCTATTACCACATCGTCGTCGCCGACGCCCGCTCGCCGCGCGACGGCCGCTTCGTCGAGAATATCGGCTCCTGGAACCCGATGCTGCCGAAGGACGCCGAGCGCGTCACGCTCAAGGAAGACCGCGTCAAGCATTGGCTGAGCGAAGGTGCCCAGCCGACCGACCGCGTGCTGCGCTTCCTCGATAAGGCCGGCATCGTGAACCGCCCGGCTCGCGAGAACCTCACCAAGGGCCTGCCCGGCAAGAAGGCGCAGGAGCGCGAGGCCGAGCGCAAGCAGCGCGAGGAAGATGCCCGCGCTGCCGCCGAAAAGGCTGCCGCCGAGAAGGCCGATGCCGAGCAGGCGGAAGGCTCGGCCGAATAAGGCTGCTGGCCTCGAAGGCCGCTTAAGGCGTGTTCGAACGGAGCTTTTAAGCTTTTGTGATAGTAAGGTGGCGCGCCGGTCTTTCCGGCGCGCCATTTTTGTGTCGCCGTCCGGCCCCTTCGCGAAGGTCTGTGTGCATGAAGCGTGAGCCCACGACACCCGAATCCGCGCTCGGCCCCGCATCGACCGCCGCTTCCGCCGATCTCTTCCCCATCTTCCAGCTCACGCCCGTTCCACTCTGGCTGGAGGATTGGAGCGGCATCCGCCGGCTGGTGGAACAATGGCGCAAGGACGGGATGACGGACCCAGGTGCCTTTCTGGCCGCCGATCCCGCGCGCGTCCGGGCCTCGATGGAGGCGATCCGCATCCTCGAGGTGAACGCGGCGACGCTGCGCCTGTTCGAGGCGCGCGACACGGCCGAACTCGTCGGGCGCCTCGCGGACGTGTTCCAGGGCGCGATGGTGGAAAGCCACCGCGAGGAGATCGTTCAGATCGCTGGTGGAGCCGCCGAGTTCAGCAGCCAGGCGGTCAACCACACGCTGTCCGGCCGGCGGCTCGACATTCAGCTCAAGGGCCGCATCCTGCCGGGCTACGAGGCGAGCTGGGAGCGCGTCCTGATCGCGACCGAGGATGTCACAGAGCGCGAACGCGCCCGCCGGGGTCTGGCCGAGAGCGAGGCCTATGCGATGGGCCTGTTCGAGAATTCGCCGGTCTCGCTCTGGGTGGAGGATTTTTCCGCGATCCGCGAGCTGCTGGAAGACGTGCGTGCCACTGGCGTCGCGGACTTCCGCATCTTCCTGGATGTGCATCCCGAATTCATCACGCGCTGCATGAGCGAGATCCGTGTCGTCGCGGTCAACCGCCAGACGCTCGGCACCTTCCGGGCCGACCGGTTCGAGACGCTCCTGTCGCGGCTCGGCGACGTGTTCCGCGACCAGATGGTTCATCCGTTCAAGGAGCAACTGGTGGACCTCTGGAACGGCCGCCTGTTCCAGAGCCGTGAGGTGGTGAACTATTCGCTGGACGGGGAGGAAATGCATTTCGTCATGCAGTTCAGCGTCCTGCCCGGCCACGAGGCGGACTGGTCGCTTGTTCAGATCGCGCTGACCGACATCACCGCGCGCAAGAAGGCGGAGGCCTATCTCGAATATCTCGGCAAGCACGACGTCCTGACCAAGCTCTACAATCGCTCCTTCTACAATGACGAGCTGAACCGGATCGAGCGGCGAAAGACCGAGACCTTCAGCGTGCTGGTGGCCGATCTCAACGGCTTGAAGAGCTTGAACGACCAGCTCGGCCATGCCGCGGGCGACACGCTGCTGCGCCGCGCGGGCGAGGTTCTGGCCGAAGCCGTGCGCGCGCCCTGGACGGCGGCGCGCATCGGGGGCGACGAGTTCACCGTGCTGATGCCGGGCGCGACGTTGGCCGAGGCGACCTCGCTCATGAACTCCATCACCGAGCTTTGCGAGGTGAACAACCAGTTCTATCCCGGCGCCGACCTGTCGCTCGCCATGGGCGTCGCCACTTTGCTGCCGGGCGAGCGGCTGGAAGACCTGATGCGGCGGGCTGACCTTCTGATGTACGAGGTCAAGCGGCGCTTCTACGAGACCTCCGGCGCCGACCGGCGGGGCCTGCCGCTCTGACGCCTCTTAGGCACGGGAGTTGACGGCGTGACCTTACGCCGTCAAACACGCCACGCGTTTCGCGACGTGCCGAAGCCTCGCCCGAACCTTGAGCGCTCTCGCTCGCCGAGCGAAAAACTCCAATCCGCCTTCGCGGAGCGCCCGACCCCGGCGGCGCCCGCAAGGCCCAATCTGCCGAGTCCGCCCGCCGTGTCCGATCCCAAAGCGCCAACCGACCCCGTTCTTCTTGGCATCGTAGGGGGTGCGCATGGCATTCGCGGCGAGGTGCGGGTGAAGTCCTTCACACAGGACCCCGAGGATCTCGGCGCCTATGGGCCGCTCTTCGACGCGCAGGGCAGGCGCTACACCGTGCGGTCGGCGCGGGTGCAGAAGAACGTCGTGGTGGCCCGCATCGCCGAGGTGACGGATCGAAACGCTGCCGAGCGCCTGAACGGCACGGAGCTTTTCGTGGATCGCTCCGTCCTGCCCACCGAGGGCGAGGACGAGTTCTACCAGTCCGACCTCGTCGGCCTCGTGGCGCGGCTGACCGACGGGACGGTGATCGGCGAGGTCGTGGCCTTCCATGACTTCGGCGCCGGCGACATTCTGGAGATCGCGCCCGAGAACGGCACCAGCGTCATGATTCCCTTCACCGAGGTGGCCGTGCCGGAGGTCGATCTCGACCTCGGCTTCCTTCTGGTGGAGCCGGTGGCGGCCGGCTTGTCCGGCGCGGTGGAAGTGCGCGAAGGCGACGAGGACGACGACGCGGACGAGAGCGAGAGCGAAGGCGAGGCGAGCAGGGACGGCGGAGCCTGATTTCCCGCCGCGCCGCCGCCCGAGGCGCGTTGCCATCGGCGGCCGAGCGCATTATCGCTGGCGGCGCAGTCACCCTGCGGAAGGAGCCACCCATCATGATTATCCTGTCGGGCACGCTGAAGGCCACCGACGAACGCCTGGACGCGCTGGCCTCGGCCATGCGCACGGTGCTTGAGGAGACGCGCCGCGAGGCGGGCTGCATCGTCTACTCCTTCGCGCGAGACGTGCTGGAGCCGGGCCTCCTGCGCATCTACGAGGAATGGGAAAGCCGCGAACTGCTGGCCGCCCACGTCAAGACCGCCCATGTCGCGGCTTGGCACAAGGCGCTGGCCGATGCGGGCGGCGCCGAGGCGAATCTTCACCTGATCGAAGTCTCGTCGGTCGAGGATTTCGGCTGAGCCCATGGGTTTCCGCGCGTCCGTCCTCACGCTCTATCCCGAGATGTTTCCCGGGCCGCTCGGCACCTCGCTGGCCGGCCGGGCGCTGGAGCGGGGCGACTGGACGCTGGAGACGAGTTTCATCCGCGAGTTCGGCGAGGGCCGGCATCGTCTGGTGGACGACACGCCGGCCGGCGGCTCGCCCGGCATGGTGCTGCGGGCCGACGTCCTGGCCCGCGCCATCGACCAGGCGAGTCCAGCCGGCGACACGCGGCCGCGCCTTCTCATGAGTCCGCGTGGCCGTCCGCTCACGCAGGACGCCGTGCGCGAGCTGGCGAGCGGGGAGGGGGCGGTGATCGTCTGCGGCCGGTTCGAGGGCGTGGACGAGCGCGTCATCGAAGGGCGGAACCTGCGCGAAGTCTCGATCGGAGACTATATCCTGTCCGGCGGCGAAATGGCGGCGCTGGTGCTGCTCGACGCCGTGGTGCGTCTCCTGCCCGGTGTCATGGGCAACAGCCGCTCGGGCGAAACCGAAAGCTTCGAGAACGGCCTTCTGGAGCATCCCCACTACACGCGACCAGCCGTGTGGGAAGGGCGCAAAATACCCGCCGTCCTCACCTCCGGCGATCATGGTGCGGTGGAGCGCTGGCGTCAGGCCGAGGCCGAGCGCCTGACGCGCGAACGCCGACCCGATCTCTGGCAGCGGCTCGGCCGTCAGGTCCGCTGAGAGATGGTTCGACAAGCCGGCCGGGTCGGTCCGATCGGGTTTTCAGCCCACGCCCCATCGCGAGACATGGCGCTTGGTCGTTTTCGCCAGCGCCCTTGCATCACTCGGGTTGGTGCCTCGCTAACGTCGAAACGTCATTCGGTCCCCCTCCGCCGCCAAGCGGTCGGCCAGCCTCCGAGCACGGCGCCGACATCGGCATTCCTTCGGTCATTCGGCTGGCTCGATTGCATCCGACTCGTTCTACTAGTTTCGCCGCCGTGCCAAAGCGCGACGGGGCCTCTCGTTCGTCCACTGATCCTGCTTGGAAGTGGGATCGAGTCGATCGGCTTCGCCGCGTCGAGGGAGCCTACGCACCTCGACGCAAAGCAATGCCAAGCCTGACGTGCGGCGGAGACTCGGTCTGTCCGGTCCCGGTCGCTGACGCCCTGCCTATCCGCCATGACACCTTTCGAACTCCGCATTCGGCAGGCCTTGGGGCGTCCCCCGCCGCCGCCCCTCCGATCGAGCATTCAGCAGTTCGGAACCGTGTTCGCGCGCTGCCCACGCCCCACGCTGCGCGTGTCGCAGCCGCCGTTCCGCTGGCCTTGGCCGAAAATGCCGTTTTCGCGGTAGCGGCCGGTGCGCGGCGCCAGCGTTCCGTCGCTGCCCTGTCGCAGGGTGCGCGAGGACGGGCGCGGCGGTGTGCCTTGCGTCGTCGTGCGGCGTTCGATCTGGCGACAGGCGCCGTCGTTGCCTTCGCATTGGCGCACGGTCTGCGCGAGCGCCGCTTCGGGAATCAGCAGCGCTAGACAGCCGAAGACCGGTAGCCAGCGTCGAAAGCGCATCGTCATCAGGTCGTCTCCACCATCCGGCCTCGCGCGCGCCATGCCGCGCGGCGCAGGCCGGGACAAGCAGCATAGACCGCTTCGAAGCCGGGGACAAAATCTGCCCGGGCAGGTTGGCCGAAGCTATCCCTCACGCCTCTCAAGCGGCTCGAATTCCTCGCTTATTCCCCGTTCGCGAGGCCCCCGCCGGGGTTCTTTGCCGCAAGCCCGCTGCCCGTCCGACGCTTGCGCGCGAGGCCTACGCGGGTGCAAGACAGAAAGCTTCCATCCAAGGACGAAAGAGCGGGCCTTTCTTGTTCGAGACCCTTCGCGTCTTCGGGGCGTCCGCGGCCGGCGCGATCGCCCTGCGTCTGATTCTGTTGATCCTCGTGATCGGCGGGGCGCTGTTTCTCCTGCCGGTCTGGCAGCGGGAAGGGGAGGAGCCGGGTGCGATGCCGACGGTGCGCCAGCCCGTGCTTCTGCCTGTTGCGCCTCCGCCGCCGCAGGCCAAGCCGCGCCCGGCTCTCAGTCCCGATCAGGCCCGGCGCTGGTTTCGCCCGCTGACCCTGGGGGAGGCGCGCTTCGCCTTTCAGCCCAAGCACGGCGTCGCGCCGGCCGATCTTTGCGCGCGCCTGCTGCAGACCGGCTGGGCGCGGGACCGCGCGGGCGCGGCTCCGGGCGGCGAGCGGGAGGAATGCGCGCTGACTCGCGTCTATCCCAAGCCCGCCGGCGGCCAAGCGACGCGCCTCTTCGCGCTGGCGCGCGGCGCGCGGGGCATGGAGGACGCGGCGCTCGACATCCGCGTGAAGATCAATCTCTACGACGAGGGCGCGGCGGAGGCGGCGGGGCAGGACGTGTCGGCCGCCCTGGTGGCGCTTCTGGACGCGGCGGGGCTCGCGCCGGAAGCCACGACGCTGTCCGTACTCGCCGGGTTCCAGCCCTTCGAGGCGCAGGCTGGCGGGGCTAAGATCGCCTTGAAGACAGAGCGCGCGGACATCCGGCGCTTCAACCTCACCATCCTCCTGCCGCGCCCCTTCGAAGGAGGCGCGACGGATCGGTTCGACCCGCATGCCGCCATGCCGAAGGGCTATCCGCCCGCCGGCTTGGCGTCGGCCGGTATGGGTGAGGGGGGGCAGCCGTAACGAGGATCGAGTTCGTCGGCGCCGTTACGGCTCGTCTCCCGCGACGGTTCGGGCGAGCCTGACGGCGAGGTGCGGCCGGCGGCGTTCTGCCGCCGGCGCTAAGGGTTCGGGGCCGGAGCCGGCCCCTTGATTGAGGCCGCCTCAGACGGCGTTGCGGCGGGACAGGCGCTCTTCCCAGGCCAGGGCGTCGGCGACGATGCGGTCGAGATCGTCGAAGCGCGGCTCCCAGCCGAAGCGCGCGCGCGCCAGACCCGCATCGGCGACGATCGAGGTCGCGTCGCCCGGCCGGCGGCCGGACATGCGGACCTCGAACTCGCGTCCGACGACCCGGCGCACCGTGTCGAGCACCTCCAGCACGGAATAGCCGTGGCCATAGCCGCAATTGGCGATGATCGACTCGCCGCCGGCCCGGAGATAGCGCAGCGCCTGCGCATGGGCGTCCGCGAGGTCGCTGACATGGATATAGTCGCGCACGCAGGTGCCGTCCGGCGTGTCGTAGTCGGTGCCGAACACGTCGATATGGGTCCGCTTGCCGAGCGCGGTCTCGCTCGCGACCTTGATGAGATGCGTCGCGCCCTTGGTGGACTGGCCGGTGCGCCCCTTGGGATCGGCGCCCGCCACGTTGAAGTAGCGCAGCGCCGCGAAGGTCAGCGGATGGGCCGCCGCCGTGTCGCGCAGCATCAGCTCCGTCATCCATTTCGACGTGCCGTAGGGGGATTCGGGCGCGGGCGGCTGGGTTTCCTGCACCGGCATCTGGCGGGGCGAGCCGTAGACGGCGGCGGTGGAGGAGAAGATGAAATTCTTCACCCCGCAGCGCACCGCGCTCTCGATCAGCGCGCGGCTGGCGACCGTGTTGTTGAGATAGTAGCCGAGCGGATCGGAGACCGATTCCGGCACGACGATCGAGCCGGCGAAATGAATGATCTCGCTGACCCCGAACTCCTTGAGGACGCGCTCCACGAAGGGCTGGTCGTTGATGTCGCCGACCTGCAGCCGCGCCTCGGGCGGCACGGCCCAGTCGAAGCCCGTCGACAGGCGATCGATCACCACCACGTCCTCGCCGGAATCGACGAGGTTCCAGACCATGTGGCTGCCGATATAGCCGGCACCGCCGGTAACAAGAACCGTCATGCTACTCTTTCCGCCTTTTCCCGTGGGGCCATGCCCCGGTGGGCGCCACTATGCCGATATAGTGCAGCGCGGCAAGATACGGGAAAGCAGGATGGGCGGGAGAGGGCTCGCCCGGCAGCGCCGGGGAGACAGGCCCTCAGGTTTCGCGGAAGGCCCGGCTGAAACTATCTTCCAGCGGCTTCAGGAGATATTCCAGGAAGGTGCGCTCGCCCGTCTTGATATAGGTCTCGACCGGCATGCCGGGGTAGATCTGTGCGAGATCGACGCCCGGCGGCAGCCGTTCGGCCAGCCGCAGGCGGGCGATGTAGTAGGGCTGGTCCGTGCGCGGATCGACGATGCGGTCGGGCGAGACGAAGGTCACCGTCGCGTCGACGCTCGGCGTCAGCCGGTTGAGCGCGGGAAAGCGCAGCTCGGCCGGCTGGTTGGTGTGAACCTGATCGATGTCCTGCGGCGTCAGCCGCGCTTCCACGATCATGCTTTCGCCGGTCGGCAGGATTTCGGCCATGGGCTGGCCGGGCGAGACCACCGCGCCGCGCGCGTTGTAGTTCAGCTTCACCACTATCCCGGCGCTGGGCGAGCGCACGGTGACGCGTTCCAAGACGGTTTCGGCGGCCTGAAGCTGCTCGTCGATATCGGCGATGCGGGCCCGCGCCTCGTTGAGGTCGGAGGCCGCCGTCTCGACGCGCTTGCTCTGGAGGCGGGCGATCTGCTCGCGCCGCTCCTCCATCTGCGTGCGGGCGGCCAGAACGCTGGCGCCGAATTCGCCGATCTGGCCGGTCAGCTGCGCCTGCGACAGGAGAAAGTCGGTGTATTCGCGCCGGTTGGCGAGGCCGCGGTCGAGCAGGCTCTTGCGGCGCTTCAGCTCGTCCTTGACCACGGCGAGCTGTTCCTGCGCGGCGACCTTCTGGTCCCCCAGGCCCCGGATCTGCTCTTCCAGCGCGGCGATCTGCTGCTGGATGATCGCCATTTCGCGGCGATGCCCTTCGAGCTTGGTGGTGAACTCTTTCACCTGCTCGTCCAGAACCTTGGCCAGCGCCGGGTCCTCGGGGCGCACCTGCAGCACGTCGGGGAAGACGAGAGCCCGCTCGCCGTCGCGCTCGGCCGCAAGCCGCGCGGCGCGTGCTTCCAGCGCGAAAAGCTGGTTGCGCAGCCGGTTGCGCTGCGCCGCCGCGCCCGTGGAGTCCATCCGGTAGAGGGCCTGGTTGGAGTCGATCCTGTCCCCCTCGCGCACCAGGATGTCGGAAATGATGCCGCCTTCCAGATGCTGGATCTGCAGATTGCGCCCGGCGGCGGCGACATAGCCGTGGGCGATCGCCGCGCCGGATAACGGCGCCGTGGTGGCCCAGATGCCGAACCCGAGCAGAAAGGCGCCGGAGGTGAGCAGGCCGACCAGCGTCATGGTGCGCGAATTGGTCGGCACGCCGTCGGTCCAACTCGGCCGGATGGCGAGCGCTTCGCTTGGGCCCGCGGGGCGGGGGATCAGGGCGTCCTGGCTCATCGCGCTGCTCCTTGGGCCCCGGCGGCGGGCTGCTGGCCTTGGCCGAACTGGCCCTTGACCACGAGATTTTCGAGCTTGCGGCGGGCCTGCGCCTCGCGCTGCTCCTCCTCCGCCTTGCGGCGGGCGGCCTGGCGGGCATAGACGTCGGCTTTGGGCCCGACATCCTCGATGATCCCGTCGCGCAGGATCATGATGCTGTCGGCGAGATCGGCGACGTTGCGCCGCTGCGTGACGAGAAGAACCGTCACCCCGTCCTGGCGCGCGTTGCGTAGGGCCCGTTCGAGCGCGACGTCGCCCTCGTTGTCGAGATGGGCGTTGGGCTCGTCCAAAAGCAGGAGACGCGGGCCACCGAAAAAGGCGCGCGCGAGGCCCACGCGCTGGCGCTGGCCGCCCGAAAGCTGGTGCCCGGCGGGGCCGAGCGGCGTGTCGTAGCCCTTGGGTAGGCGCTGGATCAGCTCGTGGACCTGCGCCTTCTGGGCGGCCTCGACGATCTCGGCATCGGTGGCGGCGGGATCGAAACGCGCGATGTTCTGCGCCACGGTTCCCGGCAGCATCTCCACATCCTGCGCGAGATAGCCGATGCGCCGGCCGAGCTGTTCGGAATCCCAGTTGCGGATGTCGGCGCCGTCGACCCGGACCGAGCCGGACTGGATCGGCATGGCGCCGACCAGCGTGCGCACCAGCGTCGACTTGCCGGCGCCCGACGGGCCGACGAGCACCATGCAGCTTCCCGCCGGGACCTGCGCGGAGACGCGCTTGATCAGCGGTTCGGCGGAGGCGCCGTTCGGCGCCATGACCACGAGCTGGTGCATCGACAAGGTGCCGGCGGGGTCGGGCAGTTCGGTCGCCTTGGGCCGAAGCGGCGCGCTGGCGAGCGCCTTCTGCAGGCGATCCCATGCCTTGCGCGCGTCCACCAGCTGCTTCCAGCCGGCGATCACCTGGTCGATCGGCTGCAGGCCGCGACCCGAGATGAGCGAGGAGGCGAAGATCATGCCGCCGGAGATTTCACGCTGCAGCACGAGATAACCGCCGGTGCCAAGGATCGCGATTTGCAGCCCCAGGCGGAAGGCCTTGGAGGCGCCAGCGAACCAGGCGTTGACGCGGTTCATCCGGTCCTGCGCGGCGAGCGAACGCGCTTCCGAGGCGCCCCAGGCGTCGATCGTGTTGCCCATCATGCCCATGGCGCGAATGCTCTCGGCATTGCGCACGAAGCTCTGGGCCGACAGCATGGCGGCCATGGAATGCTCGCTGGCCGCGCTCGCCGCGCGGGCCGTGGCCTGCTGGTTCAGAAAGGCCAGAAGCGCCAGCACGGCCGCGCCGCCGAGCGTCAGGAAGAACAGCACCGGGTGGAGAAACCAGAGAAGCCCGATGAAGAGCGGGGCGAAGGGCAGGTCGAGATAAGCGAAGATCGCCCGCCCGCCGATGAAGCTGCGCACGGTCTGGAGATCGCGCAGCGGCTGTGTGTCGCCCACGGAGGCGCGCGAGCCGCTCATGGCGGCGATCATCGCGTCATTGGCGGCGGCGACCTCGATCTGCGCGCCGATGCGACTGGCGATGGCGTTGCGCACCGCGTCGAGCACGCCCATCAGAAGAAGGGCGGCGGCCGCGAGAATCGAGATGTAGATCAAGGTGTCGACCGAGCCGGACGACAGGACGCGGTCATAGACCTGCAGCATGTAGACGGGCTGAGTCAGCAGAAGCATGTTCACCACGAAGGTGAACCCCATCAGCCCGGCCAGTCCGGCCCAGACGACGCCGCGCACGCGCTCGATCGCATTCATGGAAGACACGTCCCGCCCTGCCCGAAGCCCATGCCTAAGGTCAGTTAACCCATTAAGCGGCAAGGCTGTTTTTGTTGTCTTAAAGGCTGGCGGCGACGCGGAACAAGGTTGCCAGTGGCTTAACGCGGACAGATGGCGTCGCCCGCGCGAAACTCATGCCTCTTTACCGCAAAAAGCACAAGCTGGGTGCGGAATGGATTCCACGGTTGCGCTGCAGTGCCCACTCCAGCACAAAGGGCCCTATCTCGAGACCGGACGCGGGCCGGCGATCATCACCCGGAAGGAAAAGACATGAGCGCCTTCGACGTGCATCCCATCATCATTGCGGGCGGCGCGGGAACACGCCTTTGGCCGGTCTCCCGCGACACCATGCCCAAGCAGTTCGTGCCTCTGCTGGGTGACGGTCGCACGACCTTCGAGGAAACGATGCTGCGCGTCGTCGGCCCGCGCTTCGCCAAGCCGGTCGTTGTCACGCATTCCGACTTCCGCTTCACCGTGGCCGAGCAGCTCGCCCGCAACGGCATCGACGCCGACATCGTGCTCGAGCCAGAGCGCCGCGATTCCGCCATGGCCGTTGCCGTCGGTGCCGTGATCGCCAGCCGCCGGGACCCCGACGCGCTCTGCCTCGTGCTGGCCGCCGACCATGTGATCACCGACGGCGAAGCCTTCACGCGCGACTGCCTGACCGCCGCAGAGGCGGCGCGCGAGGGGCGCATCATGATGCTCGGCATCCATCCGAGCTGGCCCGCCACAGGCTATGGCTACATCGCGCCCGGCGCGCCGCTCGGCGGCAACGGCCGCCTGTTCGAGGTCGCCCGCTTCGCCGAGAAGCCCAATGCCGAGACGGCCGAGCGCTACATTACCGAGGGTTACAGCTGGAACAGCGGCAACTTCCTGTTCCCCGCCTCGCTGATGATCGCCGAACTGACGGCCAACGCACCCGAGACGCTGAAGGCGGCCGAGGAGTCGGTGGACGGCGCGCAGCGCGATCTCGACTTCCTGCGGCTCGACGCCGCGCGCTTCGCCAGCGCGCCGCGCATCTCGATCGACTATGCCGTGATGGAAAAGACCACGCGCGCCGGCGTGCTCCAGGCCTCGTTCGGCTGGTCCGACGTCGGCTCGTGGGACGCGCTCTACGACATCAAGACGGCGGATGCCGACCGCAACGTGCTGGAAGGGCCGGTCTCGGTTCTCGGCACCACGGGCAGCTTCGTGCGCTCCGACGAGGTGCTGACCACCGTGGTCGGCCTCGACAACGTCGTCGTCGTCTCGACCCCTGACGCGGTTCTGGTGGCCGCCAAGGACCGGGCGGGCGACGTCAAATCGCTGGTCGCACAGCTGCATGGCGAGGGCCGGCCCGAGGCCGGGCAGCACCACAAGATCCACCGCCCCTGGGGCTGGTACCAGCGTATCGACATCGGCGAGCGCTTCCAGGTCAAGCATATCTGCGTGAAGCCGGGCGGCATCCTCAGCCTTCAGCGTCACTACCACCGTGCCGAGCATTGGGTCGTCGTGCGCGGCACCGCCGAGGTGACGGTGGACGGCACGGTGAAGCTGTTCCACGAGAACGAGGCCGCCTATCTGCCGATCGGCTGCACCCATCGCCTGCACAATCCCGGCAAGATCGACCTGAAGCTCATCGAAGTGCAGGTCGGCTCCTATACCGGCGAGGACGACATCGTGCGCATCGAGGACATCTACGCCCGCAACTGAGCGGGCTGGACCCCTCGGCGCAAAAGCAAAGGGCCTCCCTCGGGAGGCCCTTTTTCGTATCGGGTGCCTGTTCGTCGGGGCGGGGGTCAGAGAGCGCGCGCCGCGCGCTCCAGCCCGTCCGCCACCAGGGCCTTGGCGGCCTCCGGCGTTTCGGCCTCGGCATAGCAGCGCAGCTCCGGCGCGTTGCCGGAGGCGCGGAAATGCATCGTGTTGCCGTTCGCGAGCGTGACATGCACACCGTCCAGCCGGTTCACCGCGCCGGGCGCGCCGAGCCCCTCGAAGAAGCTGGAACGGAACGTCTCGTCGTCGGCGAGGCGCGCGAGGAACGCGCCGCTCTTCTCGCTCGGCACGTTCTGGAGCCGGTGCGAGGCGGCGGGCTTGGCACCGATGCGCTCCACCAGAGCGGAGAGCGGCACGCCTTCCCGGCGGCTCGCGACCAGCGCGCAAAGAAGCGGCAGCAGCGCGTCGCGCGTCGGTAGGGCCGGGATGCGCCGCCCGTCCACCTCGGCATCCGTGCCCTGGATGAAGCCGCCATTGGCCTCGAAACCGGCGACGCCCTTGCGCCCTTCGGCGAGGGCCTGCTCGATGCCGGCGATGACATAAGGCGAGCCGACGCGGGTACGCAGCACCTTGTCCACCAGCCCCGAGCCCTCCAGCGCGGAGCCGGAGGTGACGGGCGTCACGATCGTGTCGAAGCCGAGATAGCCCGAAGCAATGAGGCCGAGAACGTCGCCTCGGATCACCTCGCCGCGCTCGTCCGCCATCAGCGGGCGGTCGGCGTCGCCGTCGGTGGAGAGGATCGCGTCGTATCCGTCCCGCCCGGCCTCACCGAGGATTGCGAGGTCTTCGGGCCGGTGTGCCTCGGTGTCCACCGGAATGAAGCTGTCGGCGCGCCCGAAGGGCACGGCCTCGCCGCCCAGGGCCTCGACCGCCTCGGCCAGGAGATCTCGCGCCACGGAGCTGTGCTGATAGATGCCGATGCGCGCGCCGCGCAGCGCTTCAGTGCCGAACGCGTCCACCGCGCGCCAGAGATAGAGCGCCCGCGCTTCCGACGTGGGCAGGCTGGCCGGGGGCGTTAGGCTTTCGGGCGCGACGGGGCCGATCGCTTCGAAGGCGGCGAGAATGTCGGCCTCGTCCTCCTTGGTGATCTCGCCTTTCAGCCCGTAGAACTTCAGCCCGTTGCGGTCCTCGGGGATATGGCTGCCGGTCACCATCACGGCGGGCAGGCCGAGACGGGCCGCTTCCAGCGCGAGGGCCGGCGTCGGCACGGCGCCGGCGTCGATCGGCTCGAAGCCCGCGTCGCGCGCGGCGGCCGCCGCAAGGCCAGCGATCTCGGGGCTGCTGGCGCGCAGGTCGCGGCCGATCAGGAGGCTCTTCGGCGCGCCGCGCTCGCTCATCACCCGCAGAAAAGCGAGCGTGTAGCGATAGCTCGGCTCGCCGAGGAGATCGGTGACGAGACCGCGCAAGCCGCTGGTTCCGAACTTCAAGCTCATGAAGACCTGTCCTGCCGTTGGTTGAGGAAAGAATGCCGGAAGCCGATGCGTCTGCGCCGGGGAAGGGGCGCGGGTCTGAGCTGTCAGCGCTCGCCAGGCGGAGGGAGCGGCGGCTCGTCGATCGGCTGGTAGGTGATGAAGAAGATCCAGATGCCGTAGGCCCCGATGCCAGCCGAGATCAGCGCCCATGTCTGGCTGCCGGCATAAAGCTCGACGCCCGCCCAGAGAAAGCAGACGGCCACCACGAGGACGCGCCGCCAGAGCGGACGAAAGAAGGGATGGTGCTGGTCCTTCATGGCAGGCCTTTCGCCCAAGTCCCGGGATCGGCCGCTCTTATAGCCGATCGCACGGGAAACACGACCGGCTTTCGCGCGGCGAACACGCTGAAGTTCCCTGTTCGCTCAGCCCTCCGCCCGAGAGCGGACGGAGGGCGCGGGGAGATCAGGTCGTGCGGCCAAGCGAGGGGGCGGGCCGGGGCTCGGCGGCGGGCCGCAGGGGAGGGGTGGCCGGTTTGGCGTCTAGCTTGGCCTGCCCGTCGCGCTTGGCGGGCGCGCTCGCTCCGCGCCACCATTCCAGAAACAGCGCCAGAGCGAAATGCATCGCGAGACCAATCGCGATCAGGGTCGTGTCGAACAGAAAGGCGGGTTCCCGGTCGAGGCGCAGCGCCTGCGCCAGGATCGACAGGATCGTGCCCGTGGCGAAGATCGGCAGCGAATGCCGCCCCACGAGGCAGAGCGGATTGTTCGCTCCGATCCGGCGGAACACCGAGCCATAGGGCGCGTGGACGAAGACATAGACCAGAGCCGCCAGATGCAGAAGGCGCGGCAGGGTCACGAAGGTCTTGTCGAAGCCGGTCATCAGGAACGGGCCGGGCACCATGGCGGACCAGTGCCAGAGCTGGAACTCCACGAACAGGAAGGACAGGAAGAGATAGACCAGAGCGATCGTGTAAAGCGCCGGATTGTAGGCGACGAGCGCGCGGCCGCCGGCCTTGGCGAGACCCGCCGCAAGCCCAATGGCGAAGATCAGCTGCCAGGCGAAGGGATTGAACTGCCAGCCGCCGGGATTGGGATGGTTGGGCAGGTTGAAGCCGGTCGTGCCCGCGATGGCCCAGAGCGTGGCCGAGACGATCAGCAGGCCGTAGAGCCCGACGCGGCGCCCGATGGCGAGCATGGCCGGCAGCATCAGAAGGATGACGCAGTACATCGGCAGGATGTTGAGATAGGCGAGCTGATGCATCAGGCTCGCGACGCCCGCCAGCGTCTCGATCGGCTGGGTCATGAAGTAGCCGATGCCGAGCTGCATGAGATAGCGCCCGTCGCCCGTGCCCATCGCCGCGAAGGCGAAGATCGAGACGGTGATCATCGTCAGCGTGATGTGGACGAGATAGAGCGTGCCCGCCCGGCGCAGCGCCTTGACGCTCGCGACCAGCGCTGAAGCCTGCAGGAAGGGCCGACCATAGGCGAAGGCGGAGGCGAAGCCCGCCAGAAAGACGAAAAGCTCGGCCGAGTCGGAAAAGCCGTAATTGCGCGAGGTCAGGTGTTCCCACATCACGCCGGGCACGTGATTGACGAAGATCGTCAGAAGGGCGAAGCCACGAAAGAAGTCGACGCGATTGTCGCGCGCCGAGCCCGGCGCGCCAACCCTGGCGGATGTCATGGTCAGTCGATCCACTCCTTGCGCGTTCGCGAATGCGGGGTTCGCCCGGTCCGGCCGAACGGTCGCCGACGGGCAGCGCGGCCGGATGGTTCTGCCGGTGCCCATGGGCATCTCGCAGCGCTATCCGTCCGCTCCCCGGCGAACCGTCATGGCCGAGCCCGGTCGAAACCGCGCAGGCGAACTTGGGGCCGACCCTTCCCGAGGGACGGCGCGTTCCTGCTCCCGACCGAGGGAGGTTCCACTCGATAGGAGAGATTTAGGACTAGAGCCCGCCGCCTGAACCCCTGCTGAACGTCTTTTCCGCCCCGAATGGGAGGCGGCCAAGCATTCGGCGGCGCGGGAGGGCAAGGAGGCTCGGGTTGCCGGGGCGCGAATGGGTGGCCCTCCACCCCGACGCAGAAGGCCGGCTGCGCGGGGAGCGCAACCGGCCTTGCGAGACGACGACGTATCCTGATGGGCGATCAGGCCGACACGAGCGTGGCGGGTCCTTGCGAGGGTGCCGCATCCTTGGAAGCGGGGAGGTCGCGCCCGATGCTCTCGTCGGTGAGGCGACGACGCCACTTCTCCGAGGCGCGGATCACAGGCTCGGGGTCGAGCTCGAAGGGCGTTGCGAAGACGCCGGACCGACGCACCGCGTCGCCCAGCGCCGGGTTGCCGGTGAGCGAGATGAAGACCGGCGCGATCAGAAGCGGGATCGCGATCGGGCAGACCCAGAAGAAGAGTTCGAACGCGTAGAAGAAGGTGAGGAACAGAAGGATCGCGCCGGCAATCACCATCCACCAGGAGGCCTGGAAGGCGGTCTTCAGCGGCAGACCCTCGTCGTCGCGATCAGTGGATGGCCAGCCGCTGTCAAGGCCGAGCAGGATCTCCGTCACTGCTTTGGACTGGAACATCATCATGATCGGCGCGAGCGCGCTGGTCAGCACCAGCTCGACGCCGCCGCCGATCAGCGTGGTGAGCGTGCCGCCGAAGGCGGTGGAGCGGCGCGTGAAGGCGGTGTAGCAGGCGATCAGCGTCTTGGGCAGCAGCAGCAGGAGCACGATGCCGAGCAGGAGCAGCAGCGCCTTGCCGGTTTCGGGCTGCGGAAAGACCGGGAAGAGCGAGTCGGCCGGGAAGTAGTTGGGCGCCGGGCTCAGAATCGGGTCGAGCAGGCTGACCACGAGGAAGAGCAGCCAGATCGGCGAGGCCGCATAGGCCATGATGCCGGAGATCATCGACACTCGGCTCCAGAGCCGCACATTGGGCGCGGGCACAAGGCGGCCGTGCTGCAGGTTGCCCTGGCACCAGCGGCGGTCGCGCTTGGCGTATTCGATCAGATTGGTCGGCGCTTCCTCGAACGAGCCCTGAAGGTCGGGATCGACGCGCACCTTGAAGCCCGAGCGCGCCAGAAGCGCGGCTTCCACGAAGTCGTGGGACAGGATGTGGCCGCCGAAGGGCGGCTTGCCCGAGAGGTTCGGCAGGCCGCAATGATCGGCGAAGGCACGGGTGCGGATAATGGCGTTGTGGCCCCAGAACGGCCCTTCGCGCCCCTGGAGCGAGGCGATGCCGCGCGAGAAGACGGGCGAGTAGAGCCCGGCCGAGAACTGCAGCGCGCGGCCGAAAATGGTGCGCCGGCCGATGATGAGCGGCTGCGTCTGCAGCAGCGCCAGCTCGGGATCGGCGTCCATGCGCGCGACCATCTCCAGCATGGTCTCGGGCCGCATCAGCGAGTCGGCATCCAGAATCAGCATGTAGTCGTAGGCGCCGCCGCAATTGGTGACGAAGTCGGCGATGTTGCCGGCCTTGCGGCCGACGTTCTTCTTGCGGTTGCGATAATAGAGATGGCCGCCGGCCTCCAGTGCCGCGGCGACCGAGAAGGTCGCGCGCCGCTCGGCCGCCACGGCCTCGGCCTTGGTGGAGTCGCTGAGGATGTGGACGTCGAAATGGTCGAGCCGGCGGATCGCCTGCAGGCCCTCGATCATGGCGGCGACGCGCGCCAGAACGGCGTCGGCGTCCTCGTTGTAGACCGGCATGAGAATGGCGGTGCGGCTTTGCGAGCGGCGCCCGTCGGGCGCGGCTGTCCAGCGCCGGCCGCGCCGGGAGAAGATGCCGACCACCGCCGTGTTGAAGCCCCAGGCGAGCCAGAGGCAGCACACGATCAGGAGCAGCACCTGCACCACATGCAGCCAGGTCGTGCCGTTCGCGGTGATGACCACGGCGAAGAGCACGCCCGCCACCACGGCGAGGAGAAGCGCGAAGAGCGCGAAGAACAGTCTACCCAATACGATCACGGATGCGCTCGCTCACAAGGATGTTTCGCGGGACGGGGACACCATCATTAGACCTTGACGGAATCATGGGAGCCAGGCCGGCCCGGCTCTGCTGCCCCGCCGATAGCACATCGGGCGAGGCCGCGCTGCGGCAACGAGGACGGCGGCCCGGGAGGCCGCCGCTGGATCGTCTAATGGCCTTCGCCGACGCCGTGCGTCAGGTGCTCGCGCAGGATCGGGCGCACCGGCATGGCGAGCGGCGAGCGCGGCTGGGGCAGCACCAGCTTGCGCAGGAAGGCGAGCGCCTTGCGCTTGCCCAGGCGCGCGGCCTCGATCACCACCTGCGGCTCCGGCCCGGTGCGCCCGTCGAAGGCGAGCCGCTCGGCGATCGCGGCCAGGACCTCCTCTTCCGACAGGTCCGGCCGGTTCACGAGATAGCCCACGGGCCTCGAATCGAAGAAGCGATCGGCCTCCGCCGTATTGGTGCGCACCGAGAGCGTCTTGTCGCGGCCGATCACGGGCGTCCCGTCCATTGATAGAGCCACGTCTCGGAGATGATGCGCTGGTTGAAGGAAAGCTTGGCGCGCAGCTCCACCGGGCTGGCGTTCAGCTTTTCCAGCTCGATCGACAAACGCCAGCCGCCGCCCGGCAGACGCGAGATGCCGCTATGCACGAGGCGTGCGCCGTCCGGCACGTCGATGATCGGCACGACGATCGCGTCGCCCGGCAGGTTCTCGGCCGTGCCGCCGGCGAAGTTGATCTCGAAGCGGCGAAGACCGGTGTCGGACGTGTCGGCCGCGTTGCCGCCGACGCCCGCGAAGGTTCCCGCCACGCTCGCCACATGGCTGCGCATCTCGTCGAGATAGCCCCAGTGCATGCGGTAGCGGAACTCGTATTGCGAGCCGGCCTTGGGCCGCTCCTCGGGAACCCAGAAGGCGACGATATTGTCGTTGGCTTCCGAATCGGTCGGGATTTCGACCAGTTGGATGATGCCCCGGCCCCAGTCTCCCAACGGCTCGATCAGGAGCGAGGGGCGCATCTCGTAATGGGCTTGGACGTCCTCGTAGTGCGAGAACTCGCGGTCGCGCTGCAGGAGGCCGAACATCTTGGGCGAGGTCTCGGCGAAGTAGGAGAGCGCGAGATCGTCCGGGTTCTTGAGCGGGCGCCACAGGCGCTCGCCGTTCGGGCGCTGGATGAACAGGCCGTCGCTGTCATGGACCTCGGGGCGGAAATCCTCGCGCGTGGCGTGGTCGTTCTCGCCGAAATAATACATCGAGGTCAGCGGCGCGACGCCCAGCCGCTCCACCTCGCCGCGGAAGAACAGGCGCGCCGTCACGTCGATGACGGTCTGCGGACCCGGCTTCAGCAGGAAGGCGTAAGCGCCGGTGAGGCTCGGCCCTTCAAGCTCGGCAAAGATTTGGACGGTTTCGTCGGCCGGCTGCGGCTTCACGATGTAGAAGGCGGTGAAGCGCGGGAATTCCTCGGCCGTCGTGGTCGCCGTGTTGATGGCGAGGCCGCGCGCCGAAAGGCCGTAGCGATTGTTCATGCCCAGCGCGCGGAAATAGGACGCGCCAAGGAAGGACACGAGCTCGTCGTAGAGATCGGGCCGGTCGAGCGGATAATTGAGGCGGAAGCCGGCGACGCCGGGAAGCTGGATGTTCTGGAAGACCGACGGATCGAGCGGCGCGAGGAACTCGAAATTGGCGCCCGAGAAGACCTGCGGCTGGAAATGCGCGCCGTCGCCCACGTAGATGCGGGTGATGGCCTTGTAGAGGAAGCCCGGGAAATAGGCCTGCATCTGGAAGTTCAGCGGCTCGTTCGCCCAGACCGTCTGGTCGCGGCGGTAGAGGATGCGCCGGTAATGGTCGTAGTCGAGATCCGTGATCGGCTGCGGCAGTTCATTCGGCGGCTCCTGATAGGGCTGGGCCGCGCGGTTGCGCAGCGCCGCCGACAGGGCGTCGAACGAGAAGGCATTGAGATCGACCGTCGTGGGCGGAGCGGCGGGCTGCGCGGGCGCGGCCTGCTGCGGTGCGGCAGGAGCCGGCTGCGGCTGCGGGTCCTGAGCTCGGGCCTCGGCCCAAAGCAGGGTGAACACACCGCCCAAGCCGTATTTCAACGCCGTGCGTCGGGAAAGATGCGAGGGTCTCGTCACGGGAATGGCGATCTTCTTCTCGTTGAGGGCGCGCGCGTTTGAGCATATGCGAAAAGGCTTGAATAGCCTAGCTTTCGCTCAACTCGCCAACAAGGTCACCAGCTTTAGCCGGCCACACGCGGCAGGATTTCCGCTTGCCGCTCGCCGTCGATGGGACGACGTGCCGCAACCCTGCCCGCTGACCCCAGCTTTTGGGCGGAAATGAGGACCGCCCCGCGAACCGGACCCACACCCCCACGCGCCGAGCTCGCGCGTCTAGCGAAGCCGGCGCAGGCGCGCGCTCAGGAGATGGTCGACCTGCTGGAGCGAGGCGAGAAGCCCCTGGCGCTCGGGTCCTTCCATGGAATTGCCGAGTTCGGTCTCGAGCCGCATCCAGAGCGTGCGCACGCGCTGCTTGGCCGCTTCCCCGGCCGGCGTCAGCGTCACCATGGTGCGCCGAGCGTCGCGGCTATTGGACTCGCGCAGGACGAGGCTCTTCTCGATCAGGCGATCGAGCATCTTGGAAACCGTGGAGGGCCGAACGGCCAGCTGTTCGGCCAGGGCCGAGACGCTGACGGACTCGCCAGGCGTCAGGCGAACCAGCAGCTGGTCCTGGCCGGGATGCAGATCAATCTGCGCCAGGAGAAGGGCGAGAAAGGCGCGCGTCGACTTGGAGATCGACAGGAGCGCCGTGACCAGTTGCGCTTCGTCGTCCACCGCATTCGAAGGAGGGGAAGAGGCCATCGTGTCCGGCACGCCCTGGCCCCGCAAACTGATACGCTCGTTCATGCGAAACGATATGCAAGAAGCCCTGACGTTTCGCATTTAAGTAATTATAAGCTGGCTGACGACCGAGGCGATAAAGTGGCCTTGTTTGATCGAGCGTTCAGCCCCATGGGGCGCTGTGGGGCTTCAAGCCTCTGAGACCTCTCGAAAAATCCGCAAAAACGGGGTCAAGCCCTCTGATCCGACGTGGAATCGACCCGTTTCCGACCAATCAATGTCCTGAAGTTGGCCAGTATCCGGCTGCCCTGCGGGGTCAGGACCGATTCGGGATGGAATTGGATTCCCCAGGTCGGATGGCCGAGATGTCGCAGGGCCATGATCTCGCCCTCCGGCGACCACGCGACCGCGCGAAGGCTCCGCTCCATCTCCGCCGTCGAGCGCACGATCAACGAATGGTAGCGCCCGGCCTCCATCGGATCGGGCAAGCCGGCAAACAGGGCGTCGCCCTCGTGGCGAAGCGGCGAGGCCATGCCGTGCATCGGGCGGAGAGCCGGGCCGACCACGCCGCCGAAGGCCGCGCCGATCACCTGATGCCCCAGGCACACGCCGAGCATCGGCACACGCCCCGAGAAGGCGTGGACGCAGGCGAGGCTGACGCCCGCTTCCGCCGGGCCGCAGGGGCCGGGAGACAGGACGATGGCATCGGGTGCCAGCGCCTCGATCTCGCCGAGCGTGATGCGGTCGCTGCGCACGCTGCGGACGCGAAGGTCGAAGCGTTCGAGATAGCGCGCGAGATTGGCGGCGAAGCTGTCGTAATTGTCGAGAAGCAGGATCACGGCGGGCTTCCGTCCCCCGGCTCATTGGCCGCCCCGGCCGCATAGGCGGCGAAGGCGTCGAGAATGCGCTGGGCCTTGGTCGCGGTTTCCCGGAACTCCGCTTCGCCTTCGGACAGGATCGTCACGCCCCCGCCCGCGCCGAAGCGCGCCCGGCCGGCTTCGAACTCCACGGTGCGGATGGCGATCGACAGATCGGCCGCTCCGTCGAAGCCGAGATGGGCGATGGCGCCGCAATAAAGGTCGCGCCTGCGCCCTTCGAGCTCGGTGATGATGTCGCAGGCGCGGATCTTGGGCGCGCCGGTGATGGAGCCGCCGGGAAAGCTGGCCCGTAGAAGCGATCCGATCCCCTCCTCGGGGCGCAGCCGGGCGCGAACCTCGGACACGAGATGGTGGACGCCTGCAAAGCTCTCCAACGCGCAAAGCGAGGGAACTTCTACGCTGTCGGGCTCCGCCACGCGCGACAGGTCGTTGCGCAAGAGATCGACGATCATGACGTTTTCCGCCCGGTCCTTGGCCGAGGCGAGCAGCGCTCTCGCCGCCTGAGTGTCCTCCTCGGAATCGGCCATCCGCCGCGCGGTGCCCTTGATGGGTCGCGTTTCCACATCGCGGCCGCGAAGGCGCAGGAACAGCTCGGGCGAGGCCGAGGCGACCACCCGGTCCTCCATGTCGAGATAAGCCGCGAAGGGCGCGGGGTTCACCCGGCGCAGGACGCGGTAGAAGCCGAACGGATCGAAACCTTCCGGCAGATCGGCCTCGAAGCGGCGCGCGACATTGGCTTGATAGATGTCGCCGGCGCGGATGAAGTCCCGCACCCGCTCCACCATCGCGGCATAGGTCTCCACCGTGCGATCGGAGCGCCAGACAAGGGCCTGCGCCGGCGCGGCCGGGTCCGGCGGGGGCGGGGTCGCGAGCGCCTTGCGGAGTTCACCGATCCGCCGCCTCGCCTGCGCCTCGCGCAAGGTGAGCGGCGAGGCGGCGTCGAGCTGGGCGGAAAAGCCGCTGGAGACGATCTCGCCGCGGCCTGTCTCGTGGTCGAAGACGAGGGCGGTATCGTAGAGACCGAGCGCGATCAGGGGTCTTGCGGGCTCGAAGTCCGGCGTCCGGCGCAGCTGCTCAGTGAAATGGCCGGCCTCGTAGCTGATGAAGCCGGCGAGGCCGGGGCCGAGCCGCGTCTCGTCGCCGCCCTCCACATGGTAGCGCGCCAGCACCTGGTCGATGGCCGCGAAGGGGCAGCCCGAGAAGTGCTCCGCCCCGAGGGTTGCGCCCTCGAGCGATGCGGTGAAGCCGGCAAAGGGCGCGGCCAGAACGGCCGAGCGCCGCCCGTTCGGCCCGCCGGGCGCGGCGCTGTCGAGAAAGGCGAGGCGGCCGAGCGGGCGCAGGCGCCGGGCGGCCTCCGCCGCATCGCATCCCTCGAACGCTTCGCGCCACATACCGGCCTGTTCCCCCTGCTCGTTGCCGCTCGCCCGCCTGCCCGAACGGCGGCGGGCTCAGCGTCTCGCCTCCCGATAGAATCTGGCGGCCGGCCTGTCGATCCGAAAGCAGACCTGCGAACCAGCGTCGCTGCCTTCAGTCTTCGATCAGGAAGATGTGCAGCGTCGCGGGGCCGTGGACACCGATCACCAGACTGCCCTCGATGTCGGTCGTGCCGCTCGGGCCGGTGACAATCACGAGATTGCGGCTGCGGGCGAGGTCGAAGCGCGCGAAGGCCTCTTCCAGATGCGGCACGATGTCGGACGCGCGCAGCGCGACGAGGTGATGCAGCGGCAGGAACGCGTCGAGGATCGCCATGTCCGCGCCGGAGCGGATCACGAGGCTCGCGGTTTCCGCGATGGCGCATTCGGCCATCGACAGGGCGACGCGATCGTCCACCTCCTCCGACAGCGCGACGCCGCTGTCCGCCCAGGAGAGGTTTTGCAGGGCGGGGAGCGGCTGGAGCTTCAGCGTCGGCTCGCGGCCCCGCCGCGCCAGATGCGCCGCCGCCGCGCCGGGCAGGGCCGCCAAGCCGGCGACGCGTTCCGACGAGGCGCCGGGCGGCAGCCGTGTCACCGCCGCCTCGAACAGCGAAACGAGATCGCCTTCGGGCAGGCGCGGGCGCACGCGCTCCGGCTCGGCCAGCAGCGCGTCGGCCTCGGCCTGGATCGCGGCAGCGGACTTGGCTGGGCCGAGCGCCCGGCCGATCGCCGAGAAAATGGCCTCCCGCGCGCTCATCGCCGCGCCGCCTTCTGTCGCGCGGCTTCGGCCTGTAGAAAGGTCGGGCCGGCGGGAGGCACCGGCATGTCGCGATGGCGCGTCCAGGCGCCGCCGACCAGCGGCAGCGAGGCGATGCGCCCGCGCGCGCCGCCCATGAGATGCAGCGCCCGCGCGGCAAGGCTCGTGGCCGGCCGGTAAAGCCGGGGATGCGTCGCCAGCCAGCGCCAGAGGCCGAGCCCGGCGCGCATGGTGCGCGGCTCCAGCCCTTCGCGCCAACTCGCCGTGCGCCAGCCCTTGAGCAGGGTCGGCAGCGGAATGTCCACCGGGCAGACCTCGCGGCAGCGCCCGTTCAGCGTGCAAGCATGGGCGAGGTCGCGCGTCTTGTGGGTCAGCCCGTCGAAGATCGGCGTCAGCACCGCGCCCATCGGGCCGGGATAGGTGCCGCCATAGGCGTGGCCGCCGATCTGGTTGAAGACGGGGCAATGGTTCATACAGGCGCCGCAGCGGATGCAGCGCAGCATGGCGCGCATCTCCTCGCCCGCCAGCATGCGCGTGCGCCCGTTGTCGACGAGCACGATGTGGAACTCCTCCGGCCCGTCGAGATCGCCCGCGCGCTTGGGGCCGGTGTGGAAGGTCGTGTACTGCGTCAGCGCCGCGCCCGTGGCCGAGCGCACGAGAAGCCGCAGCATCATCGCGGCATGGGCGGCGGAAGGAACGAGCTTTTCGATGCCGGCCGTCGCGATGTGGATGCGGGGCGGCGTCGTGGTCATCTCGGCATTGCCCTCGTTCGTCACGGTGCAGACGCTGCCCGTGTCGGCGATCAGGAAATTGGCGCCGGAAATGCCGATATCGGCGTCGAGAAACCGCTGCCGCAGGTGCCGGCGGGCGGAGGCCGCCATGGCCTCCGCCGTTTCCTCCCGGTGCGGGTCGGCATGGGCGGCGCGGAACAGCTCGGAAATCTGCTCGCGCGTCTTGTGCATGGCGGGCCAGATGATGTGGCTCGGCCGCTCGCCGGCGAGCTGCACGATATGCTCGGCGAGGTCGGTCTCGACCCGCTCGATGCCGGCCTCCTCCAAGGCGTGCGGCAGGCCGATCTCCTCGCCCAGCATGGACTTGGAGCGCGTCACGCTTTTCGCGCCCGCCTTGCGGCAGATGTCCACGACGATGCGGCAGGCCTCGTCCGAGGTCTCGGCATAATGAACCACCGCGCCGCTGGCCCGGGCATTGCGCTCGAACTCGGCGAGGTAATGACCGAGGTTCTGAACCACGTGATCCTTGATCGCCTTGCCGCGCTCGCGCGCCACCGCGAAGTCCGGCCATTGGCCGACGATCGCGGCCCGCTTGGTGCGCGCCGTGCCGGTGGTGCGGTCGATCGCCGTCTTCAGCCAGCGATCACCCAGCGCCCCATCGGCCCGGGCGAGGAAGTCCGGCATGGCTTCGGAAGCGGACGCGGGCGCGCTCACGGCTTTTCTCCGATCGCGGGTCCGCCAAGCCGCCCGGCCACGGCCTCCACCGTGTGGAAGACGCGCACGGCCGAGCCGCGCCGTTGCAGCTTGCCGGCCATGTTCATAAGGCAGCCGAGATCGCCGCCGAGCAGGATCGCCGCGCCCGTTGACTCTACGGCCTCGGCCTTTTCCTCCACCACCGCATTGGCGATGGCGGGATATTTCACGCAGAACGTGCCGCCGAAACCGCAGCAGACATTGCTGCCCGGCAGGGGCACGAGATCGAGCCCCTCGGCGCTTTCGAGCAGGCGGCGCGGCTGGTCGTGCACGCCGAGCTCGCGAAGGCCCGAGCAGGTGTCGTGATAGGTCGCCTTGGCGGCAAAGCGCGTCCGAGCGGGCTGGAAATCCATGACATCCACGAGAAAGCTGGTGATCTCGTGGGTGCGCGCGGCAAGCTCCTCCGCCCGGCGCAGCCACGCGGGATCGTCCCGGAACGTGTGGGTGTAGTCGTGGCGGATCGTGCCGGCGCAGGAGCCGGACGGCGCCACCACATAGGCATAGCCCTCCAGCGCCTCGATTTGGTGGCGCGCCATGGCGCGCCCGCCCATCTCGTCGCCGGAATTGAAGGCCGGCTGGCCGCAGCAGGTCTGCTCCAGCGGCACCTCCACCTCGCAGCCCGCCGCCACCAAAAGATCGCGCGTCGCCTCGGCGATGCCGGGCCGCATGACGTTGACGAGGCAGGTGACGAAGAGGGCGACGCGGGGCCGCTCGGGTTTGGATCGCTCTCCCATGGCGGCCTCCTTGCCGTCTTGGCTTGTGCCCCACCTTTGCGACGGCGCGCGCGCGGGCGCAAGGCGGCGTGACGCGGCGGGGCAGGGTGCCCGCGAAGGCGCTTGGCAGCGTCGAAGACTCGTGCTTAACTTTTCCTCAATCCGAACGGAGGCCTAGAAAATGTACGTAGTCCGTATCGATTGCGAAGATGCCCGCAAGTTCCAGGTCTTCACGAAGCTGCGCGACGCGCGCGTCTTCGCGCGGGAAGCGGGCGAAGGCGAGGGCGTGGAAGATGCGCCCGTCATCTTCGAAGTGCCCGGCACCGAGGACGCCGAGATCGCCGTGATGGCGGTGCGCGACGGGATGGGGCTTCCCGTGATCGAGCCCGAGCCGGACGCAGCGGTGATTCTGGCCTCCATGGGGCTGGGCACGGGGCTGCGGATTTAAAGAACTCGGGAAAGCCCGCAGGGGTCGGTGAGCTGGATCTTTCGCGCGCTCATATCAGAGCGAAGGCTTGGCGATGCGCTCTCGCATGAATCGATCTTCGCTCCTTGCGAACCGGCGAGAATCCCTTGGCCCATCCTGCGTCCGCAGGTCTTGGCCCGGCTTCTAGCGCGCGATCGCGAAGCCGAGCAGCAGGAGGATTTCGCAGATCTGCTGCGCGGCGCCCAGCGTGTCGCCCGTGGTGCCGCCGAGGCGGCGCAGGAGAAAGGCGCGAAACAGGCAGAGGCCACCGACGCCGAGGAGCGCCGGCAGCACCGCGCCCGCGACGCCGCCGATGGCCGCGCCGGCTAAGGCCGCGATCGCCAACGCGGCGAAGGCGGCCCACCGGCCCGCCCTTCGGCTCGGCGCCTCCATGCGGCTCGACAGGCCGCCTGGCCGGGCCGACGGCAGGCTCGACCAGATCCAGGCCATGGCGCCCCGGCTGGCGCCGGCGGCCGCGATCAGCGCCAGGGCGGCGAGCGAGGGCGCGTGGCCTGCGAGATCGCCGAGCAGCACGGCGCGGGCGGCCATGCTGCCGATCAGCGCCAGCGCGCCATAGGTGCCGATTCGGCTGTCCTTCATGATCTCCAGCGCGCGCTCGCGCTCGGCATGGCCGAACAGGCCATCCGCCGTGTCGGCCAGCCCGTCTTCATGCAGCGCGCCGGTCAGCGCGATCAGACAAAGAAGGGCGAGCAGCGCGGCGGCGAGCGGCTGCAGGCCCAGGGTCGCAAGGCTCAAGAGCAGGAGGGCCGGGGGCAGGGCAATGATAAGGCCGACAATGGCGAAGGCCGAGGCGTCGGCCCCCAGCGGCGGGGGGCTGCCGTCGAAGACGTGCGCGGGGGCCGGCAGGCGCGTCAGAAAGGCGCTCGCGCGCCAGAAGCGTCCCCAAAGCTGATCCATCGGCTCCCATCACCCCTTGCTCGAAGCCCGTCCCGTGAACCCTTGGCTCAGAGGTGGCGCGCCCTTTTTCGCCTTGCCGCGAGAAGCATTGCGGCTCGGCGGGAATGTCCTTCCGGCGAGCGTCCCGTTTGCGCGCGGCCGGCTTCTTCCTTAAGGAGCTTCGCGTCGATCCGAAACGGGGCGCGGCGCCGGCCAAAGGCGCGGTTCGGCCCGGACGATCCGCCCGCGCGCCTTTGGCCGGCGGCTTCGCCTCGGTTCGACGCCGGCAGCGGACGGCCCGTTCCGCCCGGCCCGCATCGCTTCGAGGAACCGCTTTCCATGTCCGCCACCGGCCTGCCCTTCGACGATATCCGCGCGCTGATCGCCCAGATGCCGGGACCCGACATCCGCGCCCGCCACGACGCGCGCCACCGGCAGGAGGAACTGACCAAGCCCTCCGGCAGCCTCGGCCGGCTGGAGGACATCGCGGAATGGATGGCGGCGTGGCAGGGCCGCGCGCCGACCGTCAACCGGCCGGTGGTCGCCGTCTTCGCCGCCAATCACGGCATCGCCGCCAAGGGCGTCTCGGCCTTTCCGCCGAGCGTGACGCAGGCGATGGTGGAGAATTTCGCGGCCGGGGGCGCGGCGATCAACCAGATCTGCGCGACCTTCGATCTCGGCCTCAAGGTCTTCGATCTCGCGCTGGACTATCCCACCAACGACATTTCGGAGGAGCCGGCGCTCAGCGAGAAGGACTGCGCGGCGACCATGGCCTTCGGCATGGAATGCCTCGCCGACCAGCCCGATCTTCTCTGCATCGGCGAAATGGGCATCGGCAACACGGCGGTCGCCGCCGCTCTCTTCGCGGCACTTCTGGGCGGCGAAGCGGCGGACTGGGTCGGGCCGGGCACGGGGCAGGACGCGGCCGGCATGGCGCACAAGCGCGCCGTGGTGCAGCAGGCGATCGATCTGCACCGCGCGCATTTCGGAAATCCGCTTGAAGTCCTGCGCCGGCTGGGCGGGCGCGAGATCGCGGCGATGAGCGGCGCGATCCTGGGCGCCCGGCTGCAGCGCGTGCCGGTGATCGTGGACGGGTTCGTCGCGACGGCGGCGGCCGCCGTGCTTCATGCGCTGGACCCGACCGCCCTCGACCATTGCCTGTTCGGCCATGTCTCGGCCGAGCCCGGCCATCAGGCGGCCTTGGCGCGGATGGGCAAGGTGCCACTCCTGGCGCTCGGCATGCGCCTTGGCGAGGGCACGGGCGCGGCGCTCGCGGGCGCCATGGTGAAGGCCGCCGTCGCCTGCCACAACGGCATGGCGACCTTTGCGCAGGCCGGCGTGCCGAACCGCGACTGAACGACGAAAGGCGGAGCCGCCGGGCTCCGCCTCGTTCGTATGGGCTCCGGCTTCAGCCGAAGACGTGATGGTCGGTCAGGTCCTTCACCGTCTCGTTGAGGAAGGTCACCTTGTCGCCGCCGTCGAAGAAGACCACGACCGAGCTGCCGGACTGCACCATCGCCGGCAACTGGCCGTGATGGCCATAAGCCGACCAGTCGACCCGGTCCTCAGCCGCGTTGAAGTCGGTGATCGTGTCCGCGCCGCCGCCGGGGCCGAAGACGAAGAGATCGCGCCCCGAGCCGCCGGTCAACCAGTCGTTGCCGCCGCCGCCCCGGATCGTGTCGTCGCCGGCCTTGCCGTCGATGATGTCGTTGCCTGCGCCGCCGGTGAGGACGTTCCCGACCGCGTTTCCGTAGAGCGAGGCGGCCGTGTCGCCGGCCGTGCCGCGTACGGCCGAGCCGGTCAGGATCAACTGCTCGACATTGGCGGGCAGGGTGATGTCGATGCTGGAGATCACCGTGTCGCGCCCTTCGCCGGGCCGCTCGATGACGAGGTCGAGCGGATTGTCGACATAGTAGATGTCGTCGCCCGTGCCGCCGATCATCGTGTCCGCGCCGGCCTTGCCGTCCAACTGGTCGTTTCCGCCGCCGCCGATCAGGATGTTGTCCAACGCGTTGCCGTGTAGGACATTGTCGAGATCGTTGCCGGTGGCGCGCAGGGCGCTGCCGGTGAGGACGAGCTTCTCGACATTGTCGGGCAGCGTGTAGTCCACGGAGGAGTTGATGCAGTCGGAGCCTTCGCCCGCCGCTTCCACGACCTTGTCGCCGGCATTGTCGACATAATAGGTGTCGTTGCCCGTGCCGCCGGCCATCGTGTCCGCGCCCGCGCCGCCGTCCAGCACGTCGTTTCCGGCGCCCCCCCAAAGGGTGTTGTTCATGGCGTTGCCGAGAAGCGTGTTGTCCAGCGCGTTGCCGGTGCCCCGCAGGGCGCTGCCGGTCAGCGTCAGATTCTCGACATTGTCGGGCAGGATGTAGTCGATCGAGGCGGCGACGGTGTCACGCCCTTCGCCGGGCTTCTCGACCACGAGATCGCCCGCATTGTCGACGTCGTAATAGTCGTCGCCCGTGCCGCCGATCATCGTGTCGGCGCCGCCCTGGCCGATCAGCGTGTCGTTGCCGGCGCCGCCGATCAGCATGTTGGCTTCCGCGTTGCCGAACATGCGGTTGGCCTCGTCGTTGCCCACCACCTTCAGCGCGCCCGACAGGAGGACGACGTTCTCGACATTGTCGGGCAGCGTGTAGTCAACCGAGGTGTGAACCGTGTCCGTGCCGCCGCCGGCCTTTTCCAGGATCGTGTCGCCCGAATGGGTCACGACAAACGTGTCGTCGCGCGCGGTGCCAACAAGCGCTTGGAATGCGGGCTTGGCCGGCGTGGCGACCAGCGAGTTCGTCGGCACCGAGGCGAGCGGGCTGTTGGCCAGGCTATAGGCGCGGATATAGTCCACCTTGAGGTCCGCGCCGTTGAAGGTCGAGGCATCAGCCGTCTTGTCGATGGCCAGATTCACCAGCATGTACATCGGCCCGTGCATGTCGGCCGGCGTCGCGACGGACTTCACCGCCGTTCCGTCGAGATACCAGGTGACCTGGCTGGCGGTCCAAAGCACGCCGTAGGTGTGGTAGCCCGTGGTGAGATCGGGCGTGAAGATCGTGCTGGAAAGCTGGTTGTCCTTGCCGGTCGAATGGTCGTGGGTCGTCGCGGTCCACAGGTCCGTGCCGTGGCTTTCCATGACGTCGAGCTCGGAGCCGCTCTTGCTCGTGGTGTAGAGCCAGAAGGCGGGCCAGACGCCCTGTCCGGCGGGCACGTCCATGCGCGCTTCGAAATAGCCGTAGGTCTGGGCGAAGCTGTCGCGCGTGGTCAGGAGGCCCGACGTGTACTGGTAGCCATAGAGCGCGCCGAGCTTGGCGTCCGGCGTCTTGTCGGCATGGATGGTGAGCACGCCGTCCTTGACCTTGAACGGGTCGATCGAGACGGACTTGCCGTATTTGTCGACCATGGAGGTGTCGACATAAAGCTGCTTCTCGCTGTTGGCGGGAAGCGTGCGGGCGGCGACGCCGTTTCGATCTCCGCCCCAGCCATAGTCGGTGCGCCAGGTGCCGCCGTTCTGGCCGTTCGACAGGTTGAGACTGTTGAAGTCCTCGTTGAAGGTCTGCTTGAACTGCGAAGTGTCGAGCTTCAGATGGAAATTGTCGGCGCTGAAGTCGGCGACCTTCGTGTCGAGGATCTTCACGGAATCGGTGGCCGACATCTTCAGGACGACATCGTTGCCGACCTGCGTCATCGCCGCCTTCACCTGCGAGAAGCTGGTGAAATCATAGCCGCTGAGGCGGATCGTGTCCGGCAGGATGGAGGGGCTGGAGGTCTTGCCGGGGTGGAAGTCGGTGATGACGTCGTAGCCAGACTTGGCGCTGAAGTCGAAGATGTCGCCGCCACCGCCGCCGGTCAGCACGTCGTTGCCGGCGCCGCCATTGATGATCTGGCTCTTGGCGTTGCCGACGATGTAGTTGGCGAGCGAATTGCCGAAGACGCCGTCGGCATAGCCGACGAAGGCGTTCTCGACATGGTCGGGCATCACGAAGCTGCCGCTGAGATAGACCGAGTCGATGCCGCCGCCGGCCTTCTCGACGATCTTGGTTCCGGTCTGAACCTGATAGTAACGGTCGTCGCCGTTGCCGCCGATCAGGGTGTAGTTGCCGACGCCGACAGTAAACCCGTCGTTCTCGTCCGTTCCCGTCGCCGTGCCGTTCACCAGTTTCGAGCTGGTATAGGCATTGCCGGCTTTGACATAACCGCCGCTGAGCTTGACGGGGTTCCCGAAGAAATCCTGAAGCGCCATGTTGCATCCCTCTGAGCTTGGAAGGATGCTACGCGGGGAGTCCTAACTCCTCTGGGTTATGTCATTTATGATTTTAACGACTTGGGCTCTTGCGGGAAATCAGGCAAGCAAAGCAAATGGATCGTTCTAATCGCGCGAAGATATAGTTCAAATCCGAGCCAATCCTGCTCTCACGCCTTGGGGCCCAGGGCCTTGCCGAACAGATCCGCGATGGCGAGTCCGCCGCTTCGGCTGAGATGGTTGTCGTCGGCATAGAGCGGGGTCGCGTCCAGCAGCATGGGGCAGCCGCGCTCGGGCGAGCAGAGCCGCGCCCCGACATCCACGATGCGGAACGGATGGGCGCGCGCCACCTCCGCCAAGGCCTGGCGCAGCGGCGCCTGCCGGGCCTCGTGGACGGAAAGCGGCAGGCTCGTCTCCGAGGGACGGCCGAACAGCGCATGGAACATCAAGGCGCGCGGAACGTCGAAGCGCTGCTCCGGCACGAAGGCGAGGAGCGTGACGTCGAGCGGCCTCAGCGCCTCCACCATGCGCGCGAGGCCGCGGCGAAACACGGCGGCGTTTTCCGCGTAGCCCGGTGCGGGCGAGGCGTCGTCGGTGATGAACCAGCCCTCTCCACGAAGCTGGCCGAAGCGGTTGCCGAGGAGGGCGCTGGTCCAGCGCGCGGTGACAATGGCCTGCCCGAGTTCGGGATGGCTCTTCACGAAGGCGAGCGCGGCGTCCACGAAGTCGCGGCATTCCGGATTGTCCTGCCGAACGCCTGCCAGCGGAAAGCAGCCGCTATGGACGAGGGCATAGCCCTTGCGCCCGGCCCTGCGCGCGGCCTCGTCCATGGCCGGCATTTCGGCGTCGGCGAAACTGTCCCCGATGAAGACGAAGCTCGGCGCCTGGGCGCCGGGGTCGCCGATCAGGCAGGCCTCGCCGGCCCGGAGCCGATCGATCGCGATCCGGTCGCATTCGCCGCGGCGCGGGTTGGTGTCGAGGGCTGCGGCGGCGTAGCTGCGGGCGGGCTCTGGGAAACGCCCGGTGAAGCCGCCGGTGACATGGGTGGCGAGGGTGAAGGCCAGCGTCAGCGCGCCGAGGGCGGCGGTCGCCCAGAACAGGCGCCGCTGCTGGCCGGGCCAGGCATGTCGGAAAGGCTGCTCGATGAAGCGCCAGGACAGAACCGCGAGCACGCCCGTGGCGCCGAGCGCGAGCGCGCCCTCCGTCGGGGTCAGCTCGCGCATCAGCAGGTAGCGCGCGCCGACCAGAACCGGCCAGTGCCAGAGATAGAGCGAGTAGGACACGAGCCCGACGAAGACGAGGGGCTTCAGCGACAGGAGAGCGCTGATCCGGTTGTCCCCGTGCCGGCCGGCCTGGAGCAGCAGCGCGGCGCCGAGGCAGGGCGGCAGGGCGCTTTCGCCCGGAAACAGCATTCCATCGTGATACAGAACGAGCGATCCGAGGATCAGGAGAAGGCCGGCGAGGCCGCAAAGCTCGGCCCTGCCGCGCGTCGCGGGCGCGTGGGGCCAGAGCGCGACCAGCGTGCCGGCGAGGATCTCCCAGAAGCGCGAGAAGGGCAGGTAGAAGGCCAGCGAAGCGTTGACGCGCACCAGCCAGACCGACAGGGCCAATGACAGGAGGAACCCTGCCAGCACGAAGGCGAGCCGACGCGCGGCCGGCATGCGCCCCATCAGCATCGCCGCCAGCGGGAACAGGACGTAATACTGCTCCTCCACCGCCAGCGACCATGTGTGCAGGAGCGGCGCGGTCTCGCTGGAGGGATCGAAATAGTCGCCCTTCAGATAGAAATAGAGATTGGACAGGAATCCCGCCGTCGCGGCCATGCTCTTGCCCATGATCTTGTAATCCATGGGTGTGGCGAAGAGCGCGAAGACGAGAGCGGTCGCCCCCATCACGGCGGCGAGCGCGGGCACGATGCGCCGGATGCGGCGCTCGTAGAAGCGCGCGATCGAGAAGTCGCCCGCATCCACTTCGCGGAAGATGATGCGCGAGATCAGGAAGCCGGAAATGACGAAGAAGATGTCGACGCCGACGAAGCCGCCCGGCAGCATCGCCGCGTGAAACAGAAGCACCGAGAGGACGGCGATCGCGCGCAGCCCGTCGATGTCGGCGCGGTAGGGCTGTGGGGCTCGGTGAGAGGCGCTGGACCGGGGTGCGGACGGGGCGCCTGGCCCCGCCTCGGCGGTAGGCGCAAGACCATGTGCAAGTGTCGAGACGATCTTACCTTGCACTGCGGTATGCCTGTCATGCGTCCGGGTTTTCCTGACATACATCCTCTAGAGGATTGGACAAGATGCTAGAACCGCAGGGTTGTTCTCGAATAAAGAGAATAAAACCCTCGGTCGAAAATGAGATAGGACAGGTGTACCGGCGGATATTGCAGCGCAAGGCCTACGGGGAAAGGGTGGGCTTGGTCGGGTTATGAACCCGCGACACACCCCATCGAGAACCTCGTCGAAAATCCTTGCGCTCCGATGCCGCAGACTTCAGACCGAAAGAACCTTCACGCCCTCGCTCGCCAGGCGCGCCACGCTGAGCTTGCCGCCCCGGCAGGCGTTCGTGTCGACGCCGATCCGGTAGCGCGACAGGAAGGGCAGCTTGGTCGGCGTGTGGCCGTGGATCACCGTGCGCTCGAACGGCGGGCCGTCGTGTTCCAGGAAGGGCCCGCGCACCCACATCAAATCCTCGTCGCTCTGCGCCTCCAGGGGCACGCCCGGTCGCGCCCCGGCATGGCAGAAGAAATAGCGCGGCGTGGACAGGACGACGGGAAGTCGTTTCAGAAAGGCGAGATGGCTCTGCGGGATCTCCTGCGCGAAGCGCAGCATGATGTCGGACAGGGCGCGGCGGCGGTTGCCGGCCAGGTGCTGGAGATCGTAGCCGTAGGAGAATAGCGTTTCCGTGCCGCCGAACTCCAGCCACCATTCGGGGTCGACCGAACCCTCCACGAAGCGCAGCATCATGTCGTCGTGGTTGCCGCGCAGGCAGACGCGGCGAAAGCCCTCGGGCGGCGGGGCGATGAGATGATCCAGCACGCCCGCGCTGTTCGGCCCCCGGTCGACATAGTCGCCCAGCATGACGATGAGCTTCAGGCCGGGCGTGCGCTTGCCGTCGGCCACGATCCGCTTTTCCAGCTGCTGCAGCTTGTCGAGGCAGCCATGCACGTCGCCGATCGCGTAGATCAGGGTCGGCTCGCCCGGCAGCGCGAGCCGGGGAAGAGGCTCGCGCCCCGGTTCGCTGCGCGAAGGCTTGGCGCGTCCGTTCGAAAGCGCGCGCAGCCGCTTGCTGAACCAGTTCACCATCCTCCGCTTCACCGTTCTTGCCAAATCGCTGTTTCCCTCATGCGGGCCTCGTTATAGGGAAGAGCGGCGGACCGTGCGACGGGTTTGAGGCTAGAGCTTGTTATGAACCGAGGACGCGCCCCAGCTGGGGGCAGCCAAGTCCGGCACAGCTCCAGCCTCAGGGTGTCCAGCGTTTCGCAGGCACCGAACCGACCGGACAGGCAACGCCGCGCGGCCCGATACGCTCCCCGAAATCGCCACTGGTTGGGAGAGGTCGGCGGACCGCTTTGCGGCTTTTCAGAGCAGGTTGCGCGGCTCCGTCGCGAAGCGGAGCGGAGCTCAATGCACACGAGGCGGATGCGATGGCCGGCTTGATCGGCGCCCGGCTCGACCCGCGTCGGCTGGGGCGCCTCGCGTTCTGTCTGGTGCTGGCGGCCGGCTTCGTTTGGAAGGCCGCCGCGACGCCCATTCCGGCTCTTCTGTCGGCGCTCGCCTTCGCGCTTCTGGCCCTCTCTGCGGCGTTCTGCCGGCCGGCCGGCGGGGCGGGCCGCCTGTTCGACCGCGCGCTTCTGATCGGCGGCGCTCTGGCCCTCTTCGCGCTGTTTCAGGCGTTTCGCGTCGAGGGAAATCCCTTGGCCCACCCCGTCTGGAGCGAGGCCTCGCCCTTTCTGGGCGCGCTGCCCGGCGCCATCTCCGTCGCGCCCTTCGCGACGCTTCAGGCCATGCCGACCGCGCTCGCGCCCTTTCTCGCCTTCGCCGCGACGCTCGCCTTTTTCCACGACGATCGCTCGGCGACGCGGCTGCTGCGCCTTCTGGCGCTGCTCGGCGGGGCCTTCGCGGCCTTCGGCCTCGTGCAGGTGACGCTCGCGCCGGGCAGCCTGCTCCTGTTCGAGAAGCAGCATTATCTCGACAGTCTCTCCGGCTTCTGGGTGAATCGCAACGCGGCCGGCGCGCTGCTCGGCGTCGCCAGCCTTGCCGCGCTCGCCTGGCTGGTGGACGCGATGAAGGGGCTCGATCTCAGCCCCAGAAACCGGCTCCTGCCGGAGGACGGCGCCTTTTCGATTTCGCCCGACCGGCTGCTGCCGGCGGGGATTCTGGTGCTCTGCGTGCTCGCGCTGTTTCTCAGCAAGTCGCGCGGGGCGCTGATGGCGACGGTCGGCGCCTATGCCGTGGTTCTGCCGCTGATCCTGCACGATCTCGGCAGCCGGCGCGGTGCGGACGATCGCGGTAGGCCGGCGGATCGGCCGAGCCGCGTCCGGCGCTTCCTGTTCGCCGCCGCGTCCGGCCTGCTTCTGGTTGGTCTCGTGGTCGGCCTGTTCGGCGGTCTATCCAGCGCGCGCCTCGCGCAGGAAGGGGTGGACGACGGGCGCCTGTGCTTCTACCGCGCGGCGCTGGAAGCCATTCGCGATCGCCCCGCGTTCGGCTTCGGCCTCGGCACGTTCGACTGGGTCTTTCCCGCCTATCGGCAGGCCGACTGCGCGGCGCTGCCCGTCAGCGTTTCGCGGGCGCACAATGTCTATCTGGAAGCGCTGGTGAATCTCGGCCTGCCGTTCCTGCTTCTGGCTTTGGTGCTAGTCGGCGCGCTTCTCCACATGCTGCTTGCGGGATACCGCGCCCGCATCCGCCGCCGGCATGTGCCGATCGTCGGGCTGGGCGTGGTGATCCTTCTGGCGCTGCACGGCCTCGTGGACTTCTCGCTGCAGGTGCCCGGCATGGCTCTGTATGCCGCCGCCTTTTTGGGCGCGGTCGGCACGATCGGCTCACGGCGCGCCGCCGTGCGGGGCGCAAGGCGCGAGACCGCGCGCGCGAGCGAGACTCAGCCCGCCGTCTGAAGAAAGCGCACGGGCTTTCGCGGCGAAGGCGGCAGGGGGTGGCGCGCGTCGAAGCCGCAGGCTTCCACGGGAAGCGGGGGCGCCTCGGCGGCCCGCGCCAGAAGCTCGGCGGCTTGAGCTTGTTCGAGCTTGGCCGCGCGGGTCAGGAGAGGCTCTCGCCGATCGAGGGGGACAGCGCTGAGCACGCCCACAAGGCCAGCCCGCGTCTCCGGCCGGTCGAGCGCGGTGAGAAGCGCCAGGCTGTCGTCCGGCGCGCCGCCGGCCAGGAAACGGCAGAGATCCACCCGCAGGAGCGGATCGGCGAGCTGCTCCGCGAGATCGGGGCTTTGGGCCAGCGACACCCAGCGCAGCGCCATGGCTGCGCCCTCATAGGGGGTCTGGCGCGCGGAAAGGCGCATCATCGCGCCGTAACGCACCGGCTCGAACGCGGCCAGGAATTCCAGCGAGGCAAGGCGCGCCCAAGTCTGCCCATCCAGCGGCGCACAGGCGAGCGAGGCGCGGGCGGCCGCGTCCGCCGCCTCGAAGCGCTGGAGGCGCATGTCGAGATCGACCCCGTCCGCCACGTCGCGCTCGAGCAGGAACAGAGCGGCGCTGAGCCGGGCGCGCAGCGGGCGCTCGGCGCAGCCGGGGCCGGCGGGCGCGGCTGCCTCCAGAACCGCGCGCGAAGTGGGCGCGATGCGGGGCAGGGCGCGCGCCGCCTCCAGCGCCTCGGCCGTGCGCGTCAGCGGCAGAGCCGAAATCTCCGCCTGGAGAAAGCCGAGCGAGAGCGCGCCGACCAGGGCCGCGAGCGCCAGCGCGATCAGGCTCGGACGTCGCCGCGCTAGGCGCTGGCTCGGCGAGGACGGGCCGGGCTCCCGGTGGGCCTCTGTGCCGCCCGATCGGGGCGAACGTTCCCTCGGCATCGAGCGGCGCTCCGCCCGTCAGTTCCGGTAATATGCGTCGTAGCGCGAAGAATAGTATTCCGACGAGCCATAGGCGCGGTAGAGCTTCATCTTGCTGCTGTCGGACTTGGTGAGGACGATGCCGAGGCACTTGGCGGCGACCGTCGGATTGTTGCGCAGGATGCTGCGCACGACATGGCGCGCCGTGCGGCCCCACTCCACCACGAAGACGAAGGCATCGACCCGGTGCGCGAAGGCCTTGGCGTCCACGATGGCGCCGAGCGGCGGCAGGTCCACCAGCACATAGTCGAAATGGGCGCGGGCTTCCTTCATCAGGGCGCCCATGCTGGCCGAGCTCAGAAGCTCGCTGGAATGCGAGATGCGCTGCTTCATCACGGCGGGCAGCACGGCCAGCCGACCCGAGGCATCCCACAGGAGATGCGGCGCGGCGTCGCCCCGCCCGTCGAGAATGGTTTCCACGAGGCCCGTTTCGGGCCGGGTGGCAAGGCTGCGGGTGAGGCCGGGATTGCGCAGGTCGCCGTCGATCAGGATCGTGCGCCGATCCTGCGAGGACAGGAGAACGGCAAGGTTGGACGAAGTCGTGGACTTGCCCTCGGAGGGCAGGCAGGACACGATTCCGATCACCTTGGAGCGCTCGTCCGGCAGGCTGACATCGGCGGCGATGCGCACGTTGCGCAGCGTCTCGGCGAAGGACGACATGGGGTGGTCGCGCGTGTGCGCGGCGATGGCCCCCGGCGCCCAGAGGACGCCGCCCGCCGCCAACGCGCCGGCTTCCGAGACCTGTCGCGGATTGGGCTTGACCAGCGGCAGGTAGCCCAGGAACTCCAGGCCCGTCTCGCGGATGACCTGATCGCCGACGCGGAAGAAGCGATCGCGATACTCGCGCCAGGCGCCCGCCGCCGTGCCGGCGCCGATGCCGAGAAAGGTGAAGAAGGCCAGCATCAGCGGCTTCTTGGGCGCGCTCGCCTTCTGCGGCACCTCGGCCCGGGTGATGATGCGCGCCTGCGTGACCGGGAAGGACTGCTGCTGGATCGTTTCCTGGTAGCGCTGGAGGAAGGTCTCGTAGAGCGTCTTGAAGGCCTGCGACTGGCGCTCCAGCTCGCGCAGGCGCACCTGCGTCGTGTTGGCGTCGGCGTTCACCGCAAGGGACTGCGTGAGGTTGGCTTCGAGCGACTGCTCGCGCGCCAGCGCCACCTTGTAGGCGTTGCCGTAGCTTTCCGAGATGCGGCCGAGCTCGGCGAAGATCAGCCGCTCGTAATCCTTCATCTGGTCGCGCAGGCGCACCGCCTGCACGTGGTTGGCGCCGAGCTTGGCGCTGATGTCGGCCTCGCGGCGCGAGGCCGAGAGATATTGCTCGCGCAGGCTGTTGATCGTGGTGCTGACCAGCGCGTCGTTCACCACCGCGTCGGTCCGTCCGCTTTCCATCAGGCCGCGAATCTGGTCGTATCGCGCCTTGGCCTCGGCGGTTTCGGCCTTGGCCGTCACCAGCTGCGAGCTGACGCCGGTCAGCTGCTGCTCGCTGACGAGTTGGCCGTTGCTGGCGATCAGATTGTTGTCGGTGCGGAACTTCTCGACCGCGAGATCGGCGTCGTAGGACTGGCGCTGCAACTCGGCGATGCGGTCCTGCAGCCAGTTTCCTGCCCGTCGCGTCGCGTCGTACTTGGCCTCGAGCTGGTCGTCGAGATAGGCGTCGGCATAGCCCTGCGCGATCTGCTGGGCGAGAACCGGCGTTCCCGCCTTGTATTGCAGGTTCAGCACATAGGTGCGCCCGACGCGCTCGACCTCGACATTGCGCACGAGGCGCGAGGCGGCCTCGGCGATCCGCTCCTCGTCGGAGCTCGGGTCGATCTCGGGCGACCAGAACAGGCTCGGCAGGAAGGTCACGAGGCTCTTCACCGCCCCGGTGATGCGCCCGATGACCGAAGGCGAGGCCTTCATGAAGGCTTCGTTCTCGGCGAGATGCAGCCGCTTGGCCACGCTTTCCGCCAGATGGGTCGACTTCAGAAGCTCGACCTGGCTCAGCATCTGCGCCTCGTCCTGAAGGATCGCGGTCGGCTCGCTGAACTGGTCCGTCAGGCGCGGCGCGCCCTTGTCGATGAAGATATCGGCGGAAGCGGTGTAAACGGGAACGGCGGTCAGGATATAGGCGACGCCGAGAAGCAGACCGCCCAGCGCACAGGCGATGACGAGCTTGTATTGCCGGCGAACGGCCGAGAGAATCCGCTCGAAATCGATCAATCCACCCAACTGGTGATCGTCCGCCGCCTCGGACGATCGAACGTCGGGGGCACGGGTCTCGGGGAAATGCAGCACGGGGCGATCCTGTTCGAAACGGACGGGGCCGATCCTACCCCGTTCCGGCGCATTCGCACATGCAATAAAGTTTAAATTATGTAGGTTTCGCGTTCCGCAGGCCGCCATTCAACAGGTTTGGCCGGCTATGGATCGAAGCTGCTGGCGAGTTGCGCGAGGCGACACAGCACTTTGCCTCGGCGTCTCGGCGAAGGGATTGTTGCGGTGCAGCGATAACCTGGGGTGGCGGGGCGATCGGGTCGCCCCCGACCTTCAGCTCGACGGGCTGGCGTCCCGGTTTTCGGTGACGGGCGGCAGCGTCGTCGGCGCGGTGGTGATGTTGGTCGTGTTGGTGGTGTTGTTGATCGTCGTGGTGCCGGCGGGCGCGCCGAGAAGTACGAAGCTCGTGCCGCCGGACCCCGAGCCTTCGGTGAAGGACAGCGAGGTGGAGGGGCGCGAGGCGCTGGAGCCGGCGTCCGTGTTGGCCACCGTGCTGTTGCTGCCGGCGCCGTTGGAGGTGCCCGCCGCGCCGCCGCCCGAAAGCGAGCCCGCGCCGCCACCGGCGCCGCCGCCGGCCGCGCCACCACCCCCGCCGCCACCGCCCGCCGCGCCGAGCGCGGCCGTGGCGGGCTGGGCCAAGGCGGTGGTGAAGGCCGCGATCAGCGCCGGGTTGGCGGAGGCTGCGACGGTTTCCTGAATGAAGGCGGCATAGGACGGGGCGATGGACTGTCCGGCCTGCGCGGCGCGGGCGAGCCCGGCGCCGATCGCGGCGCGCTGCGACGGCGACAGGCCATCCCCGGTGGACAGCGTCAGAAGCGCCGGCAGCGCCTCGGCCGAGGAGGCCGCGAGGCGGCGCACCTGGTTGGCCATGGCCGCGCCGCCTTCGGGATAGGTCGAGAGCATCTGCGCGGGATTGTCGAGAAACGCCCGCAGTTCGATGTCGCCGACCCTACCGGGGCCGGTGAGATAGGCGGACGGCGGCGTCGCGCCGCTATTGGGCGCGAGCGCGGCGACTTCCTGCGGCGCCGGGTTGCCTGCCGGGGCGCCGGTTGGCGGCGTGGCCTCGGCGGTGGGGCTAACATTGGCCTGCGGCTCGGCTGTCGTTGATGCTGCCTGGGAGGGCGCTGCCTGGGAGGGCGATCCCTCGGAGGGCGATCCTTGAGTGGGCACGGGCGACGAGGCTGCGGGCGATGCGGGCGCGCCTGCGTCCTGCGCCAGCGCCGGGAGGTTGAGGCCGAGCGTCAGGGAAAGGGCTGCCGAGGCGGACAGGAGAAGGGAGCGGGTCATGACGGCATTCGTCCTATGGAGGCGGAATGCCTCGGCGCGGAATCGATTGGCCCGGACGCCGGCGAGACGTTCCGGGCCGCTGATGCGCTAGGGCCTCAGCGCAGGGTTCTCTCGGCGTTGCGAACCAGCACGGCATCGGTCGCCGGGCCGGCGACGCCGGACGTCACCGTGTTCACGACCGCGAGGAACTTCGTCACCTCGGCCGAGTCGGAGTTCGAGATATAGAGAATGTCCTTGTCGCGCATCCCGAATTTCTGCGCGAGGAACAATCCGTCAGGCTTGCGCAGGTTCAGGCGGAAGATCACCGGGAACTGCCCGTCGCCGCCCTTGGTGACGCCGGTCTGGACGCCCATGCGCGTCAGTGTCTGCGCGTCCACGAGACGATACAGGAAGACTTGGGCCGGATCGGCGCGACTGTCGAGCAGGCCGCCGACCTTGCCGATCGCCTCGGCCAGCGTGAGGTTCGACTCGTCGAAATCCACACGCCCCGACAGGCCCGAAGCGCCGAAGGCCAGGAAGGTGCGACGCTCGCGGTTCACGTAGACCACATCGCCTGGATACAGGAAGATGTTCTCGCGCGGATTGGACAGCAGTTCCTCGAAGGGCACCGTCGCCGTGGTGCTGCCGCGCTGGAGCGTGACGTAGCTTTCGCGGCCCGGCGCGCTGAGGCCGCCGGCCCCGGAGATCGCGTCCAGCACCCGCTCGCCGTTCGGATTGATCTCGATCTTGGCCGCCCCGTTCACGTCGCCCAGAACGGAAATCTGGCTGGACCGGCTCTGCACGAGGTTGATGACGACCTGCGGCTCGATGGCGCGGTCGGCGAGGCGCTGCTCGATATCGGCGCGAATCTCTTCCGGCAGGCGGCCGGCGGCACGGATCGCCCCGGCATAGGGCACGTTGATCTGGCCGCGCGTGTCGACCGTCTGGTTCGGCAGGGTGATGAAGTTGCCCGGGCGGCTGCCCGCGTCGGCGGGAATGAACAAGCCGCCGGCGGCGGACTCGAACAAGGTGATCGACACCACGTCGCCCACGCCCAGCGGCAGGCTCGGCGGCCCCTTGCGGCTCGGGCCGAAACCCGTGCTCAGCGTCTTGTTGGCTTCCAGCGGGAAGAAGCCCAGAACGTTGGCGGTAAGATCCACCAGCGCGTAGGGGGTCTGCTCGGTCTTCTGGGCGGCGAGGTATACGGAAGCCTGCCGCTCGATCGCCTGATCGTCCGGCCCGGAGCGCGGCAACGTCGAGCAGCCCGACAAGGCGAGCAAGGCTGACGCAACGCTCGCGAAATAGGCTTTGCCGTAAGACCGCATACAAAACCTCTCATCCCGTCCGACGGCTTGCTGCCGTGCATCACGGTGCTTGGACCCGCTTCTCGCTTCGCGGAAGAACCGCGCCGCAGCGCCAGACCGCCCCTCCCGGCGAGGCTTGCGGGCTCACCGTGGTAAAGGGCCGCTTAACGCGGCGTCATTTTTCTTCGGACTCAGATACCTAAAAAAGCCGGGTCAAGCGAATCTTCTCGCGATTTCGGGTGAAGAACCCTGTGGGTGATGTCGCACCGCAACAGAATTCAGGGTTCCGGGCACCTTCGCGGAGGTCGAAAAGCGGCCTTCTTATCCCCGATCTTTCCTCGATTTATCCCCCTCGCGCGCCGAGCCCCTACTCATGGGCTTCCCAACCCGGAGGTCCCATGCGAGCGTTTATCGAGAACTTTCCCTTCAGCTCCAATCGGCCAGCGCTGGCGCCCGTCTTTCCCGACTATGTGGAGGAGGTGAAGCTCAGCGCTGACACCTCGACCCTCGTTCCGCTTCCCGAAAGCGCGCGCTTTGCGCTCTTCTCGTTCGACGGCCATGTGCGGGTGCGCCTCGGCACGAAGACCACGAGCCTCTCCGATCCGCGCACGACCAGCGACGGCTCGGGCGCGGAGTGGAACCCGGCGGCGCGCCGCATTCCCGAATTCCTGCCCGACGGCGTGACGCGCCCGACGCATCTATGCCTTCGCGCGCCGGCCGCAACGGTCGGCTCGGTCTCGTTCTACGCATGAACGCGCTGTTCCGCTCTCCCGTCAGCGCCCGCCCGTTCGGAGCGGGGCTCCTGTCGCGCGCGCCGCGCCTCATCTCCGCCCTGCTGCCCGACATGGCGTCCGGCCTCCCCTCCTTCACGTCCTATGGTTTCGGCTCGGCCAACCATCTGGAGGAGGCCGACCAGCGCGGGCTGCTCTTTCCCGCCGGCGCCTCGGCCCTGCCGCTGGTGACGGAGGACTGGTTTCAGGGCTTCTTCTTCAGCGTGGACGAAATGCTGCGCCAGCAGGCGGTGAACTTCGTTCTAGCCGCCAAGGGCGCATCAGGCAGCAGCGACGTGTCGCGCATCACGCTGCGCGGGGGCTTCGAGGCCGGCGGCCTCACGCCGCTCAGCGTCCTGGTTTCGGCGCAGAATGCCATCACGCGGGGCTGGGGCACGGGCCTCAATCGCAGCGCCAGCCTGGAGCGCGGTGCCGACTATCTCCTGGTCTACGGCCAGAAGGGCAACCTGCCGTTTCAATGCGTCGTGCGCGTTTCCGCCGACGGCGAGGCCGCGCCGGACCTGACCTCGCTTCAGGTCGGCACGCCCAACGATGGGCCGAGCTCCTGGCGCTATCTCGACCGCAACAGCACGCAGCCGGCCTGGACGGCGGCCGGGTCCTACGAGTTCCTGTCCGGGCTCGGCGGCATCGTGGATATCGCCGACGGCGGCAATCGCTTCGCGGCCGGCGGCACGGTGGCGGGCTTCTTCAATGTCTGGGGCTCGTTTCCCTTCCGCGACGGGTTGCCCGACGGGACCACCCTGTTGGAACTGGCTGGCGGCACGCTGGACCCGGCGGGCCTCGCCGCGCGCCTGCCCGGCACGCTGCGCTTCGCTGCCGATCTGAAGGGGCCGGGCGATGTCGCGGCCGATCCGCGCGGCGCGGTGACGCAAGCCATGGTGGAGACGGGCAAGGCCCTGCTGGCTCCGCCCTATGCCGCCGCGCCGCTGCGCCAGCCGCCCGCGCTGCGCCTGCGCCCCTTCGGCGATCGGTTCGTTCTGCCGCTGCGCGACGCGACGCGGATCGGCACCGTGCCGTTCAGCGGCACCTATGCGGGGGAGGCGCCGGCGGACGGGTTCGAGGTGCGGCTGCTGCGCGCCGACACGGGCGCCGAGCTCGTCGGCTGGACCGCGCTGAACGCCGAGATCGACAAGACGGCGCGCCGCTTTTCCGGCACGCTCAAGGACGTTCCCGCCGCCATCGCCTTTCGCCGCGAGATCCGGCGCAAGGGCCAGCCGTCGAGCGTGGTGAACGGGGGCGACCGGCTCGCCATCGGCCTCGTTCTGGTGGATATCGGCCAGTCGCAGCTGGCCTATCAGGGCTATGCGATGGACGACACGGTGGGCGGCGGCGGCGGGCGCCAGCTGGCGCCGACGCTGGACCCGAACCTCTTCTTCTCGATTCTCAAGCAGCCCTCCTCGCTGCATGGGCAGGCGCAGGGCTTCGGCGGCCCCAAGGGCTCGGTCGCTCTGTTCCAGCCCTACAAGGCGGACCAGCACGGCGACGGCAACATCGTCACCTTCGAGGCGATCCGTCGTCTTGCCGGCCTGCCGGTGATGATCGTCGACACGGCCGTGCCCGGCTCCCATCCCAATGGCTGGAGCTTCGACCGCAAACGCTTTGCCTATGCCACCCTGTTCACCCCGGACGGCGCCGCCACGGCGTTCACCTTCACGCCCACGGCCGCCGGCCTGTCGGGCGAGGGCTTCAACCCGGCGCCGGCCCTGGTGCCCGGCTCCTTCGCGATCCGCGTCGGCACGATCGATATCGTGGACGATGGGGCGGGCAATCTGACGGGCAGCGGCGTGACGGCCGGGACGATCGACTATGCGACGGGCAAGGTGTCGAACCTCATCTTCGCGGCGGCGCCCGCCAGCGGAACCGCCGTCTCGGGCTCGTTCCGCTTTTTCGCCACCGCGCCCGAAACCAGCCAGACCATCGCGGCCGGTCGCTGGTCGCTCTGGGGCGAAGAGGGTATGCCGCTCGACCGAACCAACCGGACCGGGCGCCTTCAGGTGCATCTGGCGCGTCTGCGCGGCGTCGCCCCCTCGCTCTATCGGATGTACTGGTACACCTCGATGGAAAGCGCGGCCGGCAACGCCGGCTTCCCTGCGGTGATGGATCGGTTCAAGGCGCGGCTCGACGCGCTTTATCCGCAAGGCGCGGACACGCTTTGGGGCCTCGCCTTTCCCGGCCGCTCCGCCTCCGCCGAGGAGCGCCTTACCTACCGGCCGATGGCGCTGCGCCAGCGGCAATGGGCAGCAGTGCGCCCCTTCGTGCGCTCGCTCGGCGACACGCTCGACCTGGAACTGGCCAACAACATGGGCCCGCACCCGTCCGCGCGGATCGGCAGCCGGACCTTGGGCGAGCGGCTCGGCGTCGGCTGCGCCGCGCTCTTCACGCCGGGGCTTGGCGCCGAAGGGCCGGTTCTGCGCTCGGCCCGCTTTACCGACAGCGGCCGGCAGGCGATCGAGCTGCGCTTTGATCTGGCCACTGGGCGCGCGCTGGCGAGTGCCGACGGCAGCACCTCCGGCCTTGTCGGCTTTCGCGTCGCGCCTCCGGTCGGCGGCTCGGTGCAGGTCGGTTCGGGCTGGCTGGAGACCGGCTTCTCGGCCGCGATCTCGGGCGCGGACCGCATCACGCTGACGGCGTCTGGCTCGCCCTTCGTCGCCGGCCAGCGGATCGCCTTCGGCAACGGCTCGCCGATCTTCACCGGCAGCGGCGCGACGCAGGAGGCGGTCGACAACGCGACGCTTCTCAAGATGCCCGGCGACGACGACCGCTTCTTCGCCGGCATCGACAAGTTCGAGCGCAGCGGACGGCGCGGCAATCTCTTGCGCCCGTTCGATGACGTGACCGTCGCCGAAGCCTGAAGCTCAAGGAGGAGGGCTCCGGCCCTCCTTCCGACCTTGGGCAGCGGCGCGGGGCCGTCCGCCCGTGTCCCGCATTTGCGGAAAATGCGCCACAAATGCCCGCCGAATTCAACTCAAAACAAGCCTGCTTTCGCGGCAAATTCGGAGAAAATCATCTTCTGCTTGTCGATGATGTATTGTCGATGCGTGCGGATATACATCCAAAAATGCGGTTTTAATAAAATGCAAAGGTGCGGTTGAACCCTCTGTCGGGAGGCGGCGTGGTGCCATTGGGCAAAGAACAGCGGAAGGAGTCCCGCCTGTGTCCCGAGCCTCGTTCCTCACCTTGACGGGTGCGCTTCTTCTGTCCATCGCCGCGTTTCCCGGCGAGGTTTCGGCCGTGGAGGGCAAGGCGACGCGCGCCTCCCACGTGCCGGCCGGCGCCGGCGCGCTGGCGCCCTTTCCCTATATCCAGTTCTGCCTCGCCAATGCGGGCGACTGCGCGACCGCCAGCGGCGTCGCGGTGATCGACTGGACGCCCGCCAACCGGGCGCTTCTGACCAACACCAATCTTGCGGTGAACCGGCGCATCAAGCCGGTGCGGGACGCGGTGGACATCTGGCGCGCCGATGTCGCGCAGGGGGACTGCAACGACTACGCACTGACCAAGCGACGCGCACTCCTGCAAAAAGGCCTGCCCCCCGGCGCGCTGCGCATGGCAGTAGCCACCACGGCGGAGGGCGAGTGGCACGCGGTGCTGGTGGTCGCCACCACGGCGGGCGACATGGTTCTCGACAATCGCTTCGGCCAGTTGAAACGCTGGAACGAGACCGATCTCCACTGGTCGAAGATCGCCTCGGCGGAGGACCCGCGCGTCTGGCGCGCCGTGTCGCGCTGACGCCGGCCGGCGTCAGGCGCCCGTGCTGGGGCTGGCCTCGGCCGGCACGCGCGCCTTGATGGCGGCAATGGCGGCGCGACGCTTCTCGATCGGGATCGGGTTGGTGGATTGGATCAGCATGGCGACATGCTGGGGCTCGACGGTGGCCACGATCGCCTCGATATCCACCGTTTCCTCCGGCGACCAGACGGAATTGTAGAGCTTGCGATCGGCCGCCGCATGGCCGCTTGGCTCGGCCAGCCCTTCGGCCACGAACTCGCCGTAGAGAATGTATTCCGACACGGTGCGCGCCTTGGTCAGCGCGCGCTGCCAGGTCTGGCCGGTGACGGTTTCCACCCGGGCGAGCAGCGCTTCCAGCACCGGGCGGCGCCAGATGATGAGCACGCCGATATAGTTGAAGGCTTCCTCGGCCTTGGGCTTGGTGACGCCCAGCAGGCGATGGGCGGTCGCGCGCCAGCCGCGATGCGTGTCGAGATCGCGGCCCTGCACATGGCGCTGGAGATGCAGCGCGTCGCCCAGGCGCAGCATGTCGAAGGTGAAGGGGCGGAACAGATGCACGTCGCTGTCGGCGAAGATGAAGATGTCGGCCTTCGAGAACTCGGCGGCCGAAAGCTTCACGATCTGCTGCACCAGCCAGCCGCTGATACGCCCGGCGCCTCGCAGGTAATATTGCTCGCGCAGCCGACGCGACTTGCCGAAGGGCAGGGGAATGCGGGTCGGCAGCGGCAGGCGGTGAATGCCGTGGCGATGCAGGATGCTTTCCGGCGTCAGGATGCGCCGGTTGGGCCCGGCCAGCGGCGCGAACAGCGCTTCGTCGCGCTTGGGCACGATCAGGATATGCTCGTGGTCGAAGCGGACGAACTCGTCGACGCTCCGGCAGAGAGCGCGCGCCAGTTCGAAATCGTTGCGATAGGACGGCGTGATGATGGCGACGCGCGGATTCGTCATGGCGGACGGACTTTCGCTGGAACGGGCAGGGGGCTGGGTCACCGCAGCGCGGCTCGCTCGGTGATCGCGCCCTCGTAGACGCGGCGGGTGGCAAGGCCGATCTCGGCCCAGCTTTCGCCGGTGCCGGCGGGCCGGGGAGGGGGGCGCCTGAGGAAGGCGTCGGCGAGCGCCGAACTCAAGCTCTCGATGTCTTCGGGCGGAACCAGCGTTCCGCCTTCGCCCTCAAGGATGTCCTGCGCGAAGATGCCGACGCGGCTCGCCACCATCCATTTGCCGAGGGGCTTGAGAAGGAAATAAACGCCGCTGGCGTCGATCTGGCGATAGGGAAACACGAAGCCGTCGGCCTCGTGGAAGAGATCGGCCATGGCCTGCGTGTCGAGCCGGCCGAGGCGCAGCTCGAGCGAGGCGCCGAGGCCCAGCGCCTCGGCGCGCGCGGTGATCGGCGCCATGTCCATCATCGCGGCTCCGGCCACGATCACCCGCCCCTTCGCGCGCAGCGCCGGATCGAGCCGCCCCAGCGCCTCCACCAAGAGGTCGAGCCCCTTGTAGGGCTTGATCTGGCCGAACAGGACAAGCGTGAAGCGGGGATCGCGCGCCCTCGCGAGCGCGGCCGCGCCCGGCTGGGCTTTCAGGGAGAGAGGCCCGTGAGGGATCACGTGGATCTTCCCGGGGACAAGTCCGCGCTCCAGAAGATTGCCTCGTGCCGCCTCGGTGTGGACGATCAGCCTGTCCGCTACTCGCAGCGGCAGGTCGAAGCCCTTGTTCTGCATGAAGGAAATGCGCTCGCCGTTGAACGGCACGGTGTCGTGAACGGTCATCACCACGGGGCAGCGCCGGCGCAACGCCAGGATCGCCGCCGCGTCGAAGGCCGGCAACACCGCCCATTGCAGGTGAAGGACGTCCGGCCTCTCCCGCCCTGCGCGACGTACTAGCGCGGCCAAATCGGCCAAATGCGATGCGCCCTTGGCGAGCGCGCGCAGCTTGGCGCGGGCGGGCGCGATGCGCTCGACGCGGCGGTAGAAGGCCGGCTCGCATTCGGCGGGGTCGAGTTCGGCCTCCTCCCCGGCGCGCAAGGGGCGCGTCAGCCAGCGCGGGCGAACGCCCGCCTGGCGAAGGCCGCCGGAGAGACCGGCATCATAGGCCGGCGTGAAGAGCGAAGGGTCGAGAAGCAGGGCGTCGAGCGAAGGCGCGCCGGTGGGCGCGTCCCTCATGCCGTCTTCGCCAGGGTTTTCGCATCGTCGGGTTGCCAGCGCTCCTCGCGCGTCTTGATCAGCCCGGTGTAGAAGCCGCAGGCCCAAGCCGCATGCATGACGCCCGCCACGGGTCCGGCCAGAAGGCCGCAAAGCGAGCGGTGCTTCCACATGATCTGCAGCGAGGTCGCCGCCAGCGCCGCGAGATAGACCAGCGGCAGGAGCAGCCATTCGGCGCGGAAAGGCGAGGCGAGAAGGCAGGCAAAGCAAAGCGCCAGGAAACTCGGCACCGCGAACTGGCGCGGGCGCAGCGAGGTCGGATGCCGGCGCACGGTGCGCGAGCGGCCCTTGCCGTAGTTGAAATATTGCCGCCAGAGGCGGTGGAAACTATCGCGTGGATGATATTCCAGCCGAATGCGACCGTCGAGATAGATCGTGCCGCCGAGCGCCCGCAGGCGGCAATCGAACTCGGCGTCCTCGTTGTGTGTGAAGCTTTCGTCGTAGCCGCCGACGCGCCGGAACAGGTCGAGCGAGATCAACGCGTGGTGGCCGTGATCGACGAAGCCGCTCCTGCGCCCGCCGCGATGGGCCGATCCGCCCGAGCCGACGAGGCTGTCCGACACCCAGGCGACGGCCTTCTGGAAGCGCGTGCAGCCGATCGAATCCATCGGCACCACGACGGAACTGGCAGCGGTCTGGGCTTGCGTTCGCAGGAGGCGGCGCAGGAAATCACGGGGGTAGTTCGCGTGGGCGTCGCAGCGAACCAGCCAGCGCGCGCCCTCGCCATGAAGGGCGACCGCGAGGTTCACGCCAGCGCTCTGGATGCGCCGACTGTTGCATTCCAGAAACACGAAAGGGTGCTGCCGGGCGTAGGCGCGAACGAGCTCGGTGGTCCCGTCGGTACTGCCGCCATCCACCACGCAGACACGCAGGTCATATCCCTTGGGGGGATTGCGGGTCAGCCGCTCGAGGACGCCGATGATGGTGTTGGCTTCGTTCAGGGCCGGTATCGCAAGCAGAATCGCTTCGCGAGCCGGCGGCGTGCCGTCGTTCATCGGATGTTGCTCCGGCGTGGAAATTCGTTAGGGCGACAGGCCCGATCAGCCCTTCGGCAGCGAGCAGTGGAACCTCAAGCGTTGCACACCATGAGCTGTCTCAATTTTGCTTCACCCAAACTATGTAGGATATAAGATAAAAGTCAACCGTTTGCCGTTGCGCCGCAGCAATGTCATGAACAGGGCCAAGAACCGGCGGTTTTGCCCCGCCGAATGCGCGATGGGCGCGGCGGGGCGCTTCTCGCTCCAAGGGTATGATGGCGCATGAAGATCAGCATGTTTCCGGGAAACATGGCCCGGAACGACTACGTCACCCTGGTTCGCCAGGGCTTGGCGGAAAGCGGGGTCGAGGCGGCGGATTTCCGGTTGCTGCGCGACGGGCTCATGGGTCGCGAGATCGCCGCGGTCCACGTCCAGATGCTGGAGGTGCTGTTTCACCGCCGGCCCTATCGCTATGTCGATGAACTGGCCCTTGGCTGGCTGAAGATCTTCACGCGGGGCATGGAGAGGCTGCGCGCGCGCGGCGGACATTTCGTGTGGACGGCGCACAATGTCGTGCCGCACGATCGGCTGACGGACCGCTTCCCCAAGGCCTGGCGCCATTGGCGCGAGGAAACGACGCCGCTGGTGGACCGGGTCGTGGCGCTCAGCGCCGACTCCATTCCACAGGTGCAAGCCGCCTGGCCGAGCCTCGCCCAGGCGCGGTTCGACGTCATTCCGCATCCGCATTATCGCAGCATCTACACCAGCCGGCGCCCGCGTGCCGAGCAGCGCCGCCAACTCGGCCTGCCGGAAGACGCGCTGGTGCTGGGCTCCATCGGCACGGTGCGGCCCTACAAGGGGCTGATCGAGCTGATCGAGATCGCGCGGCGCGTCTTGCTGCCCGAGCACCGTCTCCTGATCGCCGGCCATTGCTACGACGAGGTGCTGGACGGGCAGATCCGCGCCGCGATCGATGGTGACGAGCGCATCGTCTACGCGCCCAAGCCCTTGGAAAACGACGAATACGCCTCGATCCTCGGCTGCGTCGACATCAACGTTCTGAACTACCGCAACATCCTGAACTCGGGCAGCGTTTTCGCCTCGCTGTCGCTCGACGTGCCGGTGATCGCGCCCAATCTCGGCAGCATCGCCGCCCTTGCGCGCGAGATCGGGCCGCCCTGGGTGCGGGTCTTCGACGACACGGTCGAAGAGCCGATCCGCGCCTTGATCCACGAGGGCGCGCTCTCGCCCGGCGCATCGGTGGATCTGTCGGCCTACGACCCCGCCCGGGTCGGTGCCCTGCACGCGCAGACCTATCGCTGATGGCCTCCCCGCCTCCTGCAACGGAATCGCCCATGAACGCCCCGTCTTCCACCGCCTCGGCTCGAAGCGGGCTCGCCGTCGGCCTGTGCACCTACAAGCGCCTCGACTCTCTCCTGCGCCTGCTCGACCACATCGCGGAGAGCGCCAAAGCGCTGCCCGAGCGCCCGACGATCATCGTGGTCGACAATGACGGGCAGGACCCGGCCGTGGGGCTCGCCATGGGCGCCTTCGCCAGCCGCACGGGGCTGGACCTGCGCTATCGCATCGAGGCCCATCCCGGCATTTCGGCCGCGCGCAACGCCGTGTTCGACGAAGCGGAAAAGCTGCGCGTGCGCTTCGTGGCGATGATCGACGACGACGAATGGCCCTCGCCCGACTGGCTCGCCGCGCTCCTGCGCCGGCAGGCGGAGAAGGGGGCGGCCGTGGTCGGCGGCCCGGTGCGCCCCGTTTTCCCGGACGACGCCGCGCGTCTTGAGCGTTATGCCCGCTACTGGTCGGTGCAGAAGCAGTTTCTCGAAGGCAAGCCTTTCGTCTTCTGCACCTGCAACTTCCTGATCGACCTCGATGCGGCCGGCTCCGTTCCGCGCCCCTTCTTCGACGAGGCCTTCGGCCTCAGCGGCGGCGGCGACACGGTGTTCTTCCGCCGCCTTTTCTATGCCGGCCTTCCCATGGCGTGGTCGGAGGAGGCCTTCGTCTACGAGGAGGTGCCGCCCTCGCGCGCTTCGCTCAAATGGATGCGCCAGCGCCGCTTCCGGGTCGGCAATCATGCCGTGCGCTGGGAAAGCCTCGATGCCGGACCCCGGCGCTCGCTGGCCAAGACGCTGGGGCTCACCGCCCGCCTCGCGATCTATCCGCTGCTGCGGCGCGAGCCCGAATCACCGTTTCTCGGCTGGCTCTTGGAGATGGACAAGGTGCGCGGACGCTTCAAAGCGCATCTGGGCGGCGTCTTCGTGGAATATGCGCGGCCAAAACCGGCGGAGGGCGCTGCCGCTGCCAAGCCGGGCGGCCCGCCTGCCCACGAGAACGACCATGCCTGCGGCTGAGGGGCAAGCGCGATGCGGGCGCTGAAGCGGCGGCTCGGCCCGTTGGCGGCGCAGTTGGAAAAGCGCTTCCGCCTTCTGACCTTCGCGGGCACGCTGCTGCCCACGGTGTCGGCGCTGGGCGTGCAACTCGTGGCCTTCGCGCTGACGGCGCGCAGCCTGGGGCTGGAGCCGTTCGGCGTCTACACCGCGCTTCTGGCGGTTTCGGTGCTCAGCGTCGAGCTGGTGGGTCTGGGCGGGGCGGACCTCTTGGTGCGCGGCGTCGCGCATGAGCCGGCGCGCTTTCCCGCTCTGTTCGGCAATCTTCTGATCCTGACTGTGCTGACGCTGCCGCTGGTTGTGCTGGGCGGCGTCTTCGTGGCGCGCGATCTCATGGGCACGCCGCTCGGGTTCCTACCGGTCGCGCTGGTGATCGGCGGCGAGATTCTGGTCGGCCGAGCGGCGGCCTCGCTGGAGCTCATCATGGTGGCCCATCGGCACACCGTGCGCGCCGGCGCCATCCGCTTCGCCACGGCCTCGATCCGGCTGCTGACGGCGGCGGTCTTCTTTCTCGCGCTCGGGCGCTCCGATCTCGGCGGCTGGATCTGGGCGGCGTTCATCCAGTCCGTGGCGACGACGCTGGTCTATGTCGCGCTCGCCATCGGCCTTTATGGCCGACCGAAGCCGGTGCTGTTGACCGCCGACTTGAAAGCGGGCTTCGCCTTCTGCGTCAACCAGGCCTCGCGCTCCTCGCAGGGGAGCCTCGACCGGATCGTGCTCAGCCGCTTCGCGGACGCGGCCAGCGTCGGCATCTACGGCGCGGCGTCTCGGGTTCTGGCGCTCGGCCTGTTTCCGATCCAGGTCGTCACACGAATGACCTATCCCAACTTCTTCGTGCACGGCAAAGGCGGCATCCGGGCCAGCCGGCGCTACGCCCTGCGCGTCATGCCGGTGATGCTTCTGGTGGGGCTCGCCGCCAGCGCCGCCGTCGCGCTCGCCGGCTGGTTCGCGCCCGATGTCCTGGGGCGGGACTTCGAGGGCATGGTCGGCATCACCGCCGCGCTCGGCCTCAGCCTGCCGCTGATCGCCATTCAGTATCCCGCCGCCGACGCGCTGACGGGGGCTGGGCGACAGGGGCTGCGCGCCATTCTCTCGGTGATCGCCGCCTTCGGCTTCGGCATCGTCATGGCGCTCGGCGCGCGGCTGGACGGGATCGAAGGGCTCGTGATCGCCTTTCTCGCGAGTCACGCCCTGTTCGCGCTGGCGCTTTGGACGGCGGCGTTCGTGGCGCAGGACAAGCCGGCGACGCGGGCCGAAACCGCCGTGGTCTCGGAAGCGGACGCCGCTTCGGCTTGACCGACTCTCGGCTGGATGGGCCACCGGCCCTCAAAATGCCAATCGAGCGGAAGACAGGTTCGCCGTCTTCCGCTCGATTCGCGAATGCACCGATTTTTAACAGGCGGCCTTCGAGGCCATCGGGAGGAGGAAGGCGATCAGGCCGCCTTTCCGTCCTCTTCTTCCTCGAAGGTCACGGCGACGTCGGCGTTGGCGGACAGGCGCACCTTGTCACCCTCGACCTCGGCCACGAGGCCGCCCGAGATGAAATGGTGATGGCCTTCGTGATGGCCCTCGCCGCTGTCCTTCTTGGTCAGCTTGATGCGATCGCCCACGACGCGGTCGACCGTGCCCACATGCACGCCGTCCGCGCCGATCACTTCCATATGTTCCTTGATCCGATCGAGCATAGCTTCTTTCCCTGCGGTTGGATCAGGGAAACGCGCCAGGCGCGATCGGGATGCATGCCCGAGGTCGATCTTTCGAATCGCTAATCAGCGCGCCACGAATCGATTTTCGCGCACAGGCGCCTCGAACGGCTCCTCGCCCTCGACCGTGCGTGCCGCCTCGGCCCAGAAGTCGTGCTCCTTGCCGGTCGGGCGTCCCGCCTTTTCCCAGAGGAAATAAGCCAGATTGCGGATTTCCTGGTCCCTGTCGGATGCTGTCGTCATGTGATCCTCGCCTTCCTCCCCGCCAATCCCTTCGCGTCGACCTCGCAACCGGTCTCTACGGGAACGGAGCGGGGGAGGCGCATGAGCAGGTCTTCCCTTAAGACATATCCCCTGTAACCCTCACGAACAGTCACGAACGTCATATGATCGCTAATTTTATTGGCGTGAGGACGAGACGAGGGCGGGATAGCACCCGAACATGTTCCGGGCCTGTGCCTTCCTTTGTGCGGCTAAAGATGAGAGCGGATGGAGGCTTGCCGAGATCGCGGGAGACGAAACGGCGCTAGGCGTAGGCACGAGCCACTGCAGCGGAGCCGTCCGGCCGGTTGGTCAGGCAGGCTTATCTCCGGTGCTTCAAAGGGTTGCGAAGGGCCGCGACGGCGTCGCCCTTTGCCTTGTCTGCGTTCCGTGTTAGACGCACGCGATCTTATCGTCGGAGTTCGGGCGTGTTCCACCCGCAGCTCTTCTTCCATGGAACTGTGGTCGCGGCCGCTCCAGGTCGCCCGGAAGTCGGCGCTGCGCTTTTCTGCTCCATGATGTCCATTCCACCGGAGGCCTCGTCAGAGGAATGATCAGCGGCGAAGCGGCCTCCACGGCCGAGACGACAGCGCACGGCCATGACGGTCACGCGCGCAAGAGCCTGCCCGTCGTCGTCCTCGGCAGCATCGGTGTCGTTTACGGCGATATCGGGACAAGTCCCCTCTACGCGATGAAGGAATCGCTGCTGCATGTCGGCGGCGTTCCCTCCGCGTCCGAGATCATCGGCATCGTGTCGCTGTTGGTCTGGTCGCTGGTGATCGTCGTCACGGTGAAATACGTGATGCTGGTCCTGCGCGCCGACAACCAGGGCGAGGGCGGGGCGCTGTCGCTCATGGCGCTGGCGCAGACCGCCTTGAAGCGGCCCAACCGCGTGATCCTGACGCTCGGCATGATCGGCGCCGCGCTGTTCTACGGCGACGCCATCCTGACCCCGGCCGTGTCGGTTCTATCGGCGGTGGAGGGCCTCAAGGTCACGACGCCGGGGCTCGATCCCTATATCGTGCCGATCGCGCTCGCCATCATCATCGGCCTCTATGCCGTGCAGTCCTTCGGAACGGCCAAGGTCGCGGTGTTCTTCGGGCCGATCATGGCGGTCTGGTTCGTCACGCTGGCGCTGATGGGCCTCTCTCATATCGGCGACGCGCCGCAGATCCTCCACGCCCTGAACCCGGTCAACGGCTTCTGGTTCATGACCTCGCACGGCATTCTCGGCTTTACAGTGCTGGGCTCGGTGTTCCTCGCCGTGACCGGCGCCGAGGCGCTCTATGCCGACATGGGCCATTTCGGGAAGCGGCCGATCCGCATCGCCTGGCTCGGCTTCGTCGGCCCGGCGCTGATCCTCAACTATCTCGGCCAGGGCGCCTTCGCGCTCAACAATGCCGAGGCCCTGCCCAATCTCTTCTTCCTGTCGGCGCCCGACTGGTTCCGGCTGCCGCTGGTGATTCTCGCCACGCTCGCCACGATCATCGCCGGCCAGGCTGTCATCACCGGCGCCTTCTCGCTGACCCAGCAGGCGATCCAGCTCGGCCTCCTGCCGCGCCTCCAGATCGAGCACACATCCGAATCCGAGCGCGGACAGATCTATCTGCCGACCGTCAACTGGCTGATGCTGGTGGGCGTGGTGATCCTGATCGTCTTCTTCCAGGACTCGTCCTCGCTGGCCGCAGCCTACGGCATCGCCGTGACAGGCACGATGATCATCACGAGCCTGCTCGGCATCGTGGTCTTCGCCTATGGCTGGGGCTGGGGCCTCGGGCTTGCCGTCCTCGTGGTCACGCCCCTTATCGCGATCGACAGCGCCTTCCTGGCGGCCAATCTCCTGAAGCTCGCGGACGGGGGCTACCTGCCGCTGGTGATCGGCGGCTGCATTATGGTGCTGATGGCCATCTGGGTGCGGGGCACGCGGCTTCTCAACACCAAGGCCCAGCAGCAGAACCTCTCGTTGGAGACCTTCATCAAGGCGATGGAGACCTCCTCCGTCACCCACGTCTCCGGCACGGCGATGTATTTGACCTCGACGCCCGAGACGGTGCCTTCCGCGCTTCTGCACAACCTCAAGCACAATCGCGTCCTGCACGAGAAGAACGTCATCGTCACGATCCGCACTGCCGACGTGCCCTATGTCTCCTCGGCGGACCGGCTGACCTACCATCCGCTTTCGCCCGCCTTCGCGCGCGTCGAGCTGCATTACGGCTTCCTGGACGAGCCCAATCTCCTGCAGGCGCTGATCCAGCTGCGCGAGCTCGGCGTAAAGTTCGACGTCATGTCGACCACGTTCTTCGTTGGCCGGCGGCGCATCAAGGCGGCGGCGCGCAGCGACATGCCGCGCTGGCAAAGCCAGCTCTTCATCAAGATGGCGCGCCATTCCTACGATGCGATCGACTATTACCGCATCCCGGCCAACCGCGTGGTGGAACTCGGCACCTACGTCACGCTCTAGCTGTCCGGCTTCAGAGGGGTCCCGCCGCATGGCGGGACGCCTCGTCGCACTCGTTGTTTGGCGTGCCTGCCCTATGTGAATTCTGACGTGGTCTTCTCTGGCCGCGCCGCCGGACGCCACAGCCGCATGATGCGGCCATGCGCGGGTTCCGGCCAGACAGGGGCACTTCCATGGACGCGCAAACCTCGACCCAACAGCGTGAAAACACGCGTCTTGGCGACATCGCGAACCGTTCGGAGAAGGGAACCGCGCTGACGCTGATCCGTGCCGAAACCAAGGCGCGCGACGAGAAGACCGCTCGCCTCAAGGCCATGCGCCTCGCCCAGGAAGCAGAGGCTACCGTGCTGGCCGAGCAGATCGCGGCCGCCGCGCCCAAGCGCAAGACAGCCAAGTCGTCCACCAAGGTTGCGAAAGCTGCCCCCAAGCGCAAGGCCGCCTCGGCGGCCTGACAAGCGCAAGGTTTCCGCCCGCAGATTGGGGGGTGCAACGACAAGTTTTGTTGGCCGCCTCACATTGCTTAAAAATCTAACCGTTTCGCAATTTGTTGTGGGCTAATCTTCTCTGGTCACCAGGGAGAGCCAAATCATGACCGCCCGCATCGATCTTCTGAATCGTCTCGAGTTTCTGCAGCTCGACGAGGCAGCGCTTCAGAAGATCGGGTCCAAGGCGGAACTGATCAGCGAAGCGACGGCGAGCGGCATCGCGGCCTTTTACGAGCAGATGGTGAAGGTGCCGGAGCTTCAGGCCTTCTTCGCCAACGAAGGCATGCGCCAGAGCGCCGAAACCTCCCAGAACAAGCATTGGGCCAAGATCGCGAGCGGCCAGATCGACGACAGCTATGTCGGAGACGTGGAGCGGATCGGGCGCACCCATGCGCGGATCGGGCTGGAGCCGCGCTGGTATCTCGGCGGCTATGCGCTGATCCTGGAAGAGGCGATCAAGGTCATGCTGCCGCGTCTCCTGAGCGGCGGCCTCCTGCGGCGGGGCAAGGTGGACGAGGCGGCCGCTGTCCTCGGCCTTCTCGTCAAGGTCGCCATTCTCGACATGGACTATGGCGTTTCGACCTATCTGGAGGCGCTCGCCGCCGACAAAACGCGCATGGAGTCCGAGCGCGAGCATGTGGCGAGTGAGCAGGCCCGCGCGCTCGGCGACGCCTCGGCCGCCATGGAAGAGATGACCGCCAATATCCGCCAGAACGCGGACAACGCCACCACCACGGAAAAGATCGCCGGCCAGGCGTCGATGAACGCCGATCGCGGCGGCGATGCCGTGGGCAAGGCGGTGGAGGCGACGCGCACCATCGCGGGCAAGATCCAGGTCATTCAGGAAATCGCGCGCCAGACCGATCTTCTGGCCCTCAACGCCGCGATCGAAGCGGCGCGCGCGGGATCGCATGGCAAGGGCTTCGCAGTGGTCGCTTCGGAGGTGCGAAAGCTGGCCGAGCGCGTGACGATCGCGGCCGGCGAGATCGGCGAACTCTCCGCCCGCTCGCTGGAAGTCTCGGAAGAAGCGGGCGGCGCCCTGCGCGCCCTGGTCCCCGACATCCGCCGCACGGCGGAGCTCGTCTCTGAAATCTCGGCCGCCTGCCGCGAGCAGTCGATCGGCGCCGAGCAGATCAGCCAGGCCATCAACCATCTCGACCGGACAGGCCAACAGTTGAGCGCCAAGCAGAGCGAACGGGCGGGGCCGCGCCTGCGCAAGGCGGCCTGACGAAGCCGCAGGGTCGCGGCGCCGGGGTCGGGAGTGCGCGGTTGCCCGGTCTTCCGTTTCGGCTGAGCGCATTGGACGGCTGTGGTTTCATGGCTGACCGCACCGTCTCTCCGCTACCTTCAAAGCGAGGGGATCGAGACGAAACAGGGCCGGCCTTTCGGCCAGCCCTGTTTCGTTAAACCTTCGTTCGAGGTTTGTAGCCCAATCAACGCCGTGCTCCAAAAGGGGCGCTGGCGCTGACAGAAGGGCTTCGGCCTACTTGGTCCAGGCCGCGACCTTGTCCGGGTTGGCGGCGATCCAGGCCTTGGCGGTGGCGGCGGGATCGGTGCCCTTCTGCTCGTTCTGCAGCATCAGCTTTTGCTCGTCGTCGAGCGAGAGCTTGAAGTTGGTCAGGATCTTGTGAACCTCCGGCATGTCCGTGGCGAGACCCTTGCGGGCGACCGTGTTCACCGTTTCCTCGCCACCGAAGGAGCCCTTGGGGTCGGCGAGATATTTCAGGTCCCAGCGGCCGAACATCCAATGCGGCGTCCAGGTGGTGACGACGATCGGCTCCTTGCGGTCGATCGCGTCCTTCAGCGCGGCGGTCATCGTGGCGTCGGAGCCGTCCACCAGATTGACGGAGGACAGGTCGTAGTCCTTGATCGCCTTTTCCGAGGCCTGCATCAGCCCGGCGCCGGGGTCGATGCCGATCACCTTGTTCCCGACCTCGCCGCCCTTGGTCTTTAGGTCCTCGACCGACGAGATGTCGACATAGGCGGGAACGGCCCAACCGATCTTGGCGCCCTGAACATTGGGGCCGACGAGATCGATCTGGTTCTTCAGCTTGGCGTAATAGGCCGCGTGTGTGGCGGGCAGCCAAGCGGCGACCATCGCGTCCGCCTCGCCGGTGGCGACGGCCTGCCACATGGCGGCGGCCGGCAGCGGCGTCAGCGTGACGTCGTAGCCTTTGCCCTTCAGGGTCTCGGCCAGGAGATTGGTCGCGACCACCGCGTCGGACCATTCTACATAGGCGAGGTTCACCTTCTTCTCCGCGGCCGAGGCGAGGCCCGTCATGAGGGTTGAGGCGAGAGCGGCGGCTGTCAGGATCTTCAGCATGGGTCTCGGAACTCCGTCGAGAGAAAAAGGGGACTTGCGAAAAGAGGAGAAGGGGTCAGGCCGGGCGCGTGCGGCGCGCCATGGCCTGGGTGACGCGGTCTAGCACCACGGCGAGGATGACGATCGCGATGCCGGCCTGGAAGCCCGAACCCGCGTCGAGCCGCTGGATCGAGCGCCAGACCTCGCGGCCGAGGCCGCCGGCGCCGATCATGGAGGCGATCACCACCATGGACAGGCCGAGCATGATGGTCTGGTTGATGCCGGCCATGATCGTGGGCAGGGCGAGCGGCAGCTGCACCTTCACGAGCTTCTGGACGGGCGAGGTGCCGAAGGCGTCGGCCGCCTCCGTCAGGTCATGCGGCACGCCGCGAATGCCGAGCGCCGTCAGGCGGATCACCGGCGGCATGGAGAAGATGACGGTGGCGAACACCGCCGAAACCGAGCCGAGCCCGAAGAACGGAATGGCCGGAATGAGATAAACGAAACTCGGCATGGTCTGCATCATGTCGAGCGCAGGCGACACGGTTTTCCAGGCGCGCTCCGACAGGGCGCAGCCGATGCCGATCGGCAGACCGACCAGCAGCGCGGCAAGCGTCGAGAGCGTGACCAGAACCAGCGTCTCGACCGTCGCGCCCCAAAGCCGGAGGTTCCAGAGGAAGAGGAAGCCGATGAGCGCCAGCAGCCCGACGCGCCGCCCGGCCAGGAGGAACGCGCCGCCCGCCAGCGCCACGATCAGGAGCCAGGGCGGTATGAAGAGAAGAAGCTCGGTGCCCGTCTGAATCCAGGCCGCGACGAAGGCCGAAAGGCCGCGCGTCAGTGACGAGAGATGGAGGGTGAGCCAATCGAGGGCGTTGCTGGAGATGTCGTCCAGAGGGAATTTGCGGATGCTTCCATCGTCGGTGAGGAGCCATTCCATGCGGTATCCCTTTCCTCGTTCGGCCGCTGGCCCGACAGGGCGCGCAGGGCGGTTTCGCGGGTGAGAAGGCCAAGAAAGCGGTTGTCGTCGTCCACCACCGCGATGCCGTGCGGCTCGCTCGCCAGAAGCGGGAGAACGCTTTTTAGAACGGTGCTGGCCGGGGCGCGGGCGATGCCGCCATCCATCAGCCGGTCGAGCCGTTGGCCGCGCGAGGCGGGGGCGGTAAGCCGGTTCCGGTCGATGCGCCCGACCGGCGTGTCGCGCTCGCAGGTGACGACGAAGATGTCCTCCGCCCTGCCACCGCGCGGCTCGACCAGCGGCCAGGCGTCCTCGGCCGCCGCGCCCTCGAAAAGGCGCGGCTGCGGGCGCACGAGGCGACCGAGCGTCACCACGGAGGACACGTCGATATGCTCCACGAAGCGCCGGACATACTCGCCCTGCGGATCGAGCAGGATTTCCTCCGCCGTGCCGCTCTGTGCGATGGCGCCGTCCTTCATCAGGACGATGCGGCCGCCCAGATGAATGGCCTCGTCGAGATCGTGGCTGACGAAGACGATGGTTTTGCGCAGCTTGCGCTGCAGCGCGCGAAGCTCGTTCTGCATGTCGCGGCGGATCAGCGGGTCGAGCGCCGAGAAGGCCTCGTCCATCAGGAGAATGCCGGCGTCGGCGCAAAGCGCGCGAGCCAGACCCGCCCGCTGCTGCATGCCGCCCGACAGCTGGCGCGGCACCTTGCTGTCCCAGCCCTTGAGGCCGACCAGCTCGATTGCCTCCAGCGCGTGCTCGCGGCGCGTCTTGCGGTCCAGCCCCTGGATTTCCAGGCCGTACTCGACATTCTCGGCGATGGTGCGGTTGGGAAACAGGGCGAAGTGCTGGAACACCATGCCGAAGGTCTCGCGGCGAAACTCGCGCAAAGCCTTGGTGGAAAGGCTGGTGACCTCGGTCCCGTCGACCCGGATGGAGCCGGCGGTGGGCTCCACCAGCCGGTTCAGGCAGCGCAGCATGGTGGACTTGCCGGAGCCCGACAGGCCCATGACGACGAGGATTTCTCCCTCGTTGACGGAAAAGCTCACGCGGTCGAGCCCCAACACCGAGCCGGTCTCGGCCAGGATCTCGGCCTTGCTCGCGCCCTCGTTCAACCGGGCAAGCGCGGCCTTCTCACGGTCGCCGAAGAGCTTTACGATGTCGGAAACGCGAATGCGCTCCGTAGCGGGGGGAGAGGGGACTTGCGTTATCGAACCGTCCTCCGTCGCGGAAAGCCGATCCTTTCTAAGAACGGCTCCAAATGGCGATGGAGGGATCGTGACGAGAGTGCGACGGGGTTACGATGTCGATCCAGACATTCACCTGTAGAAAGCCGACATCCCTTTATTCGTGATGACTATTTGTTAGGCCCTGTTCAGATGCGTGGCATCGGCGGCATAGGCGCGTCGATCGAGGTCGCCGGATGCGCGCCGGCCATCAGGGGCGTATCGGGCGCGCGCATGTCGCGCGGGGCAATGCCGAAATGGGCGCGGAACTGGCGGGCGAAATGCGCGCCGTCGCAAAAACCGGCCTCTACCGCGATATCGGTAACGCTCTTGCGCGTCGTCTGCAGGAGGCGCTTGGCATAGCCCAGGCGCAACTGGCGATAGGCGACCGCGGGGCTGACGGCGAGCGTTTCCTGGAACAGGCGCTCCAGCTGGCGCGAGGAAAGCTGCAGGCGCATCGCGATGGTTTCTACCGAAAGCGGCTCGGCCATGTGCTGCTCCATCAGGAGAATGGCGCGGCGCACGCGGTCGTCGCCGCCGGACGAGCCGGTTGCGGCATGAGGCTGGGCGTCGCTTCCCTGCCGCCGGTTCTGCAACTGGAGCACGTGCAGGCTCTTCTGCGCGGCCGAGGCGCCGACATGGCGCTCGATCAGGAAGGCTGCGAGATCGGCGACGCCCGAGCCGCCGGCACAGGTGATGCGGTCGCGGTCCACCACGAAGAGCTGGTCGGCATCCGGCACGATGTCGGAAAACTCCGCCTCGAAATCGGCATGGTGATACCACGAGACGCAGCAGCGCCGCCCCCGCATCAGGCCGGCACGCGCCAGCACGAAGGAGCCGGTGCAGACGCCGACGAGCGGCACGCCCGCGCTGGCGGCCGAACGCAGATAGGTGACGGCCGCCTCTTCCATCTGGTCGCCGGCATGGAGAAGGCCGCCGACCACGACGATATAGTCGAACTGACGGGCGTCGGTGAGCGGCGCCGTGCGCGACACCTGCACGCCGCAGGACGAGCGCACCGGCTCGGGCCGCGCGGCCATGACGCTCCAGCCGCAGCGGATCGGGCGAGAGCGATCGCCTTCGTCGCCTGCGAGGCGCAGCGCGTCCACGAAGAGGGAAAGCGCCGACAGGGTGAAATTGTGCGCAAGAACGAAGCCGACCTTCAAGGCCGGCGTTTCAGGCGTGGAGGCGCGGCCGGCGGACAAGCGGTTCACGAGGCGATCTCCCTTTTCACCATGCTAACGCAAGCATCATGGCGAAAATTGCGGCAAGCGCCAAGTGTTTCGTCCGCCTCCCGGCGCTTGCGCTGAGATCAGGCGGAAGACCCGCCGGGGCGGGCCTCCCCCAAGCGGCTCAGGCCGCGAGCCGCTGCCAGACGGAGGGCGGGATGGGCACGAGATTGCTTTCGAACTCGCGCGAGCATTGCTCCCAGGAATAGGTCTCGGCATGGCGGCGGCAGCCGGCGCGGTCGATCTCCAACGCCTGGAGCGCGGCGCTGCGCAGATCCTCCGACAGGACGGCGTGCGGCGTGCCGCCCACGATGTCCATCGGGCCGGGCACGGGAAGGGCCGCCACAGGCGTTCCGCAGGCGAGCGACTCCAGAACCACGAGACCGAAGGTCTCGAAGCGCGAGGGGAAGACGAAGACGTCGGCCGCCGAGAAATGCTCGGCCAGCGCGCGCCCGGTGCGGCGCCCGAGGAAATGCGCCTTGGGATAGCGGCTCTTCAAGCCCTCCATCGCCGGCCCGTCGCCCACCAGGACCTTGGAGCCCGGCAGGTCGAGGCCGAGAAAGGCGTCGAGATTCTTTTCCGGCGAGATGCGGCCGAGATAAAGGAAGATGGGGCGCGGCAGGCGTAAAAAATCCGGGTCGAAGCCCGGTTCCAAACGGCAGGGAGTGAAGAGCTCGGTGTCCACCGCCCGGCCCCAGCGGCGGATGTTGCGATAGCCCCGCTCCGCCAGTTCGTGCTCCAGCGTCTCGGTCTGCACCATGATGCCGTTGCCGCCATTGTGGAACCAACGCTGGAACCCGTAGGCCAGCGGCGAGCCGACGCCGAGGCGCTTCTCGAAATAGTCGCCGAACCGAGTATGGAAGGACGTGGTGAAGGGAATGCCGCGCCGCCGGCAATAGTGGCGGGCGGCCAAGCCGATCGTGCCCTCCACCGGAATGTGGATCGTGTCGGGCTGAAAGTCCTCGATGATGCGGCCGAGCGTGCGGCCGAGCGTCAGGGCCAGGCGCACCTCGGGATAGCCCGGGGCGGGCAGGCTGGCGGAAAAGTCCGCCGGGCCGACCAGCCGGACCTCGTGACCGAAACGCCTCAGCCAGTCGGCCGTGGTGTCGAGAACCCGGACCACACCGTTGATCTGCGGCGGGGCGGCATCAGAAGCAATGAGAATACGCATGTCGCGCTCTTTTGGTCCCGAGAAAGTTTCGGTCCGTTTCTCTCGGACCTACGCAATGCTAGAGCTTGCGCCAGATAGCACCGTCAAGATGCATGCGGGAAAAATGTTCGAGGTGTTCCGGTCATGAAGGTAATCGTTCTAGGAGGCGACGGATTCTGCGGGTGGGCCACCTCGCTTCATCTTTCGGCCGAAGGCCACGACGTGACGATCGTGGACAATCTGGTTCGCCGGCGAACCGACGAGGAGCTGGGCGTGCAGAGCCTGACGCCGATCCGGCCCATGGCCGAGCGGCTCCAGGCCTGGCGCGAAACGCGCAACTCGCCGATCGAGTTCGTTGAGCTCGACGTCGCCAAGGACTACGACCGGCTGGAGGCGCTGTTCGCCCGCGTGCAGCCGGACGCGATCGTGCATTTCGCCGAGCAGCGCGCCGCGCCCTATTCGATGAAGTCGCCCTGGCACAAGCGCTACACCGTGGACAACAATGTCAACGCGACCAGCGCGGTGCTCTGCGCCATGGTCGAGGCCTGCCCGGAGGCCCATCTCGTACATCTCGGCACGATGGGCGTCTATGGCTACGGCAAGACCAAGGGCATGACGATCCCGGAAGGCTATATCGAGGCGACGCTGCGCTCGGCCGGCCAGGAGGCCAATGTCGAGATCCTCTATCCCGTGGACCCCGGCTCGATCTACCACATGACCAAGACGCTGGATCAGCTCCTGTTCCAGTATTACGCCAAGAACGACGGGCTGAAGATCACCGACCTGCACCAGGGCATCGTTTGGGGCACCTCGACGCCGGAGACCGATCTCGACGAGCGTCTGGTCAACCGTTTCGACTATGACGGCGACTACGGAACGGTGCTGAACCGCTTCCTCTGCCAAGCCGCGATCGGCCATCCGCTCACCGTCCATGGCTCGGGCGGGCAGACGCGCGCCTTCATCCACATTCGCGACACGGTGCGCTGCATCGGACTGGCGCTGCGCTCTGCGCCCGAGCGGGGCGAGCGGGTGCGCATCATGAACCAGATGACCGAGACGCACCGCGTCAGCGACCTCGCCGAGATGGTGTCGCGCATGACCGGCGCGCCGGTGGAGCATCGCGACAATCCGCGCAAGGAAATGGCCGAGAACGATCTCGTGGTCGCCAACGACACGCTGATCAAGCTGGGTCTGGAGCCGACGCGCCTGTCGGACGGGCTCCTGGACGAGGTGGTACGCGTCGCCGAAAAGCATCGCGACCGCTGCGACACGAGCCGCATCGTCTGTTCCAGCCTCTGGGTGAAGCCGATCGCCGCCGAATAGGGCGTCGATCGGGTCCGCCCGCCGGGCCTATTCGGCGGGGTTGCGAGCAGTGGCGGCGGGCAGGGGCTCCGAAGGGGCGTCGGGTTCCTGCTCCACCCGGCGCAGGGCGCTCGGCACCACGCCGATGGCGGCGAGCGCGGTCGCGAGACCAAGCGCCGCGCCGATCGCATGGTCGGGCGCGAGGCCGAAGATCACCGCGAGAAGCGCCACGCCCATGGACTGGCCGACGAGACGCGCGGTGGACTGGATGCCGCTCGCCCCGCCAGCGCGCTCGCGCGGGGCGCTGGTGACGAGGATCTTGTTGTTGGGCGCCTGAAACATTCCAAAGCCAAGGCCCGCGACGACGAGGCGCCAGACCAGATCGAGATCGGCGGGCTGTGCCGGCAGG
>NZ_BBWL01000002.1:0-121426 GCF_001463785.1 Aureimonas sp. AU40
GTGCCGGCAGGAGCGCCAGCGACAGGAGGCCCGCCGAGAAGACCGCAAGGCCGACGGCGGCGAGGCGGCCGGGCTCGCGCAGATGGTCCGACACGCGGCCCGACACGAAGGCGGCGAGCGCGGTGGCGATCGGCCAGGGGGTCATGAGAAGGCCCGTCTCCGAGGCGCTGCGTCCCAGCGTGTCGTGCAGGAAGAAGGGCAGCGCCACGAAGGCCAGCATCTGCGCGGAAAAGGACAGGACGGAGGTCAGGGCCGAAAGGGCGAAGATCGGCCGTGCCAGGAGATCCACCGGCAGGATGGGCGCCGACAGGCGCAGCTGCGAGCGCACGAAGACCGTGCCGATCGCAAGCCCCGCCGCGATCTGGCCGAGTGCCAGCACCAGCCCTTCGGAATGGCCGAGCGCGTTGACGCCCGAGATCACGAGGCCGAAGGTCGCCGCGCTCAAGGCCGCGCTCTTGAAGTCGAAGCGCTCGCCCGAGGCGGGCGTGACGGGCAGCGTGCGCGCGCCGACGAGAAGGGCGAGAAGGTCCACCGGCACGTTGACGAGAAACAGCGCCTGCCAGGGCGCGACGGCGAGGATCAGCCCGGCGATGGTCGGCCCCGTGGCGGCGGACACGCCGACGATGACGGCAACGTTGCCGACCGCCCGGCCGAGCTGGGCGCGCGGAAAGATGAAGCGCACGAGCGCGATGTTGACGCTCATGATGCCGGCGGCGCCGAGGCCCTGGACAGCGCGGGCGAAGATCAGCATTCCCAGCGAATCGGCGACCGCGCAAAGGCCGGAGGCGAGCGTGAACAGCGCCAGCCCGCAGAGATAGACGCGCTTGTAGCCGACCACCTCGCCGAGCTTGGCGAGCGGCAGCAGCATCATGGTGACGGCGAGCTGATAGGCGTTCACCACCCAGATCGCGTCCACCGGCCGAATGCCGAGGCTCTGCGTGATGGGCGGCAGGGCGATGTTGGCGATCGCGCCGTCGAGCACGGCGACGAAAAGCGTCAGCGCGACGGTCGCGAAGGCGAGCGTGCGCTGGGGTTGGGCAAGTCCGTCGAGAGGCTGCATGAAAACAATCCGAGGAGGCGTCCGGCCGGTCGCGGGTGTCGCGGCCGGGAGCCTGCTCGAGATAAGCCAGCATTAATGGTTTCGCCAGCTTTTACCGGTCGCGCCAGCCTTTCCCCGACCTTCAGTCGCGGGCGATGGTCTGGATGACGTCGAAGCCTTCGAATTCGGGATGGCCGAGATAAAGCGGCTTGGTGCCGCCGGCGCCCCGATGCGAGGCGCGGAAGGCTTCCGAGCGCGTCCAGGCCTCGAAATCCTCGCGGCTCGCCCAGATCGTGTGCGAGGAATAAAGGTGATGGTCCTCGCGCTCCGGGCCTTTCAGGAGATGGAATTCCTCGAAGCCGGAAACGGTGGTGAGATGCGATTCGCGGCTCTTCCAGAGCGTTTCGAAATCCTCCGCCGCCTCCTTGATGACCTTGAAGCGGTTCATGGCGATGAACATGGAAGGGCCTCCGGCTTTCTGGTTGCGCTGGGAACATAGGGAAGGGCGCGGGGAAGCCCAAGGGCGGGCCTCGCGCGATCGTGAGGCGAATCAAGTCTTCCGTAACCCTACGCAAACCTTTCCATGTCCTCTATGAAGCCAATCCATGGCGCTCCGCTTAGGCCCTGCCGCTCTCCTGCGCGGGGCCGGCGAACGGGCGAACTCTCCCGCTCGCGCGGACGAACACTGACAAAAAAGGGAACAGCCTCTTGCGCGTCCTCCAGACCCTGAAAGCCGCGGCGCTTGGCGCCGCCGTCCTCCTTGCGGCTTCGCCCGCCTTCGCCCAGAGCTGCGGCAACGGCCCGGCCGGCTTCCCCTCCTGGCTCGAGAGCTTCAAGCGGCAGGCCGCCTCGCAGGGCATTTCGCAGAACACGCTTCAGACCGCGCTCGGCGGCGTGACCTACGACAGCAAGGTCATCGGCCTCGACCGCAACCAGAAGAGCTTCAAGCTCTCGCTCGACGCCTTCATGGAGCGCCGCGCGCCGGCCTCCTTCGTTAAGAAGGGCAAGAGCATCATCGCGCAGAACCGCGATCTCCTGAACCGGATCGAGCAGCGCTTCGGCGTCCAGAAGGAAATCCTCGTCGCCATCTGGGGCATGGAAACCGGCTTCGGCGCCAATTCCGGCAACATGAACATCTTCCGTTCGCTGGCGACCCTGTCCTACGACTGCCGCCGCTCGGACTTCTTCACCGAGGAGCTGCTCGCCGCTCTGCAGATCGTCGACCGGGGCGACAAGCAGGCCAGCGACATGAAGGGCGCCTGGGCCGGCGAGATCGGCCAGACGCAGTTCCTGGCCAAGAACTACCTGCGCTATGCCGTGGATTTCGACGGCGACGGCCGCCGCGACCTGATCCGCTCCAAGGCCGACGTGCTCGCCTCCACCGCCAACTTCCTGAAGCAGCACGGCTGGATCGCGGGCGCGGGCTACAATCCGGGTGAGCCGAACTTCGCGCGCCTGGAAGACTGGAACCGCGCCAGCGTCTACCAGCAGGGCCTCGCCCTTTTCGCTTCCAAGCTCGCCAACTGACGGCAGGGCTCGGGCTCGCATGGGCGAGACGGGCTGGACCTTGAGACGGGCGGTGGCGCGGGACGCCGCCGCTCTTTTTCACATCCGCACCAGCGTTCGCGAGAACGCGATGTCGCTGGCGGACCTTGCGGCGATCGGCCTGACGGAAACGACGGTGGCGGCGATGCTGTCCGCCTCCCGCCCCTGCGCCTGGGTCGCCTCCGTGGATGACCGCGTGGTCGGCTTCTCGATGATCGACGAGGAGGAGGGCAGTCTTTTCGCGGCTTTCGTTCTGCCTGCCTTTGAGGGACGGGGCATCGGCCGAGCCCTGATCGCGCGCGCCGAGGCGGCCTTGTTCAGCCAGTTCGATCGGATCTGGCTGGAGACCGACCGGAATAGCCGGGCGGCCGAATTGTATCGGCGTCTCGGCTGGCGCGAGACGAGCGCCTCGGGCCAGGATATCCACATGGAAAAGTCTCGTCCGACCGACTACTCCCCGTCGAGTTCGGGATAGGGGCGGAAGATGCCGCTTTCGTTGAAGGGGATGCGGCGGGGGCTCGCGAGATAGCGGGCGACGGCCGGCATTTCGGCCACGCGATCGTGGATCGCGAGGGCGGCCGGGCTGTTCGCCTCGATCCGCGCCATGCGCCGGGGGAAGGCGTAGCGCAGCCCTTCCACCACCTGAAACAGGCCGAGATCGACATAGGTCATGTGCTCGCCCACCAGCCAGCCCGAAAGGGACGGGTTGGCCTTGGCGACGCGCTCGTACCAACCGAGGAACTTGGTCATGCGCTGATGGCGGAACTCGCCGGCCCGACGCAGCGCCTCGGGTTTCTGATCTTCGTAATAAAGGCTGGTGCCCACGGGATGATGCGTGTCGTGCGCCTCGGCCACGAAATCGGCCGTGGTCTCGGCCACCGCGCGCGCGAAGAGCCGGTCGGTCTCGCCCGCCGGCGCGAGCCCCAAACGTTCGCCGCAATAGGCGCTGATCGCCGCGGCCTGGGACAAGACGAGCGCCCCATGCACAAGAAAGGGCGGGGCGAAGGGCGGTCGGTCGGCCTGGTCCATCAGCCGCATCATCGCCTCCGCGCCGCCGCCCTCGCTCGCCGGCAGGCGCGCCACGTCGCGATAGGGCGCCTCGGCGGCTTCGAGCACGAGCCGCGGAAACTCGCCGCGTCCCTGGATTTCTGGCCAATAGTAGAGGTCGAAACGATCGTTCATCGGGGCTCGGCGGGTTGCGCTGCGGGGCCGCGCCAAGGCGGCGGGAAGGCTTCTGAAACCCGTGACAATGCTCGGAAGTTCCCACACCTTCCGTTAAGGTAAGATCGGGTTTGCGTATAACTTGAAGGTGTTATGCTGCACTGCCCATAATGCCGTCATCGCCGCGTAACGAACAAATGTTCACCATCGCAGTGCTGGACAAACCCGCTCCGGCTGTGATTGAAGACGCGCTTTCCGCTGGTCGGTTCTTAGGCCAAGCTCAAGGAGGTTCAACCTTTGACGATGTCCTTCCGCTCCTTTCTCGGCGCCGCGTCCCTCGCCACGCTCATGGCGGTCTCTGCCGCCGACGCCGCCACGCTGAACCTGCACAATGGCGGCGACGTTACCTCGCTCGACCCGCAGCGCCTGTCGGGCGACTGGGAGAACCGGGTGGCCGGCGACATTTTCGAGGGACTGGTGACGGAGGATGCCAAGGCCCATCCGATCCCCGGCATGGCGGAAAGCTGGACCATCTCGCCGGACGGCCTCGTCTACACGTTCAAGCTGCGCGACGGCGTGAAGTGGTCTGACGGCGAGCCGGTGAAGGCCTCGGACTTCGTCTTCGCCTTCCGTCGCCTGATGGACCCCAAGCAGGCCGCGCAGTACGCCTATCTCCAGTACCCGATGAAGAACGCCGAGGCGATCAACAAGGGCAAGCTGGCCGATATGGACCAGCTCGGCATCAAGGCGATCGACGACAAGACCGTCGAGATCACGCTGGAGAACCCGACGCCCTTCTATCTCGGCGCGCTCACCCACTACACCGCCTATCCGCTGCCCGAGCATGTCGTGAAGGCCAAGGGCGACGCCTGGGTCCAGATCGGCAACATCGCGACCAACGGCCCCTACAAGCCGGTGGAATGGGTGCCGGGCAGCCATGTCCTGACCGAGAAGAATCCCAACTGGTACGACACCGCCTCGCTGAAGATCGACGGCACCAAGTTCTTCACGCTGGAGGACATTCCGGCCGCGCTGCGCCGCTACCGCTCCGGTGAGTTCGACATGCTCACCCAGTTCCCGGCCGACCAGTACAAGTGGCTGCAGGAGAACATGCCGGGCCAGGCGCACGTGACGCCCTTCGCCGGCCTCTATTACTACGTGCTGAACAGCTCCAAGCCGCCGCTCGACAACGCCAATGTGCGCAAGGCCCTGTCCATGGCCGTGGTGCGCGAGGCGATCGGCCCGCAGATTCTGGGCACCGGCGAGCTTCCCGCTTATAGCTGGGTGCCGCCCGGCATCGCCAATTACGAAGGCGGCCCGGCCTATGTCGATTGGAAGGACCTGCCGCAGGGCCAGAAGATCGCCGAAGCCAAGAAGCTTCTGGAGGCCGAGGGCTATTCCGCCTCCAAGCCGCTGAAGCTGCAGCTTCGCTACAACACGGACGAGAACCACAAGCGCGTCGCCGTCGCCATCGCTTCCATGTGGAAGCCGCTCGGCGTCGAGGTCGAGCTCGTCAACAGCGAGGTCAAGGTCCACTACGCCGACCTGCGGGCCGGCGAGTTCCAGGTCGGCCGCGCCGGCTGGCTGGCCGACTACGACGATCCGACGAACTTCCTCGACCTGCTCAAGGGCGGGATCGAGATGAACTACGGCCGCTGGACGAACGCGGAGTACGACAAGCTTCTGACGGAAGCGCAGACGACGCAGGACCTGAAGGCGCGCGCCGGCCTCCTGAAGCAGGCCGAGACGATCGCCCTCAACGATTCGGCGGCGGTGCCGATCTACTATTACGTGACCAAGAACGTCGTCTCGCCGAAGATCACCGGCTTCGAGGACAATGTGAAGGACATTCACCGCACGCGCTGGTTGGCCAAGGCCGAGTAACGCGGAGCGGGTGATGCGGCCGGGGAGGGCGGAGCGCCGCCCACCCTTCGCCGCCCGCCCGTCGGCTCTGGCCTGCGCCGGGCATCCGGCGCCGGCCTTTCTCCCGGGTTCAGGCCGGACCTCGGCCCGCCCCCGCAGGTGGCGGCAGGCCGAAGCCGCCACGACGCCCCGCGGCTCGATGCTCGATCGCCGCCGTCCCTTGGGGCTTTGGTCCGACGTACCGCCGGCCATGGGCCGAAACGCCCCGCGCGCAACTTTCGAAATCCACGCATCCGGCCGCCCGGGGATCGCCCCCGCGCCTTTCGCCGATGCCCCTTTGGACTCCAAGCGATGCTGTCCTTCGCCCTTCGCCGTCTCTTGACGGCGATCCCGGTGGTGCTGTTCGCAGTCACCGCCTGCTTCTTCATTCTCCGGCTGGCGCCGGGTGGCCCGTTCGATCAGGAGCGCGCCCTGCCGCCGGAAATCCTCGCCAATCTGCGGGCCCACTACAATCTCGACCTGCCGCTGGTGCAGCAGTACCTGCTCTATCTCGGCCGGCTTCTGCAGGGCGATCTCGGCCCGTCCTTCGTGACCAAGGATTTCACGGTCGGGCAGCAGATCGCCATCGGCCTGCCCTATACGCTGATTCTCGGCGGTTCGGCCTTCGTGGTCGCGGTCGTGGTGGGGCTGGCGGCCGGCATCTACGGCGCGCTCTACCAAAACCGGGGTGCGGACTATCTGATCGCGGGCGTCATCATGATCGGCGTCGTGGTGCCGAACTTCCTGGTCGCGCCCATTCTGCAGCTCGTCTTCGGCGTCCGGCTCGGCTGGTTGCCGGTGGGCGGCTGGGGCGACGGGTCCTGGCCGCATCTGGTGCTGCCGGTCTTCGTGCTCGCCTTTCCCCATGCCGGGCGCATCTCGCGCCTCATGCGCGGCTCGATGATCGAGGTCTTGAACTCCAACTACATCCGCACGGCCCGCGCCAAGGGCGTAGGCTCGCGGCTCGTGGTGATGCGGCATGCGCTCAAGCCCGCGCTGACGCCGGTCGTCTCCTATCTCGGCCCCGCCGCCGGCTATCTCCTCACCGGCTCGATCGTCGTGGAGCAGATCTTCGGCATTCCCGGCCTTGGCCGCTACTTCATCCAGGCCGCCCTCAACCGCGACTACGGCATGGTTCTGGGGACGGTCGTCTTCTACATGGTGCTGATCGTGATCCTCAATCTTCTCGTCGATCTCGCCTATGCCTGGCTCGACCCGAGGGTGCGCGCGCGATGACCCTTTACGTCGACAAGCGCGAGGCGCTCGAACCCTTCGTCTTCCACGAGGCGGAGGCCTTTCACGGCAAGCCCCGTTCGCTGACGCGCGACGCGCTGCGGCGCTTCGGCTCCAACAAGGCGGCGATGGTGTCGCTGGCGGTCTTCCTCTTCATCGTGCTGGCTGCCGTGGTCGGCCCTTGGCTCGTCCCGTTCGACTACGAGACGCCGGACTGGGCCGCGTTCCGCGCCCCGCCCTCGATCGAGACCGGGCACTATTTCGGCACCGATCAGAACGGGCGCGATCTCCTCGCCCGCACGCTCTACGGCACGCGCGTCTCGCTGCTCGTGGCCCTCATCGCCACCGCCGTCTCGGTGCTGGTCGGCATTCTCTACGGCGCGGTGTCGGGCTTCGTCGGCGGGCGCGTCGACGCGGCCATGATGCGCTTCGTCGATGTCATGTACGCGCTGCCCTACATTCTGTTCGTCATCCTCCTGATGGTGATCTTCGGGCGCAACGTCTACCTCCTCTTCGCCGCGATCGGCCTTCTGGAATGGCTGACCATGGCGCGCATCGTGCGCGGCCAGACCTTGTCGCTGAAGGAGCGCGAGTTCGTGGAGGCGGCGCGCGCCTCGGGCGTCTCGACCTTCACGATCATCCGCCGGCATATCGTGCCCAATCTGGTCGGCCCGGTGGTGATCTTCGCGACGCTGACCATTCCCGAGATCATCGCGACGGAAAGCTTCCTGTCCTACCTCGGCTTTGGCGTGCAGGAGCCGCTGACCTCGCTGGGAACGCTGATCTCGGAAGGCGCGGACACGTTGGAGATCATGCCCTGGCTGCTGCTCTTTCCCGGCGGCGTTCTCGTGTCGCTTCTCCTGTCGCTCGCCTTTATCGGCGACGGCCTGCGCGATGCCTTCGACCCGAAGGACCGGTGATCCCATGACCCCAGACAACAAGACGGCGCCGGTCCTGGCCCTTTCCAACTATTCCATCCGCTTCTCGACGCCCGACGGCGACGTCCAGGCGGTGAGCGATCTCAGCTTCGAGGTCCATCCCGGCGAGACGCTGGCGATCGTCGGTGAATCGGGCTCGGGCAAGTCGCAGACCTTCAACGGCGTCTTCGGCCTCCTGGCCAAGAACGGGCGGACCGAAGGCCAGGCGAAGCTCGACGGAACGGACCTTCTGAAGCTCTCGCTGCGCGATCTCGACCGGGTGCGTGGGCGCGACATGGCCATGGTGTTTCAGGACCCCATGACCGCGCTCAACCCGACGCTGAAGATCAAGCGCCAGCTGGCCGAAACGCTGGAGGTCCACAAGGGCGTCCGGCGGCGCGAGGCGGAGGCCGAGGCGCTGGCCATGCTGAAGCGCGTCGGCATTCCCGACGCCGAGCGGCGCATCGAGCAATATCCGCACGAGCTTTCGGGCGGCATGCGCCAGCGCGTGGTGATCGCCATGGCGCTTCTCTGCCGGCCCAAGGTCATCGTCGCCGACGAGCCGACCACGGCGCTGGACGTGACGATCCAGGCGCAGATCCTGGAGCTCTTCGCCGAACTCACCGGCGACAAGACGGCGCTTGTGCTCATCACCCACGATCTCGGCGTGGTGGCCGGCGTCGCCGATCGCATCGCGGTCATGTATGCCGGACGCATCGTGGAGGAGGGGCGCGTGGACGATGTCTTCGCCGCGCCCGCCCATCCCTACACGGCGGCGCTGCTGGGCTCGATTCCGCGCGTCGACCGGGACGCAGCCGGTGTCGAGCCTATCCCCGGCCGTCCGCCCAATCTCATCCGTCCGCCGTCTGGCTGCGCCTTCCACACGCGCTGCGGCTTCGCGGTGGAGCGCTGCACGGTGGAGCGCCCGCCGCTTGATGCGGTGGCTCGCGAGGGCACGGGCCCGCGCCGGGCCGCCTGCTGGCGCGCCTTCGTGGACGCGGCCAAGGGAACCGCCAAGACGGAGTTCGCCCATGTCTGAGATCGAGGCTGACATCAAGGCCGAGAGCGGCAGCGGCGCGGGCGCCCCGCTTCTCGACGTGCGCCACCTTTCCACCGAGTTCCGGCTGAAGGGCAAGGGCTTCTTTCCCAAGGTCCAGACCCTGAAGGCGGTGCGCGACGTGTCCTTCACGGTGCGCGAGGGTGAAACGCTCGGCATCGTCGGCGAGTCGGGCTGCGGCAAGTCCACGCTCGGCCGCTCCATCCTGCGCCTCATCGAGCCGACCGAGGGACAGGTCGTCTGGCAGGGGCGCAATCTCGCCGAGCTTTCCGCCGCCGACATGCGCGCGGCGCGGCGCGATCTCTCGATCATCTTTCAGGACCCGATCGCCTCGCTCGACCCGCGCATGACGGTGGGCGACATCATCTCCGAGCCCTTGCGCGTCGCCGAGCCGGGCCTGTCCCGGCGCGAGCGCCGGGCGCGGGTGGAAAAGGTCATGGAAGAGGTCGGCCTCGTCGCCGACATGATCAACCGCTATCCGCACGAGTTCTCCGGCGGGCAGGCGCAGCGCATCGGCATCGCGCGGGCCATCATCACCGAGCCCAAGCTCATCGTCTGCGACGAGCCGGTCTCGGCGCTCGACGTGTCGATCCAGGCGCAGATCGTCAATCTCCTGGCCGATCTTCGCCGCCGACGCGGTCTGACCCTGCTCTTCATCAGCCACGACCTTTCCGTCGTGCGCCTCGTGTCGGACCGCATCCTGGTTCTCTATCTCGGCCGTGTGGTGGAGGAGGGGACGCGCGCGGAAGTCTTCGAGAACCCCGCGCACCCCTATGCCCGCGCGCTCCTCTCGGCCGCGCCGATCCCCGACCCCGCCATCGCGCGCACGCGCCGGCGCACGGTGCTGCAGGGCGATCCGCCCTCGCCGGTGAATCCGCCGTCCGGCTGCGCCTTTCGCACCCGCTGCCCGATCGCGGAACCCGTCTGCGCCCAGGTCCCGCCCGAGCTCACCCCCGTCTCCGCCACGCACCGCGCCGCCTGTCATTTCGCCGGCGACGAGGCGGCGCGGCGCATGAAAGATAGGCAAGCCCCGCCGCTGGCGGCCTTGGCGGGGTGAGCCGATCGTTGCCGAAGATTGCGCCCTCCGCTAACATTTTCTGGTAGCGGAGAGCGATCATGGGCAAGAACACCTCGGTAATCATGGGGGACCACTTCTCGGATTTCGTAGCCGAGCAGGTGCGAACCGGGCGTTACGGCTCGACCAGCGAGGTCGTGCGCGCCGGTCTCCGTCTTCTGGAAGAGCACGAGGCGCGTCGAGCAGCGCTACGCGTCGCTATCGCGGAAGGCGAGGCGAGCGGTGCGGCCGAACCGTTCGATCCCGACGCGTTCCTGGACGCGATGACGCGCAAGCATGGGATCTGACATCCGCCTCACGCCCAAGGCACGCGCAGATCTCGAAGATATCTTCCTTTACACGGCCCGCGAATGGTCGCCCGAGCGGGCTCGGACCTATGTGCGCCTCCTCAGCGAGGCCATGGAACGTGTCGCGCTTGAACCCAACCGTGCCAAACGCCTCGATGACATTCGTGAGGGATACGCCCAATATCGTGCCGGTTCGCATCTTCTCGTTTTTCGTCCGACGAAAGCGGGGATCGAGATCGTCCGGATTCTCCATATGCGCATGGACATCACGCGCCATGTCTGACGAAAGCCCGGGTAAGAACCTTCGGTCAGTCGCGGCTGAGGCCGCGAGCCCGTCGTCTCGTCCTCGTCACAGACAAGTGCTACCTCCCAGGCCCTTTGGATCGGGAGGCGGGGCGCATGGATGGGGAGAGAATGGATGCCAAGGCGGTGGCCGCGCATTGGGAGAGCAATGCGGCGGCCTGGACGGCCCTGTCTCGCGCCGGGCATGACCGTTACCGCGACGCGCTGAACACGCCGTCCTTTCTCGCCTTGCTGCCCCCGGTCGAGGGGCTGAAAGGGCTGGACCTCGGCTGCGGGGAGGGCACCAACACGCGAGCCGTCGCGCGGCTGGGCGCTGACATGACCGGGCTCGACATCGCGCCGACCTTTCTGCGGCACGCCCGCGAAACGGAAGCCGCGGACCCGCTCGGCATCCGCTATGTCCTGGGCGACGGGCTGATCCTGCCGTTCGAAGACGGGAGCTTCGACTTCGTCACGGCCTTCATGTCGATGATGGACATGGCCGATCAGGCCGAGGTGCTGAAGGAGGTGGCCCGTGTCCTGAAGCCGGGTGGCTTCCTGCAGTTCTCGATCCTGCATCCCTGCTTCGTGCCGCCAAAGCGCCGCAACATCCGCAACGAACGCGGCGAGGCGGTTGCGGTCGAACTCGCGGATTACTTCAATGAAACGGGCGGGCGCGTCGAGCGCTGGCTCTTCTCGGGCGTCTCCGACGAGGCGCGCGCGGGGCTCGAACCCTTCTCCATTCCCCGCTTTCACCGAACGCTTTCGTCCTGGGTGGCGATGCTGGTGGGGGCGGGGCTCTCCATCCAGGCCTTCGGGGAGCCCATGGCGTCGGAGCAGGTCGCTTGCGCCGAACCGATCGTGGCCGACACCCGCGTGGCGCCGATCTTCCTGCATGTCCGCGCCGGGCACGGCTGAGGGCTCCCGCTTCGATCAATGCGTTTAGATACGAAAAAGGCCGGCGCCCCGAAGGGTGCCGGCCTTTCGCTTGGGATGGGATCGGCCGCGTGTCAGGCCGCCATCATCGCCGGTTCAGGCGTCTTGGCGCCGGTCATCAGCGCCACGGCGTCGGACATGGTGATGGTCTTGGGGTCCACGACGCAGAGGCGCTTGGACAGGCGGTGGATGTGGATGCGGTCGGCGATCTCGAAGACATGCGGCATGTTGTGCGAGATCAGGACGATCGGCAGGCCGCGCGAGCGCACCTCGAGGATGAGGTCGAGAACCTTTCGCGATTCCTTGACGCCGAGCGCGGCGGTGGGCTCGTCGAGGATCAGAACCTTGGAGCCGAAGGCGGCGGCGCGCGCCACCGCCACGCCCTGGCGCTGGCCGCCGGACAGCGTTTCCACCGCCTGGTCGATGTTCTGGATCGTCATCAGGCCAAGCTCGGTGAGCTTTTCGCGAGCGATCTTGCGCATCTTCGGCTTGTCGAGCATCCGGAACCAGTCCCCCATCGGGCCGGTTCGGCGGATCTCGCGGCCGAGGAACATGTTGTCGGCGATCGAAAGGGCCGGCGACAGCGCGAGCTGCTGGTAGACCGTCTCGATGCCGGCGTCGCGCGCCGACTGCGGATTGGCGAAGGAGACAGGCTTGCCGTCGAGCAGGATCTCGCCCGCATCCGGGTTCACCGCGCCCGACAGGGCCTTGATCAGGGTCGACTTGCCAGCGCCGTTGTCGCCGATCACGGCGAGGATTTCGCCGGGATAGAGGTCGAAGTCGGCGTTGTCGATGGCGACGACGCGGCCGTAGCTCTTGCGCAGGTTGCGGGCGCGAAGGACGGGTTGGGTGCCGAGATGGGACATGTCAGGCCGATACCTTCCGGATCCACTGGTCGGCCGCGACGGCCAGGATGATGAGGGCGCCGACGGTGAGGCGCGTCCATTGCGGGTCGGTGCCGTAGATGCGCAGGCCCATGGCGAAGACGCCGACGATCAGGGCGCCGACCAGCGTGCCGATCACCGAGCCGCGTCCGCCGAAGAGCGAGGTGCCGCCGATGACGACCGCCGTGATGGCCTGGATGTTGGCCTCATAGCCCGATGTCGGGGAGACCGAGCCGATGCGCCCGATCAGGGCCCAGCCGGCAAAGGCGCAGATCAGACCCGACACGGCGTAGACCGAGATCAGAACGCGGCTGGAACTGATGCCCGACAGGCGCGCCGCGTCCTCGTCGTCGCCGATGGCGTAGACATGCCGGCCCCAGGCCGTGTTGTTGAGAATGTAGTAGAACAGCGCCACGAGAAGCAGCACCGAGACCACGGCATAGGTGAACACCGCGCCGCCGATCTGGAACGTGTTGCCGAGGAACTGAAGGAGGGGCGCCGCCGCCTCCACGTCCTGCGCGCGGATCGTGGCGTTCTGCGTGTAGATGAAGTTGACCGCCTCGAAGACGAACCACATGCCCAGCGTCACGATGAAGGGCGGCAGCTTGACCTTGGCGACGAGCACGCCGTTCACCGCGCCGCAGAACGTGCCGACGGCAAAGCCGATCAGCAGCGCCAGCGGGGCCGGCACGCCGTTCACCACCGCCAGATTGCCCATGATCACCGAGGAGAGGACCATGATCGCGCCGACAGAAAGGTCGATGCCGGCGGTGAGGATGATGAGGGTCTGCGCCACGCCGACGATGCCGACGATCGCCACCTGCTGAAGGATCAGCGTCATGGTGAAGGCGTTGAAGAAGCGGCCGCCGATCAGCGAGCCGAAAATGCCGATGCCGACCAGAAGGACGATCACCGGAACCATGGTCGGATTGCCATGGAGGAAATGCTGGAGATGCTGGAGCGGGGTGCGACCGTGGCCGGAAAACTCGGCGACGCGCGTGTCGCTCTTGTCGAGCTGCTGCTCGAAGTCGCTGCCCTTGCGGGTGGATGTTTCGCTCATGCGCCGGAGCCTCCTGAGGGGGTGAGGTCGTTCGTGCGGGGCTGCCGCCCCGATCCCCGCCCGGGAACGGCGTTCCCGGACCCTTGCCCGTTTTTTGGGACTTTCCCCGATCCGGCAGGGCCGGGGGCCCTGCCGGATCGGGGACACATCGCAAAATGGCATGGGGTCCAGGGGACATCATGTCCCCTGGTGGGGTGCAGGGGCTAAGCCCCTGCGTTGCGGCCGATCAGCCCCAGCAGGCCTTGGAGGCGGCGGCGGAGTCCATCGACTTCACGCCGTCGACCGGCTTGTCGGTGACGAGGTCGACGCCCGTGTTGGTGATGTCGAGACCGGCCGAGGCTTCCGGCTTCTTGCCCGATTCCACGAAGGTCTTGACCGCTTCCACGCCCATCGCCGCCATTTTCAGCGGGTACTGCATGGAGGTCGCGCCGATCACGCCGGCCTTGACGTTGGCGATGCCGGGGCAGCCGCCGTCGACGGAGACGATCGTCACCTTGTCGGCGACGCCGAGGCTCTTCAGCGCTTCGTAGGCGCCGGCGGCGGCCGGCTCGTTGATCGTGTAGACGAGGTTGATCGAAGGATCCTTCTGGAGAAGGTTCTCCATGGCCTGACGGCCGCCTTCCTCGTTGCCGTTGGTCACGTCATGGCCGACGATGCGCTTGTCGCTTTCGTCGCCGACGATCGCCTTGTCCTTCACGTCGATGCCGAAGCCCTGCATGAAGCCCTGGTCGCGCAGGACGGCGACGGAGGGCTGCTGCGGGGTGAGGTCGAGGAAGGCGATCTTGGCGTTGGCGGCTTCAGTGCCCATCTTGGCCTTGGCCCACTGGCCGATCAGCACGCCGGCTTCGTAATTGTCGGTCGCGAAGGTGGCGTCGGCCGAGGCCAGCGGCTCCAGCGGCGTGTCGAGCGCGATCACGATGAGGCCGGCGTCGCGCGCCTTCTTCACGGTCGGCACGATGCCCTTGGTGTCGGAGGCCGCAATCAGAATGCCCTTGGCGCCGCCGGCGATGCAGCTCTCGATCGCCTGGACCTGGCTGTCGGAATCGCCGTCCACGCGGCCGGCATAGGACTGGAGGTTGATGCCCAGTTCCTTGGCCTTGGCCTCGGCGCCTTCCTTCATCTTCACGAAGAACGGGTTGGTGTCGGTCTTGGTGATGAGGCAGACCGTCGTGGCGCCCTGGGCCGAAGCCGTGCCGGACAGCGCGAGAAGGCCGAAGGCGCCCACGGCGGCGGACGCGAAGAGATGACGCAGATTCACCAGAAATCCTCCCGAAACAGACCGGTCCCGCTCGGGCGACACGGCCCGATCCCAGCCTCCACGCCGGGATCGAATGACCCAAGCTGACACGATCCCAAGTTGCCTGTCAATCAATAACTCACATGGATTTATTTATTGACACCTCGGTAAGGTCTCCGTCATGGTCGCGTCACGAACCGCGTAAGAGACTGTTTGACAACTCGGCGGCGGAGAAGCGCCGAGAGGCCGACCTGGCCGTGTTGTCACACAGTCTCTAGGGGCAGGGCGGACGTCGACGGGGAGGGTCGGCCTTTGGGTGTGGATGCGGCGACGACATCGGTCGCGGACGGCCGCTCGGTCGAGCGGGACGAATCGCTTCGCGGATCGAACCAGGCGGGACTGCGCGCCCACAACGAGCGGGCCGTGCTTTCGCTCATCCGTCGGCACGGGGAACTGGCGAAATCCGAGATCGCGCGCCTGTCGCGCCTGTCGCCGCAGACGGCCTCCGTCATCATGCGCTCGCTGGAGGCGGACGGGCTGGTTCTGGCGGGCGAGCCGCGACGCGGCCGCGTCGGCCAGCCATCGGTTCCCATGCGGCTCAACCCGGACGGCGCCTTCGCGCTCGGCCTCAAGCTCGGCCGGCGCACCAGCGAGATGGTGCTGATGGATTTCGTCGGGCGCGTGCGCGAGAGCCGGGCCATCCTTTATCGCTTCCCCCGCCGAACCGAGGTCATGCGCTTCGTGGAGACGGCGAGCGTCGAGCTGCGCCAGTCGCTCTCGCCCGCGCATCGCCGGCGCATCGTGGGTCTTGGCGTCGGCATGCCCTTCGAGATCTGGTCCTGGGGCGAGGCCAACGGCGCGCCGCCGGGCGAGATGGAGGATTGGCGCAGCGTCGATTTCGGCGCCGAGCTGGAGCAGGCGACGGGCGAATCCGTCTTCATCGCCAACGACGTGACCGCCGCCTGCGGCGCCGAACAGGCCTTCGGCACGGATGTCTCGGCCAATTTCGTCTACTTCTTCGTGGGCGCCTTTGTCGGCGGGGGCATCGTGATGGACGGCGCGCTGGTGCCGGGGCGGCTCGGCAATGCCGGCGCGCTCGGCTCCATGCCGGTGCCGACGCGCATCGGCGAGCGGCGCCAGCTTGTCCATGTCGCCTCGATCCATGTGCTGGAGCGCATGGTCGAGGCCTCGGGCCGTTCGGCCGTCGAGCTCTGGCGACGCGACGCGGACTGGACCGATCTCGGGCCTCTCCTGGACGAATGGATCGGCATTGCCGCCGAGGGGCTCGCCCATGCCATCGCTGCCTCGATCGCGGTCTATGATTTCGAGCGCGCGGTGATCGACGGCAGCTTTCCCGCCGCCGTGCGCGCCCGGCTGGTGGACGCCACGCGCCAGGCGCTAAGCGATTTCGACTTCCAGGGCCTGCAGCCGATCGCTGTCACGGAAGGCTCGATCGGCCGCTCGGCGCGCGAGGTCGGCTCGGCCAGCCTGCCCTTCTTCGCCAAGTTTCTGCTCGACCACCGGGTGCTTCTGGCCGAGCGATAGGCATCGCTCTCAATCGGCCGCCGGCCGCACCTTGAGAAGCGAGCCCTGCACCGATTCGATCACGACCGGAGCTCCGACGGGCAGGTCCGGCCCTTCGGCGCTCCACCAGCCGTCGTCCACCGCAACGCGCCCGCGCCCGCCCTCGATCGCCTCGCTCACCTTCGCCCGGCGTCCGACGAGGCGGAGCCCCGGCTCGTTGAGCGGCGCTGCGTCCGCCCGGCGGGCGCGCTGGCCGTAGAACCTATGGCCGATCAGGGCCGCGACGCCGGACACCACGGCGAAGCCGACGAGCTGGCTCTGCCAGCTGAGATCGGGAAGCCAGAGCGCGTTGGCGCCGACCACGATCGCGCCGATCCCGAGAAACAGGAGATAGACGCCCGGCAGCAGAAGCTCGCCTAGGAGCAGCAGCACGCCAAGCAGCCACCAGCCATAGCCTGATACGAGGCCTGCCATGGCGCTCAGGCCTCGGGCCGGGGAAACACGACGCCGCGCCCGGCGGTGGACGAGGGGGACGATGATTGCCCCGCCGGGGAGGCGGCCGGCCGGGATTGGCCCGCCAGGGAGGCGGGGGAGGGCTTGGCGGAGGCGGCTCTCGCCGCGCCGCCGGGCTCCGGGCGGTTCTCGGGAAAGCTCGCGCGCGCCAGTTCCACGATGCCGCCGAGCGAGCCGATGAGCGAGGAGGCTTCGAGCGGCATGAGGATGACGCGCTGGTTGGGAGCGGACGCCAGCTTCGACAGGGCTTCGGTGTAGCGCTGGGCGATGAAGTAGTTGATCGCCTGCACGTCCCCGGCCGCGATCGCCTCGGACACCATCTGCGTCGCCTTGGCCTCGGCCTCGGCCAGACGCTCGCGCGCCTCCGCCTCGCGATAGGCCGCCTCGCGCTTGCCCTCCGCCTCCAGGATCTGCGCCTGCTTCTCGCCCTCGGCGCGCAGGATCTTGGCCGCCCGCGCGCCCTCGGCCTCCAGGATTTCGGCACGCTTCTCGCGCTCGGCCATCATCTGCCGGCCCATGGATTCCACCAGCTTGGCCGGCGGGTTGATATCCTTGATCTCGATGCGGGTGATCTTGATGCCCCAGGCGTGGGCCGCCTGATCCACCACGCGCAGGATGCGCTCGGAAATGGCGTCGCGGTTCGACAAGAGATCGTCGAGATCCATCGAGCCCATGACCGAGCGCAGGTTGGTCATCACCAGATTAAGGACGGCGTTCTGCAGGTTCGCCACCTCGTAGGCCGCCGAGGCGGCGTCGAGGATCTGATAGAAGGCGACGCCGTCGGCGGCGACGGAGGCGTTGTCGCGGGTGATGACCTCCTGCGTGGGGACGTCGAGCACCTGCTCCATCATGTTGATCCGCCGGCCGATGCGCTCGACGAAGGGCACGATGAGGTTGAGCCCGGGCGTCAGCGTGCGCACGTAGCGGCCGAAATTCTCGACCGTGTAGTTGTAGCCCTGCGGCACGATCTTGACCGTGGAGGCCAAGACCACGAGCACCGCGAAGACGGCCACAACCACGAGCACGCTGCCCAGCCCGAACTCCGCTCCCATCGAAAACCCGTTCATCCCTGCCTCGCTTTACTCGACTTCGCGGATGCGCCCGTCCGTATAGGGCTTGTAGGGCGCGTTCTTGGCCTGGAGATAGCTGACCACCGCTTCCTCCATGTTCGGACCGTAATCATAGGCGTTCACGGCCTTTTCCGCGAAGGTCTTGTAGCCGTCGCCGCCCTGGCGCAGGAAGTTGTTGGAAACGACGGTATAGGTGGCGGCGGGGTCGATCGGCACCCATTGGCCGCCCGCCTCCTTGACCCGCACCGCCTTCACGCGGTCGACACCCGGCTGGCCCTTGCGCGACCAGTCGAACTGGAGGCCGGCGACCTGCGGGAAGCGGCCGGCGCCGTCCTCGACCTGGCTGACGCCGTTTTCCAGCGCGGCCTTGATGTCGGCGCCGGTGAGCTGGAAGGTCGCGATCGTGTTCTGGAACGGCAGGACGGTGAGGATTTCGCCCATCGTCACGTCGCCCGCGTCGATCGAGGCGCGCACATTGCCGCCATTGCCGATGGCGATGGTGACGCCCTGGTCCTTGGTGCGGTCGAGCAGCGCGTCGGCCACGAGATCGCCCATGGCGCACTCGGCCTTGCGGCAGATCTCGCGCGCGCCGTCGATCGGCTCGGCGGTCTGGGCCACGACCTTGTTGCGGATTTCCTCCAAGGGCTTGGCCAGCTCGGCGACGCGCGCCACAAAGCTTTCATCTTCCGGCACCGAGGCGTCGAGCAGGATCGGCGCCCCTTCCGCCTTCGTCACATGGCCTTCGTCGTCGAAGGTCACGTCCAGCTTGCCGAGATATTTCGAATAGGCATAGGCCTGGACGATCGGCACCTCGCGCCCGTCCGGTCCCTTGACGCGGGTCGGATAGGGGCCGGCGGCCTTGGGGTCGGTGCTGGACAGAAGCGTGTGCGAATGGCCGCCGACGATCAAGTCGAGGCCCGGCACCTCGGTCGCGAGGCGCTTGTCCACCTCGTAGCCGGAATGGCTGAGGAGAATGATCTTGTTGACGCCCTCAGTGGTCAGCTTCTGCGCCTCGCGCTTGGCCGCTTCCACCGGGTCGGTGAAGGTGATGGACTTGCCGGCGGCGGTCAGTTCCTGGTTGTCGCGCGGGGTGAGGCCGATGATCCCGATGCGCTCGCCGTCCTTCTCGATCACGGTCGAGGGTTTGACGAGCTTGGCGAGCTCCGGCTCGCGGGCGAGATCGGCGTTGGCCATGAGCATGGGAAACTTCACCGCGCCGGCGAAGCTCTGGATCACCGGCACGCCGTCGTCGAACTCGTGATTACCGACCGCCATGGCCTCGAAGCCGATGCGGTTCATGAACTCGGCCGAGTCCTTGTCCTTGTAGTAGGTGTAGAAGAGCGAGCCCTGGCTCTGGTCTCCCGCGTCGAGAAGCAGGACGGGGCGGCTGCCGGCTGCCTTGCGCTCGGCCGCGACGGCGGAGGCGATGCGCGCGATGCCGCCGAAGCAGCTCTTTTCCGCCGCCTCCTTGGCCGAGCAGGGGCCGTCATACTTGTTGATCGGCTCGACCCGGCTGTGAAAATCGTTGATGTGCAGGATCGTCAGATCGAAGGCCTGGGCGGGCAGGGCGGTGCCGGCGGCGAGAAGGGCGGCGAGACCGAAGAGGCAGGATTTCATGAGGCAGGGGTCCTTCGGATGCGGTCGGGCGGGGCCTTTGCATGATTCCCAGCCCGCGCGCCGTTTGGGAAGCCCGTTCCTCGCAGCTTTCGGTAAAGTCCGTTTGACAGGCGCCCGGCCATGCCCGACACAGCTTTCCCGACCCGTCTTACTCAAGACCGTATGCGAGGGGAGCGTCCCATGTCCGATTACGTCGAGCTTCATGGCCTGAAGGTCTCGCCCATCCTCAAGGATTTCGCCGAGACCGAGGCGCTGCCGGGAACCGGCATCGAGCCCGACCGCTTCTGGCACGCGCTCGCCGATCTCCTGACCGACCTCGCCCCGCGCAACCGCGAGCTTCTCCAGCGCCGCGACGAGCTGCAGGCTCAGATCGACGCCTGGTGCCGCGAGCACAAGGGCGCGGCGGTGGACGGCGCGGAGGCCGAGAGCTTCCTGCGCGAGATCGGCTATCTCGTGCCCGAAGGCCCGGCCTTCAGCGTCGAGACCGCCAATGTCGATCCCGAGATCGCTTCGATCGCCGGGCCGCAGCTCGTTGTGCCGGTGCTGAACGCCCGCTTCGCGTTAAACGCGGCGAACGCGCGCTGGGGTTCGCTCTACGACGCGCTCTACGGCACGGACGCCATTTCCGACGAGGGCGGCGCCGAGCGCGGCAAGGGCTACAACGCGCAGCGCGGCGCCAAGGTCGTCGCCTGGGCGCGCGACTTCCTCGACCGCGCCGTGCCGCTGAACGGCGCCTCCTGGCGCGACGCCAAGAGCTTCGAGATCGAGAACGGCCGGCTCTGCGCGCGCCTGGGCGACGCGCGCCTCGTGCCGCTGGCCGACCCCGCCGCCTTCGCTGGCTACAAGGGCGAGGTGTCGAGCCCGACCGGGCTGCTCCTGCGCAACAACGGCCTGCACCTCGAAATCGTCATCGACCGCACGTCGGCGATCGGACGCACCGACCATGCCGGCATTTCCGACGTGCTGCTCGAAAGCGCGGTGACGACGATCCAGGATTGCGAGGATTCCGTCGCGGCGGTGGACGCCGAGGACAAGGCGGCCGTCTATCGCAACTGGCTCGGTCTGATGCGGGGCGACCTCGTCGAAACCTTCCAGAAGGGCGGCGAGACCGTGACCCGCCGCCTGGAGGCGGACCGAACCTACACCGCGCCGGATGGCTCGACGCTCACCCTGCCGGGCCGCTCTCTCATGCTGGTGCGCAATGTCGGCCACCTCATGACCAACCCCGCCGTGCGCCTGGCCGACGGCTCGGAGGCGCCCGAAGGTCTGCTCGACGCGCTGTTCACCGTCACGATCGCGCTGCACGACCTGCAGAAGACCGATGGCCCGCGCAACAGCCGAGCCGGCTCGGTCTATATCGTGAAGCCCAAAATGCATGGGCCGGACGAGGTGGAGTTCGCCGACGAGATCTTCGCCCGCGTCGAGGCCGCGCTGGGCCTGGAGCCCAACACGGTGAAGATGGGCATCATGGACGAGGAGCGCCGCACCACGGCCAACCTCAAGGAGTGCATCCGCCGGGCGCGCCGCCGTGTCGTCTTCATCAACACCGGCTTCCTCGACCGGACCGGCGACGAGATGCACACGTCGATGGAACTCGGCCCCATGATCCGCAAGGGCGACATGAAGGCCTCGACCTGGATCAAGGCCTACGAGGACCGCAATGTCGACACCGGCCTTGCCTGCGGCCTGAAGGGGCATGCGCAGATCGGCAAGGGCATGTGGGCCATGCCCGACAAGATGGCCGCGATGCTGGAGCAGAAGATCGGCCATCCCAAGGCTGGCGCCAACACGGCCTGGGTGCCGTCCCCCACCGCCGCGACGCTGCACGCCACGCATTATCACGAGGTGGATGTCGCCGAAGTGCAGGCCAAGCTCGAGGGCCATCCGCGCACCCAGCTCACCGACATCCTGACGATTCCCGTTGCCGTGCGCCCGAACTGGACGCCCGAGGACGTGCAGGCCGAGCTCGACAACAACGCGCAAGGCATTCTCGGCTATGTCGTGCGCTGGGTGGATGCCGGCGTCGGCTGTTCCAAGGTGCCGGACATCAACAATGTCGGCCTGATGGAAGACCGCGCCACTTGCCGCATCTCCTCGCAACACATCGCCAACTGGCTGCTGCACGGCGTCGTCACGCAGGCGCAGGTGGTGGAGACGATGAAGCGCATGGCCGCCGTGGTGGATGGGCAGAACGCGGGCGACCCGCTCTATCAGCCGATGGCGCCCGAGTTCGACCGCTCCATCGCCTTCCAGGCCGCGCTCGACCTCGTGCTCAAGGGCCGCGAGCAGCCGAACGGCTATACCGAGCCGGTTCTGCACCGCCGCCGCCTGGAGAAGAAGGCCGAAGCGCGCCGCCCCTGAGCTATCGACGCCGAGCGCTCCCTCGGGGCGCTCGGCTCTCCCCGCTCTTAGCGCCGAGCGCCGAGTCGCTCACGATCCCAGCCGTTGCCGGGTCGATACCGGCGGCGATCTTCTCTTATGATGCGATAAGCCTCCCGCGATGATGCTCGAGCTTTGGCCCTATCTCGCGGTGTTCTCCAGCGGCTTCGTCGCGGCGACGCTTTTCCCCGCCTCGTCGGAGGCGGTGCTGGCGGGCTTGCTCGTGAGCGGCGAGGGCGATGCGGCCGGGCTGGTGGCGGCCGCAACGCTGGGCAACACGCTGGGCGCGGTGTTCAACTGGGGCTGCGGCCGGGCTCTGGCGCATTACCGCGATCGCAGCTGGTTTCCCGCCAAGGGCGCACAACTCGCGCGCGCCGAGCGTCAGTTCAAGCGCTTCGGCCTGCCCTCGCTCCTCTTCGCCTGGCTTCCCGTCGTGGGCGACGCGCTGACGGTCATCGCCGGCCTGCTGCATGTCCGGCTGGTCTGGTTCGTGCCGCTCGTGGGCGCCGGCAAAGGCGCGCGCTATATCGCGGTTGCGGCCGCAACGCTCGGCCTTTGGGGCGGCTGACGCGCCCCTCGCGCGTGGAGGCTCGGGCATGGACTGGACGGCGCCGATCGATGCCTATTGCGAGCGGCTTGGGCCCGGCTTCTGGGCGGAGCCGGTCAACGCGGTCAGCAACGCCGCCTTTCTTCTCGCCGCCTTATGGGCTTTCATGCGCTGGCGGCGGCAGGGGCGGGGCGACGGCGCGGTGCTCCTGTTGATCGCCCTCGTCGCCGTGATCGCGCTCGGCTCCTTCCTGTTCCACACCTTCGCCAATCGCTGGTCGGCCCTGGCAGACGTGCTGCCGATCGCGCTGTTCATCTACGGTTTCTTCGCTTTGGCGCTGCATCGTCTGGTCGGCCTGGGGCTAGCCGCCGGCCTTTTCGGCACGCTCGCCTTCGCGCTGGCGGGCCAGTTCGGCGCGCCGCTGGCCGAGCCGCTTCTCGGCTCCTCGTCCGCCTACCTGCCGGCCCTGCTGGCGCTTCTCGGCATCGGCGCCTGGCTGGTGTGGAATGGGCGGCCGGGCGGACGAGGGCTGCTTTGGGCCGTCGGAATCTTCACTCTCTCGCTCGCCTTCCGCATGATGGACGAGCCGCTTTGCCCTCACTGGCCGCTCGGCACGCATTTCCTTTGGCATGGGCTGAACGCGCTGGTGCTGGCGCTCTGCCTGCGCGTAGCGCTGCGGCGGCCCGAGTCTCGCTGAGTCGAAGGCCATAAACGAAAAAAGGCCGGGCGCTTCCCCCGAAGCGCCCGGCCAGAGCGGTCCCCCGCCCTTGAAACTGTGTCTTAGCTCTGCGGCGCCGAGCGGCGGTGATCCTCGAGCGTTTCCTTGCCCTGGAGCACGATGACGCGGGCGTTCATCGGAACCCGGTCATAGAGATCGACGATGTCCTGGTTCATCAGACGGATGCAGCCCGAGGAAACCGACTTGCCGATTGACCACCATTCCGGCGTGCCGTGCAGGCGGAACAGCGTGTCCTTGTTGCCCTGGTAGAGATACAGGGCGCGGGCCCCGAGCGGATTCTGCAGGCCGGGGTTCATGCCGACTTCGTTGCCGTAGGGCTTGAGCTCGGGCCGACGCGCGATCATCTCGACCGGCGGAAACCACTTCGGCCAGTGCTGCTTGTCCTTGATCTGAGCCTCGCCGGACCAGGCGAAGCCTGCCTTGCCGACGCCGATGCCGTAGCGCATCGCCGTTCCGCGCGGCTCGACCACGTAGAGGAAGTGGTTGTTGGTGTCGACCACGACGGTGCCGGGCTCCAGGCCCTCGCCGTTGTAGACCACGCGCTGGCGCAGGAACTGCGCGTCGATCTTGTTGGCCGGGATCTTGGGGAGCTTGAATCCGCCATCCTCGAACGCGTCGTAGGCGGTCAGCTCGACCGGACCCAACGGCCCGCCCGACTTGATCTCCTCCGCCGGCGCGACATAGGCCTGAGCCAACGGCGCGGTCTGGGAGATCGAGGCGCGCTGCTGTGTCGTGGTGCAGGCGCCCAAGGCAGCCATGGCAACGAGGCAAACGCCGAGGAGAAGCGGATTCGAGCGGGTCTTCATGAAACGTCCGGTGCAGGCTGCGGGGGTCGAGCGGCCAAGCAACGGCCCAAGTCCCCGGACAAGCGATCCCGATGGGGTTGCTTGTTCGTACGCCTCTGACCCATCGCTGGCAACGAGGGTAGTAGAGACCTTGTGTGGTTAAGATTTTGTTGTTGCGGTGCGAACACAGTTGACGATCCACAAGGCCGCGACATCTCTTGCCCTGTCCTGTGGAAACGGGGTGACACTCCGGGGGTTGGGATGAATATCGGAGAGGCTTCGCGGCGGTCCGGCCTGCCGCCGAAGACCATTCGCTATTACGAGGACGTGGGTCTCGTGCGGCCCGCGCGGGCAGCCAACGGCTATCGCGACTATGTCGAGCGCGACGTGCATGTCCTGCGCTTTCTTCAGCGCTCGCGCTCGCTCGGCTTCTCGATCGAGGAAGCGCGCAAGCTCCTGTCGCTCTATGCGGGGGAGGGGAGCCAGCGCGACGAGGTGCGCCGCCTCGCCAGCCGCCGCCTGGTCGAGATCGACCGCAAGATCGAGGAACTCCAGACGCTCAAGCGCTCGCTCGCCTCGCTGACGCAGGATTGCGAAAAGGGCCAGGGGCCGGACTGCCCGATTCTGGACGAGATCAGCGGCGAGCGCGCCCGCGTGACCCAGCGCGCCACCGGCGCCTGAGCGCTCCGCTCCCGCTTCGGGGCCTTGTCCTTACCCTTCGTGGCGAGGCCGTCGGTCCGGGCGTTTCCTTCGATATGCTCCCTGGTTGCGTGTCTTCGAGCTGTCATGGCCGAGGCGATCTATTGTCGCACTATTGGCTGAGCGCCGATGATATCGTGCCGACGAGGCGAATCCTTACCCCATACGGGTGAAAATTCTTTGGGAGACTGACCAAATACGATTGACCAAGTCGCGAAGACGGAACAGGTTTTAGTTAAAATTTACACGTCTTAGGCGAATGGAAATGCCGCTTACAGCGATTCGGACATCCGTCGGTTGGGTTCCCACGGTCGCTCTTTCCTGGCTCTGGGGGCTGGGCTTCTTCTACTCGCTGCACATGGCGCGCAGCTATGGCTGGACGGGCTTCCTCGCCTTCGCTCTGCCGAACGCGCTGGGCCTCTTCCTGTTCGGTTGGGTGCTGGGACGGCGGGGATGCGACCCCGCCGCGCTCTTCTCCCGCCTTCAAGGGCCCTTCGCCGGCCTCTTCTTGCTGGCGCAGGTGGCGGCGGTGGGCATTAGCCTCCACGCCTTCGTTTTCTATCTCGCGCCGATCGGCGGCACCGCGGGCATGGCGCTTCTGGCGGGGCTGACGCTGCTGGTTGCTTGCGCCACGGGGCAGGCCTTCTCGCTGCGGGTCCTTCGTTGGGCGCATGCCGTCTATCTCCCGCTCGGGGTCGGCGCGGCGCTCTATGCACTCTTCGCCCTGCGCGGCGCGCTCCTGCCTCTGCCGGAGGCGGTGCTGGGCTGGGACGGGCGCTTCTTCGGCCTGGTCGTGCCCTCGCTGGTGGGCTTCCTGCTCGGCCCCTGGACGGATGTCCAGCAGTGGCAGCGCGCCGTCGAGATCCATCGCTCCGGCGGCTCGCCGACGCTGAGCTACGGTCTCGGCTCGATCCTGTTTCTCGGGCTGATCGGCCTCAATGCCGCTCTCGCCATGGCGGCAGGCATCGTGCCGCCACTCGCCTTCTTCGACGGAAGCTTCGGCGAGCAGGCGGCGGTGGCGACGGCCCTGGCCGGGGCGCCGAACACGCTGGCCGCAGTGGCTTTCGTGGTCTGGGCGACGATCGCGCTCCTGTCCACGGCCGATAGCAGCTACTGCGCCCTGCGCTGGCTTCTCACCTCGGTGACGGCGCGCAGCAAGAGCCCGCTTCTGGCCATCGTCCCGGCGGCGCTCGTCGCCTCGCCGCTTTGGGTGCTGGGTGCGGCCGTGGGGCTGGCCGTCCTCGGCGTCCAGTCGGACCTGCCGATGATCTATCTCATGGCGCCTTTCGCCACGCTCTTCGCCGGGCCGGCGGCCTCGCTGGTGGCGCGCGTCCTCGGCCGCACGGGGCGCTACGATTCCACCCTCTGCTATCTCATCGGCCTCGCCGCTCTGCTTCTCTTCGCGCTCGGATATGCCGGGCCGGTGCCGAGCCTCATGGCCCTTTCGGGTCTCGTCGGTCTGGTCGGCGCGCTGCCCGTTCTTCTCGGCGAGCCGAAGGCGGCGGAGGCTCCGCTATCCACCGAGAGCACCGGCGCGGCGGCGCGTTTCACGCCGCTCGTGCCCGCGCAGCCCGTGGGCCATGTCGCGCAATTGTCGGCCGCGCATGGGTTCGACGGCGACTGGTTCGTCATGCGCATGACGCCGACCTATGACGACACGAATTCGGTCGGCAACGTCTACTTCGCCAATTACATGCGCTGGGTCGGCAAGGCGCGCGAGCTGTTCTTCAATCTCTGCATGCCGGAATTCAGTCTGGCCGACACGTCCTTCTATGTGCTGACGCGCTCGTTCCAGCACGACTTCCGCCGCGAGGCGCAGGAGTTCGAGCCGATCGTGGTGCGCATCCGCATCGCCTCGCACAATCGCAAATTCGTGACGCTGGAGCACGAGATCCACAGCGAGAACCATGGCTTGCTCGGGCGCGGCTCGCAGTCCCTGATGTTCGTGGACATCAAGGATTACCGCCCGCTCGACATTCCCGGCAGCATCATTCGCGGCTTCCTGCCCTATTGGCCGAAGGGCTCCTCGATTACCGACCGCGTGCGCGAGGCCGGGCCGAGCCTGTCCGACGCGGTGATGTGACCCGGCGGCGCATCTGAGGCATGTCCGGTTCATCGGACAGGCGTCGTCAGCCCGCCATCCTCAAGGAATTGGGCCGCTCGCCGACCGGGCGGACCAGGGCGTTGGCAGCCTCGGCCGGCATGGCCGGACCGAACAGGTAGCCCTGGCATTCGTCGCAGCCGAGATCCACCAGACAGGCGTGCTGGGCTTCGTTCTCCACGCCCTCGGCAATCACGGTCATGCCCAGCGCCTTGGCGAGCGAGACGATGGCCTGGACGATCGGCAGGCTGGCGCCTTCGCCGGGCAGGTCGGTGATGAAGCTGCGGTCGATCTTCAGCTTGTCGAAGGCGATGCGGCTGAGATAGGCCAAGCTGGAATAGCCCGTTCCGAAATCGTCCAACGCCAGCCGCACGTTGAGCGCGCGCAGCCGCGCGATCGAAGCGTTGACATTGGACCCGGCGTCGAGAAGCACGGATTCGGTGATCTCCAGTTCCAGCCGCTCGGGCGCGAGCCCGGAGCCGACGAGCGCCTCCTCCACCAGGGCCGGCACGTCGGAATGGCGCAGCTGGATCGGCGAGAGATTGACCGCGATGCCGATCGTCTCCGGCCAGAGCGTGGCGACCCGGCAGGCTTCGCGCAGCGCCCAGCGACTGAGCGGCATGATGACGCCGGTCTCCTCCGCGATCGGGATGAAGTCGGACGGCGGGACGTTGCCGCGCAAGGGGTGGTTCCAGCGGAGCAGCGCCTCGAAACCGCAGACGAGGCCGGTGCGCGCGTCGACCTGCGGCTGGTAGTGGAGTTGGAACTCGCCGCGATCCAGCGCGCCGCGCAGGTCCGAGGCCAACGCCCGCTGCTTCTCCTGCCGCTCGTCCATCTCGGCCTCGTAGAAGCGGAAGCCGTTCCGGCCTTCGCGCTTGGTGCGGTAGAGCGCAAGGTCCGCCCGGCGCACGAGATCGGTTGCGCCGTCAGCCGGGGCCAGCGCGATGCCGATGCTGACACCGACGCCCAGATGAATGTCGCCGATCCGGCAGGGACGGCCGACCGCCGATACAATGCGCTCGGCCAGGCACCTGACGGCGGCCCGGTCGGCGGTCTCGTGCAGCACCATGAACTCGTCGCCCGCCAGCCGGGCGACGAAGGTGCCCGGCTTGACGAAACTCTGCAGCCGGCGCGCCACCTCCTTGAGCAGAGCGTCGCCCACCGCGTGGCCGAAGGCGTCGTTGGCGTTCTTGAACTCGTCGAGGTCGAGGCACATCACGGCGAAGCTCGCGGCCGGCTCGCGCGCCAGCAGCGCGTCGAGCCGCTGCTGGAACAGGGCGCGGTTGGGCAGGTCGGTCAGCGGATCGTGGGTGGCCAGATGCGACAGGCGCTCCTGCGAGCGTTTTTGGACCGTGATGTCTGAGCCGACGCCGCGATAGCCGGTGAAGACCCCGTCGCAATCCTGGATCGGCTTGCCGCTGAGGCTCCACCAACGCTGCTCGCCGACCACCGACAGGCGGATCTGCAGCCCGTGGAACTCCTTATGCGCCCGCATGGTCTCGAACAGGCGGGCCAGATCCCCGCCTTCCTCCAAGGCACTGGCCGAGGCGCCGATGCCGCCCACCAGCCGGTCGAAGGTGAGGCCGTGAAGGACGCTCTCGGGCAGTTCCACCACCTCCGCCAGACGCGGCGAAATGTGCTGGAGCTTCAGGTCGGCGTCGGTTTCCCAAAGCCAGTCGCTGGCATGGGCCTCGAAATCGTTGAGGAGGAGATTGGTCAGCTCCTGCTGGCGGCCGAGCTCGATCTGCGTCAGCACCCGCTTGGTCACGAGGCGGCGCAGGTGGAACATCGCGGTGAAGATGAACAGCGCGTAGAAGGCCAGCAGCAGCGCGACATAGACGTTCACCGCCTCGCCCGTCATCGCCAGCGCCAGAAAGGAGCCGAAGACGATCGGCCCGACATAGGCGAAGGAGGCACGCGGCACCGTGGCGAGGCACATGCCCGTCGCGATCAGGCCGGCACAGGTCGAGGCGATCACGAGCCGCCCGTTCATGTCGCTATCGGCAAAAAGCACGATCGGGATCGACGCCAGAAACAGGCCCGCCAGGAGCGAGACCCAGGTCATCAACGCCCTGAAGCGCGGGCCGATCGGCAGGTTGGGCGCGCGCGAGCGCCAGCGCCAGCAGCTTTCCAGCGTGCACAGGGCTAGCGCGACGCTGCCGACCTGAAGTCCCACGAGATAAGGCACGTAGCTTCTATGCCAGAAGAGGACGATGATGACCTGCACCACCATGAAGGCGGTGATCGCGGTCAGCGGCGCCAGGCGCAGCGCGACGTCCACCCGCTCCACATGGACCTGATCGGGCAGGGGGCCGACGGCGCGCGCTTCCCGCGGATCGTAGTCGATCAGGAAGGCCGTCAGACGTGTGAACGGCGCCACCAAACTCGCTCGCGTCATTCGCTTCCACCCTGCGACCTTGCCGAACCGGCCTTTTCGGGCGGTCCGTCGGCTCAGGTCAGACGCGGCTTCGATCCTAGCGAACCCATGTCTGCCCCGACGCCCAGGACCTGCCTCTCTCGCTCTGCACGAATGCCTAACGCGCGCTTCACCAATTGGCCCACAGCGACTCCCATAGACCTCCCTGTTTGCTGAAGAGGAGGTTAAAAATGGCGCCGAAACACTGGAGATAAGACCATCAGCATTACTTCGAGCTTACGATCGGGCCCTCGATTTGCGCCCATCGCGCTGCCGAGGCCGGCGGTGCGGTCGGCAGGGAGACGGCGTCGGATTTCAGACTAGGGGGTGCAGTGGAAGTTGGCGGCCGAGCCTTCGGCCTTCGACGAAGTAAGCGGGCAGAGGTTTTGCCGTGCAAACCTCCCGCAAGTCTCGTCCCGGGTTTCTAGTGCAGTCGGGCGGGGCGCGAGCCGATAATGTCGAGCGCGACCATACAGGCGTCCAGAAACGCCTGATGCGGCAGCTCGGGATGGGTTTCCCGGAACCGCTGCGTCAGTTCGGTCGGGTCGTCGGTTTCTTCCGAAAGCCGCAACACCGTGATGATCGGATCCTCGTCCGATGGCATGACATTCTCCGGCCTCGATGCGCCATGACCTATGGCTCGCGCGCCTTGCGAAAAGATGCGCGATCGCCCAAGTCTCGGATCGGGCCGATGTTTTTTGCCCTGCGTGACAAAAAAAGCCCGCCGCAGCTTAGCACCGGGCGGGGTTCTTTTGGGCCGCGTGGGGAACGCGCGACCCGCATCGGATCAGTTCGAAGTCGTATCAGTTGAATCGGTAGGAGAGCTTCGCCGTCACGGTGTGGAAGTCGAAGTCGCCGCGCGTGCGGAAGTCGGTGTACTGGCCGGCGATCACCGCCGCGCCCGAACCGTCGAACGGGCCGCCGTTCAAGCGGGTGAAGGAGCCGCCGTCGCCCAGGTTGGTGTAGAGATATTCGGCGCCGAAGGAGATGTTCTGCGTCACCTTCACTTCCATGCCGCCGCCGACCGAGTAGCCCCACTCGTCTTCGTTCTCGCGCGAGATCGCCGGGAAGGCGGCGGTCACGGCCGGGCTGTTGGTGCCGAAGCGGTAGTCGACCTGACCATAGGCGAAACCGCCCGTGGCGTAGAGCAGCGCGCTGTCGGTGACGAGGTAGCCAGCGCGCAGGCGGCCGGTCACGAGATAGTCGAGGCTGCGCTCGGCGGTGTAAACGGCCGGCGTGTTGGAGAAGGCGCTGGCGCGCTGCGCGATGTCGAGCGCGTTGATGTCGGCCAGCGCGCCGATCACGAAGGCGCCGGCCTGATAGTCGTAGCCGACATGCGCGCCGCCGACGAAGCTCGACTCGAATTCCGAGGTGAAGCTGGAGCCGAAGGCGTTGGTCAGGAAGGCCGCGCCCGCGCCGCCGAAGTTCGGCACGATGGCGAGATTGTCGCCATTGTCCGGGTTGAAGGCACCGCCAGCCTGCACGCCGAGATAAAGGCCGGTCCAGGTCATGACCGGGGCCATGGCGACCGGGGGAGCCGGCTCGGAATAGACGACGTCGGCGGCGAGCGCCTGCGAGGCGAGGCCCAGCGTCGCGGCCGAAGCGAGAAGGAGAGCGAGGGTCTTCATGGCACAAACTCCGGTTGCGAAAGGCACTGGCGGCCCCCGTCGAGGATCGGGGCGCCGTGCCGCGACGAGGACTTGCCTCTTCGCCAGCGTTGCGCCGTTGCTCAGAAGATGCCTGAAATTTTTCGCCGCTCAAGCCGCCTTCCGCATGAATCCCATCCGTGTTGCTGAGATGTGACGCAGTTCACCGGCGCGTGATGAATGAGTTGTTCTTCGAAATAGCGGAAAGGACGAGAGGTGAGGCAGGGAAAAACCCGACAGGCTGGGGTTTTTGAAGTCTCTCAGCAGTCTCGACTTGGCCCATGTGAGAATAGAATCACGCTGACGTGAGCTTGGGACGTTTAAGTAGCCGCATGCGGGTTAGACGCCAGCGTTGCAATTTTGACGCGTCCGGACGTCGGCCCCACGCGAAAATGGCCCGGCGCCGCAGGACGGGGCCGAGCCATGGGGAATGGAAATGGGACCGGAATGGTTCGGTCAGCGCGCGCCACGCGGCTTGGGACGGTGGTCGCCGGAAAGCTGGAGGGCGACGGAGACCAGAACCGCAAAGCCGCCCATCGTCAGGATGAATGAGAACAAGGTCGTCACGAGATCCATGGTTCAAACCTTCGAACGCTTGGGAAGGGTTCAGAAACCATGGTCGGGGTTAACGAAGTCTTGCCGGGGAGCGAGGCGCCCTCCGGCCTTCGACCTACCAGAGAACGTGGTTAACCGGGTGAACGGGGGCAGGCGCGTCCATCTTGCCGCGAAGATGTTCGAGATCGATCTGGATCGTACGGCAGATCGAGGTGAGGGGCACGTCGTGGTCCCGGTTCTCGAACGGGTCCTGCAGGTCGCTGCCGATCTGGTCCATGGCCAGCATCATGAACCCGACGATCGTGGAGGCGAGCGGCGTATAGATGCCGAGGCTGTCGACCAGCCCGATGGGCAGGAGCACGCAGAAGACATGGACGAAGAGGGTAGGAAAGTAGTCGTACTCGCGCGGCAGCGGCGTGTTCTTGATCCGCTCCATGCCGCCCTGGGCATTGCTCATGTCCACCAGAAGCTGCTCGACCTGCGTGCGGCGGATCGAGTCCATCCAGCCTTGCCGGGTGGCGTCCGAGAGAAGCGCGGCGGTCTCGTTGAGAACCGCGTTGGGCACGTTGGAGACGTCGGTCAGACCCTCCGTCTCGGCCTCGCCGAGAAAGGGGCGGATCTCGTCCAGGCAGGGCTGGCGGCGCAGATGGCAGCGCAGCGCGTTGACATAGGCGATCTGCCGCATCACCAGCGCCTGGCGGAGGTCGTGGCTTTCCGGCCGTGTATCGATGAGATGGAACACGGCGCGGCCGTAGGAGCGCGAGGCGTTGACCATGGCGCCCCAGAGCGTTCGCGCTTCCCACCAGCGATTATAGGCGTTGTTGTTGCGGAAGCCCAGAAACAGCGCCAGCGCCGAGCCGAGCAGCGTCATCGGCAGGATCGGCAGGTCGAAGCCGGGATGCGGAAGGTAGACATAGGCCAGCGTGACGATGACGTCCCAGATCAGGAGCAGCACCAGCGGCCAGCCGACATAGCGAAGCATGCGCGGCAGACGGGCAGACTCGGGCAAGACCATGCGCAACTCCTTATGTGGACGGCCAAACGAACCGAAAAGCGCTTGGTTGCATTGCGGCATGAGAAAGCGGCCGCGGTTCGGCCCCGCGAAGGCGAGAGGATGACGCGCCGCTCGCTCGGGAGCGCGGTCCTCATCGCGCCGGTCTTATCCGTCTGGTAGGGTTGATGATTTCGGCGCAACAGTGCGCCTTCTTTTGAGAGGGGCTGGAACCTCGAAGGCCGCTCGCGAATTCTTGAGGCGACATCTTCCAACGGATCAACGCCCATGCGCAGCCGCAGTCGCAGCCCTTTCCACCTTCGTGCCCTTCGCTACAGCCTTCTTATTCTCAGCCTTCTCTTTGCCGGGGGCGTCGTGTTCCTCGGGATCACCAACATGACCAAGGTCGAAGCCGACCCGCTGGTGGACTATCGCGGCGTGACGCAGAACTGAGCGACCGGGCCGGTTGAGGCCGACCCATGAAAAAGCCCTCCCGGCCTGACGGCGGAGAGGGCTTTTCGCTGCCTGCGAAAGGGAGCGAGCTGGGCTCAGGCGGCCTTGGCGGTTTCGGCCGGGGCCTCGTCCATGGCGCGCAGATAGAGGTCGAGCAGCGTCTCGTGCTCGTCGCGCTCGTCCTTGTCCTGCTTGCGCAGCTTGATGATCTCTTTCAGGATCTTGACGTCGAAGCCTTCGCCCTTGGCCTCGGCGAAGACCTCCTTCTTGCCTTCCATCAGATCCTGGATCTCCTGATCCAGCTGTTCCACGCGCTCCACGAACGAGCGGATGCGACTGCCGCCGATGCCAACCGTGTCCGACATGGTGACTCCTTCCTGAATGAACCGGGGGCACTATCGCCGGGAGGGGTAAGCGAGTCCTTAACCCAACCGGCGCGCCGCCCCTTCATCCCCGAGAGCGGTTGCGGAAGGCGCAATTGCCGAGACCGGTGCCGATCGTCACCGCGGCCCAGCGGTCCACGTCGCGCATGAAGGGCCATTCGCTGAGCCCTTGGATCACCGCGTCATTGTGCAGGCGGATCATGGTGGGATGGCCGCGCAGGCGCGGAACGGCGCGGCGCACGAGCTCGGGCAGGCGAAAGCCCGGCTCGGTCCAGTCGCCCGGCAGGTTCTGCACGCCGCCCGCGAAGCTGCCGTCCGGCCGGACGAGGCCGGGGCAGGACAGGCCGACGAAGGGCGCCAGCCGAAGCCCCTCTCGCCCGGCCTCGTCGGCGGCCTGGCACAGAAGCATCCCTATGCGCTCCAGCACCTCCTCACGGCTCGGCTCGTCGTCGGCATGGCACCATTTCTCGCGATGAACGACCCTGGGTTCCCGGCCCTCCTGCTCCAGCGCCACCACGCCGCAGCGAAGATTGGTGCCCCCGATATCGACCGCCAGAAAGGCGTTGCCCGCGCCCAGCACCTCGGCCGGCGCGGCATAGGCCCAGCCCACCATGCCGCCATCGTCCGGCGCGTGATGCAGCGAGGAAAGCGGGATCGGCCGGCCGTGCTCTTCCCGCAGGATCGCCTCGGCCCGGCGCACGGCCTCCTGGCCGACGCGGCTCGACTGGAGGCCGCCGCCGCAGACGATGCGCTCCACCCCCGCCCAGGAGGCGCTTGCCAGAAAACGGCCCAGCACATCGGCGAGATCGACGGCGAAATCCTGCAGCGCGCCGTCCAGCGCCTCGGCTTCGCCGGCATTGTCCGGCCGATGCAGCGTCTCGTCCAGCTCGTCGCGCTCCAGCTCCTCCGTCGGCGCGTTGCCGAAGGGCGTGTCGCCCTGGCCCGACAGGCGTTCGCGCCAAAGGTCCAGAAGCGTGCGGAAGGCGGTCTCGCTGGCCTTATCCCCCAGGAACCCGCCATCCTCGCGAATGTCGAGACTGTGGCTCTCGACCCGCGCCACCGGCAGGTCGGCGGCCCCATGCGGGGCGGCGAGGTCGGGCGCGTCGGGCATGGGAGCGGTCCATTGTCTGGCGGGGCGAATGTCTAACGGGGTTGATCGATGGACATACGGCTGGGATTACGGCCCGCATAGGCGCAGCGCCGTTTCGGACCGGACGGCGCGTCGATGAGGTCCTCGCTGCGTCAATGCCGCCATGGGCGAAGGGTTCGGCCGACCCTTGCGCCTTCGCGCCGAAGTGAACCCCGCGTGACCGTGGTCAGCACGCCGACGACGGGAGTCTCGCCAAAGTCGCTCCGTCCGCTTCGCCGCCAAAGAAAAGGGCGAGCGCGTCGTCGAACAGACGCCTGTCGTCGCCCTCCGCCGCCTCGCGGAACAGGGTCAGCGAGGAGTGGAACTTCATGTCGTCGGGCGAGCCGAACAGCGTATGGACGGAGCGTTCGCCGCTTTCGCAGGCAGCCGTCACGGCCTTGCGAAGCCGGGGCCCGAGCAGAGGATGGGCGAGATAGGCTTTGGCCTCGTCCAGCGAGCGAAGCGCGAAGCGGCGCGCCGTTTCGCTGCGCCCCAGCCCCTCGATCTGCGGAAACACGAACCACATCCAATGGCTCGCCTTGCGCCCCCGGTTCAGCTCGGCCAACGCGTCGGCATAGACGCCCTCCTGCGCGACGACGAAGCGCCGGAGATCGAACGGGTCGGACGTCATGAACTGTCTCCCTGCCGGGTTGAAGGGCCGATCCGGCAAACCCGATGCGCCGGATCGGCATGGCTGCTGGCCTGCCGGCCTCAGGCCGAGCCGGGCTCGGCGAGCTTGCGGTTCTGCTCGGCCAGGATCGGGGCGGGCGTGACATTGGCCAGCGCCGAGGCGAGTTTGTTCTTCCAGCCGCTCACCACGTCGCCCTTGCCCTGCATCACGGCCTCGAAGCCGACGCGCGCCACCTCAGCCGCATCGTCCTTCGGCGCCTGGCCGATCGCGGTGTCCAGCATGTCGGCGCGTGCGAAAACCTCCGTGTCGGTCGCGCCGGGCATGAGGCAGGAGACGGTGACGCCTGAATCTTTCAGCTCGTTGCGCAGGGCAAAGGCGAAGCTGTTCAGGAACGCCTTGGTGCCGTTGTAGACCGCCATGAAGGGGCCGGGCACGAAGCCGGCGATCGAGCCGGTGATGAGGATGCGCCCCGCGCCGCGCCGACGCATGTCCCGGCCCACCTGATGGATGAGGTAGAGCGTGCCGGTCAGGTTGGTGTCGAGGACGTGGCGTGCCTCGGTGAAGTCCTGGTCGAGAAAGGCGTGGCCGAGCGCCCGGCCGGCATTGGCGAAGAGGCTGTCGACCGGGCGCCCTGCAAGCGCGGCGAGAAGCGTATCGACGCCTTCCACGCTCGAGAGATCGGTTTCCAGTGCATCCACGCTCACGCCCGAGCGGCGAAGCTCGGCGGCGGCGGCTTCGATCTCGGGCTCGTCGGCTGCGATCACCAGATCGAAACCCTCCGCCGCGCAGAGCCGGGCGAGTTCCCGACCGATGCCGCTGGAGGCCCCAGTCACCAGGGCTAGAGGGCGGCCTGCCGCCTCGTTTGCCGCGCTCATGGCCTCAGCACCACTTTGACACAGGAATCCTTTTTGTCGCGGAAGGTCTTGTAGAGCTCCGGCCCATCTTCCAGCGATCCCGTGTGGGTGATGATGAAGGACGGGTCGATCTCGCCCTTGACGATGCGCTCCATCAGGAGCGGCAAGTAGCGCTGCACCGGGGTCTGTGCCATGCGGAAGGTGAGGCCCCGGTTGATGGCCGAGCCCATCGGGATCTTATCGAGAAAGCCGCCATAAACGCCGACGATCGACACAGTGCCGAAATTGCGGGTGCAATGGATGGCTTGGCGTAGGACATGCGGCCGGTCGGTGCCCATGAAGGTCGCGACCTTCACCCGGTCGATGATGGCGTCGAGCGAGCCCGTGGCATGGGCCTCCGATCCGACCGCGTCGATCGAAGCGTCGACCCCGCGCCCGTTGGTCAGCTCTTGGATGCGCTCGTAGATGTCCTCGTCCATGAAATCGAGCGTGATCGCGCCGCTCTTCGCGGCGAGGGCGAGGCGCTCCGGCACGGTGTCGATGGCCAGCACACGCTCGGCGCCGAGGAGGAAGGCGCTCTTGATCGCCATCTGGCCGACCGGCCCGCAACCCCAGACCGCGATCGTATCGCCCGGCTTGATGTCGCAGAAATCGGCGGCCATGTAGCCGGTGGGAAAGATGTCGGACAGGAACAGAACCTGATCGTCAGTCAGCCCCTCCGGCACCTTGATCGGCCCGACATCGGCATAGGGCACGCGCAGATATTCGGCCTGGCCGCCGCTATAGCCGCCGAGCAGATGGGAATAGCCGAACAGGCCGGCGGGCGAATGGCCCCAGAGCTTTTCGGCGCGTGCCTTGTTCGGGTTGGAGCGTTCGCAACCGGAGAAGAAGCCGCGCTTGCAGAAGAAGCACTCGCCGCAGGAAATGGTGAAGGGCACCACCACCCGGTCGCCGACCTTCAGGTCGCCCGCGCCCGAACCCGCTTCCACCACTTCGCCCATGGTCTCATGGCCGAGAATGTCGCCCGAATGCATGTCGGGAATGACGCCGTCGTAGATATGCAGGTCGGAGCCGCAGATGGCGCAGGACGTCACCTTGATGATCACGTCCCGCGCATCCTCGATCTTCGGGTCGGGGACGCTTTCGCAACGGATGTCGCCCTTGCCGTGCCAGGTCAGCGCTTTCATGAAACCTCCATTGGGGCCGGGCGGGCGCTCGGCCCCGCCGGTGTCCAAGGGTTAACAGGAGGTTTCGAAGGGCGGTTCCGCCCGGAGAGTTTGGCTGACGAAGGACCCTCGCCAGCCGCTGCCTCAGACCTTGGGCTTGCCCAGCGTGTCCGCCATGGACGCGCCGCGCTGACCCATGGGTTGGGCAGGGCTGGTGGTGGAGTCGATCGCCGTCTGGTGCTCCAGTTCGGCATTCAGCTCCGCGCCCAGCAGCACCACGATCGTGGAGATCCAGATCCAGGTCATGAAGCCGATCGCCGCGCCCAGCGAGCCGTAGGTCTCGTCATAGGAGCCGAAATTCTGGGCGTACCAGGAGAAGAGCAGCGAGAAGACCACCCAGAGCGCGGCGGCGAACAGGCTGCCCGGCGCGATCCAGCGCCATTTGGCCGCCGAACGGCTGGGGCCGATGCGGTAGACCATGGAGAGACCGAGCGCGACCAACACGAGAAGGATCGGCCAGCGCAGCACGAGGAGCCAGGTTTCCAGGCCCCCGAGATGCAGGAACTCCAGCACGATGGGCAGGACCACGACGCCGGCCAGCGCCACGATCAGGGCGAAGATCGTGCCGAGCGTGAAGGCGAGCGTCACCAGCGTCAGCTTGACGAAGCCGCGCTTCTCCTTCTCGTCGTAGACGATGTTCATGGCGTCGAAGAGCGTCTTCATGCCTGCATTGGCGCTCCACAGCGCGACGCCGAGGCCGAATACCATGCCGAAGCCGAGCTTGGCGCCTTCCTTGGAGGTGACGCGCTGCATCTGCTCGCCGATGATCTGCAGCGCGCCGCTGGGCAGGACGCCCGCCATGTTCTGCAACTGGTCGTTGACGCTGGCGGGGTCGTTGAACAGGCCGTAGATCGAGATGAAGGCGGTGATCGCGGGAAACAGCGCGAGGAGCACGTAGAAGGTGACGCCGGCGCCGACCAGCATCAGCCGGTCGCCCGAGAATTCCTCATAGGTGCGCCAGAGCACGTCCTTCCAGCCTTGGGCGGGAATGGCCGTGGGCTTGGCCGCCGTGCGCCCGCGCGCCGCCTCGTCGGCCGGCACCTTGGCCGTTTCGCCCTCGGGGGCGGCGCTGTCGGCCCAACCGGGCTTGTTGCTCTCAGTCTCCCCGGGCCAGGGGCCTTCGCTGTCCCGATCTCTCCAGGTCTCGCTCTTGCCGGCGACGAAGCCGATGGCGGTCAGCGCGCCCGCCGACACGAGACCGAGTAGCACGTCGCCCGTCGCCGATCCCTTAGCCAGACCCTTGGCAGATCCCTTGGCCGATCTCGCCGCCGGTGCCTTGGCCGACACCCCGGCCCATCGCCTGGATTGCGTCCGTTCGCCCATCGCCTCTTGCCCCCTTGGCCGTTCCTGCCGCGAGGCCGAACCGAGCCTCGCTGCGGAAACGCTGCAATGCGGCAAACCGATCCCTCCAAGGCGAAGTCGTGGCCAAAGGATGGCGGCGGCGTGGCTTGTCGGGCGAGCGGGCGGTCAGTAGCCGATCGCGGCGCCCGAGCCCGCCCGAGCGTCGATCGCGCCGAAGAAGCGTTCGGGGTTGGCGGGGTCGCGTGCCTTCAGGCTGGGGCCGCCGACGAGAATGCCCGCCGCCTGGCCCCAGACCGGCCAGTTCGGGTCCTCGCTCACCTTGTGGCCCTTGGCGGCGAGAAGCCGGATCGTATCGGGCGAGAGGGCGCGCGGCTCGATCGTGATCCGGTCGGGCTGCCATTGATGGTGGATGCGGGGCGCGTCCACCGCCTCCTGAATGGTCATGCCGTGGTCCACCACGTTCATGATCGCCTCGGCGACGATGGTGATGATGCGCGAGCCGCCGGGCGAGCCGATCACCATCACCGGCTCGCCGTTCTGCGTGAGGATCGTCGGGCTCATGGAGGAGAGCGGCGTCTTGCCCGGCGCGATGGCATTGGCCTCGCCTTGGATCAGGCCGTAGAGATTGGGCACGCCGACCTTCTGCGTGAAGTCGTCCATCTCGTTGTTGAGAAGGACGCCCGTGCCCGGCGCTACGACCCGCGCGCCGAACGAGCCGTTCAACGTGTAGGTCACGGCGACGGCGTTTCCGTCCTTGTCGATGATGGAATAATGCGTGGTCTCATGGCTTTCGCTGCCGACCGGCTTCATGGCGCTCGAAACGCCCGCCCGGTTCAGGTCGATGCGCGCGCGCACCTTGTCGGCATAGGCCTGCGAGAGCAGCGTCTCGGTCGGGTTCTTCACGAAGTCGGGGTCGCCCAGCGCCGAGTTGCGATCGACGAAGCCCTGCCGCATGGCCTCGGCCATCAGATGCACCGTCTCGGCCGAGCCGTAGCCGGTATAGCTCAAGGGATAGGCTTCGAGAATGTTGAGGATCTCGCAGATCACCACGCCGCCCGAACTCGGCGGCGGGGAGGAGATGATCTCGTAGCCGCGATAGTCGCAGCGAACGGGATCGAGCTCGCGCACCTTGTAGGCCTCGAAATCGGCGGTCTCCAGAATGCCGCCATGGGCGGCGCTGGCCTTGGCGATCGCTTCGGCCGCCGCGCCCCGGTAGAACCCGTCCGGCCCGCGCTGGGCGATGGCGTCCAGAACGCCGGCCAGATCGCTCTGCACCAGCCGCTCCCCGGCGCGGTAGGGCTCGGTGCCGTTCTTCAGGAAGATGGCGCTGGCGCCCGCATCCTTGGCGAGATCGGCATTGGCGTCGGCAAAGCTTTCCACATCGCCCGGAGAGAGCACGAAGCCCTCGCGCGCCAGACGGATCGCCGGGGCGATCAGCGCGGCGCGGTCCTTGGTGCCGTATTTTTCCCGCGCCAGCTCGAAGCCGGCGACCGAGCCGGGCACGCCGACCGCGAGATAGCCGTCGGTGGAAAGGCCCGGCACGGGCTCGCCCTTGGCGTCGAGATACATGTCCTTCGAGGCCCGGCCGGGCGCGCGCTCGCGAAAGTCGAGAAAGCGCGTGCGCCCGTCCTTCATGCGCAGCGTCATGAAGCCGCCGCCGCCGAGATTGCCGGCGGTGGGATAGGTGACGGCCAGCGCGTAGCCCACCGCCACGGCGGCATCCACCGCGTTGCCCCCATCCCGCAGCACGGCCACGCCGACCTCGGAGGCGAGCCGCTGCGCGGTGACGACCATGCCGTGCTCGGCCCCGACCGGCGCGGGCGAGGCGGCCTTGGTGCTGCCGGCGAAACTGACGATGAGGCAGGTGGCAAGGACAAGGCGGAATGGGCGAGGCATGGCGCGGCTCCTCTGGCGTTGCGCCGCCCATGGCGAGGCGACTGAGGGGAGACTGCCCCCTTCCGGCGGCCTTGTCACGCTCCGGCCCTGCCGTGCTTCGGTCTTGCGGCGGCCGGTCTCGGCGGGCTTGGCCCGTCAGCGGAGGTCGATCTGCCGTGTTTCGTGCAGAACCGGGCTTCCCTCGCGCAGGATCTCCACGGCAACGGTCCACGGGCCGGGCGCGGGCGGGCGCCGCAGGCCGGCCAAGCCGGAATAGACCGCCTTGTTGTTGTCCAGCGGCTCGGCCGTTGTGTCGAGAACCTGTGCGCCGCCGGGATCGGTGAGCTGAAAGCGGACGCGGTCGCCTTTGCGCAGATTGGCGAGCCACGCCCAGCCCACCGTGATGGGGGAGCGGGGCGTCGCGGCCGGCGGCGGCCCGTCCTGAACGAGGCTGCCGTAGTCCACCATCTCTCCGGCAAGGCCCATGGCCAGGACCTGCGTCGTCGGACGCAGGAGGCGCGCGGCGGCATCACGCGTGAACAGGGTGTCGCGCTCGGTGTCCTCGGCCACGCAGCCGCCGCCGACGGAATGGCCGGATATGGGGTCGATCCGCTCGCCGTTCCGCCGCACGGACAGATGCACATGGGGAAACTCGGCCAGACCCGAGGCGCCGATCTCGCCGAGCGTCTGGCCCGCCTCCACCCGCTCGCCCGGCCGCACGCGCACGGAGCCTTTGCGGAGATGGCAATATTGGGTTTCCAGCCCTTCGCCATGGTCGAGAACGACGCCGTTGCCGCATTCGACGGACTGCACCGCCTCGCGAAGGGCCGGCGTCGAGGCCAGCCGGTCTTCCATGCCGTCGCGCCCTCCCTTCACCGTACCGGCGAGCGCGGCGACCACCGGCTCTCCGCGCGCGATGTCGCGCAGCGAAAGGAGGCGGATGTCGATGCCGTCGTGCCCGTCATAGGCGGCGATGCCGCAGAACGGATCGCGGACGCCGGGGCCGGCCTCCATGTCGGGCAGTTGCTGGACGAAGCAGTCCCGGCCGATCTCGCAGGTGACGGGAAGTCCCAGGCGGCTTGTATCCTCGGCCTCGGCGGGCGCGGACAGCGCGAGGCCCCCGGCGAGAAGGGCGGCGAGGCGGGCCGGGCGAAGCGACATGGCAAGGACCCTCGGTTTCGGCATCCGGCGGGTTTGTGGCACAGGGCGACAGACGCGTCGAGGCAGCGCCCGCCGCTCAGGTTCCGGACGTGCTCGGTGGCAGCGGGATGGAAGGCGGGGGAGAGTGCGCACGTGACGGCTTTGAGTTGGCCGTCTCTGACCGGTCCGATCAGACCAGGAATGACTTCACGAAAGCCGCCGGGGATGCGTCATGGCTTCTCAAGCGTTGCTCGCAAGCAGGCAGTGCCACCCCAGACGTGATGTTGACCGGCACGCACTACAATCGCCCCCGACGATAGGATAAGGATCAGGACCGAATCGCCAGGCGCATCGGAAGGACCGCTCATGGTCGCCACGGATATCGCGACGCGCGTGTGGAACCACACGTTCAAGCTCGACCCGATCGTGCGCTCGCTGCTCGACACGGATTTCTACAAGCTCCTGATGCTGCAGATGGTCTGGGGCCTGCACCCGACCACGCAGGTCACATTCCGGCTCATCAACCGGACCCGCACCGTGCGGATCGCCGACGAGATCGACGAGGGCGAGCTTCGCGCCCAGCTCGACCATGCCCGCTCGGTGCGCTTCTCCAAGCGCGAGATGATCTGGCTGGCGGGCAACTCCTTCTATGGCGAGCGGCAGATCTTCCTGCCCGCCTTTCTGGAATGGCTGCGCGACTTCCAGCTGCCGCCCTACGAGCTGGCCAAGCGCGACGGGCAGTACGAGCTGATGTTCCACGGGCCCTGGACCCACACGATGATGTGGGAAATCCCGGCGCTCGCCATCATCAACGAGCTGCGCTCGCGCGCCGCGATGAAGGATTACGGCCGCTTCGAGCTGGACGTGCTCTACGCCCGGGCCAAGGCCAAGATGTGGGAGAAGGTGGAGCGGCTGGACAAGCTGCCCGCCATCCGCATGTCCGACTTCGGCACGCGGCGGCGCCATTCCTTCCTGTGGCAGCGCTGGTGCGTCGAAGCGCTGAAGGAAAAGCTGGGCGACCGCTTCATCGGCTCCTCCAACGTGCTTCTGGCCATGGAGACCGATCTCGAAGCCATCGGCACCAATGCGCACGAACTGCCCATGGTCTACGCCGCCTTGGCGCGCTCGGACGCGGAACTGCGCGACGCGCCCTACGAGGTGCTGAAGGCCTGGCAGAGCTGGTATGGCGGCAATCTTCTGGTGGTGTTGCCCGACACGTTCGGCACGGCGTCCTTCCTGGAGCGCGCGCCGGGCTGGGTGGCGAACTGGACGGGCTTTCGCCCCGACTCCGCGCCCCCGATCGAGGGCGGCGAGGCGATCATGGCATGGTGGCGCTCCAAGGGCGTCGACCCGCGCGACAAGCTGCTCGTCTTCTCTGACGGGATGGACGTCGATTCCATCGAGGAGACCTATCGCCATTTCGACGGGCGGGTGCGCATGAGCTTCGGCTGGGGCACCAATCTCACCAACGACTTCCGCGGCGTCGCGCCCGAGGACACGCCGGGCCTCCATCCGATCTCGCTGGTCTGCAAGGTGATGGACGCCGACGGGCGCCCGGCGGTGAAGCTCTCGGACAATCCGGCCAAGGCGACGGGCACCGCCACCGACATCGAGCGGTATCGCCGCATCTTCGGCACCAAGGCGGAAATTCCGCGCGACGTGCTGGTTTGAGAATAATCGACCTTTTTTTTAGGGGCTCGATGGGTCAGGAGAGGGGAAATCCGTTTGCGGTGCGGTCTCGCGCCGCGATGCCGGCTTGCCCCTCGGCCTGCCGCGCCGTGTCCCCCATGCTGCCGAAGGGCCCCCGATGAACGCCCCCGTCCAGACCCCGCTCGCCTCCGACGCGCCCACCTTTCCGATCCCGGCCAATGTCTTCGCCGAGACGGTGACGGAGGTGAAGCACTACACCGACCACCTGTTCAAGTTCCGCATGACACGGCCGGCGAGCTTCCGCTTCCGCACCGGCGAGTTCGCCATGATCGGCCTGCCCAATGCCGAGAAGCCGGTGTTCCGCGCCTATTCCATCGCCAGCCCCTCCTGGGACGAAGAGCTCGAATTCTTCTCCATCAAGGTGCCGGGCGGCCCGCTGACCGAGCATCTGCAGCGCATCCAGCCGGGCGACACGGTTCTGATGCGCAAGAAGCCGACGGGCACGCTGGTGCTCGACGCGCTTCTGCCGGGCAAGCGACTTTATCTCTTCTCCACCGGCACGGGCATCGCGCCCTTCGCGGGCGTGATCCGCGACCCCGAGACCTATGAGAAGTTCGAGCAGGTCGTGCTCACCCATACGACGCGCACGCTGGCCGAGCTGCACTATGGGCAGGAGCTGGTGGAGGCGATCAAGACCGACGACATCCTGTCGGAGATCGTCGGCGACAAGCTGCTCTACCACGGCTCCGCCACTCGTGAGGGCGACCACAAGGGCGAGCGCGTCACCACGCTTCTGGAAACCGGCAAGCTCTTCACCGATCTCGGTCTTCCCCGGATCGACCCGGCGGTGGACCGCGCGATGATCTGCGGCTCCATGGAAATGCTGAAGGAAACGGCCGCGCTCTGCGAAAAGTTCGGCCTGGACGAAGGCGCCAATTCCAAGCCCGGCACCTATGTCGTGGAGCGCGCTTTCGTCGACTGACGACCGGGCGTCGCGCCAGAAGGCGTGACGCGGCGGGCAGGGCGCCCTATTCCTGTTGCCGTAGGGAGGATGCGTCATGACCCAATGGAACCCGGTCGCCGATTTCGATGCGGCCTATGACAATTCCGGCGCCGTCAGCGGCGCCGAGACCTTCGTGCCGCGCTGGGAGCGCGAGGCGGCGGGCTTCCGCGAGGCGCTGACTGCCCGCCGGCGCGCCGAGATCGACCTGCCCTATGGCGACAATCCCCGCCATCGCCTCGACCTGTTCCACCCGGAAGGAGAGGCGCGGGGCCTCGTAGTCTTCATCCATGGCGGCTACTGGAAAGCGCTTTCCAAGGATATCTGGTCTCATCTGGCGCGCGGCGCCGTGGAGTCCGGCTTCGCCTTCGCCATCCCGAGCTACCGCCTAGCGCCCGAGGCGCGGCTGACCGACATCGCCGCCGACGTGGCGCGCGCCGTCGCGCTGGCGGCCGAGCGCATCGCCGGCCCGGTGCGCCTCGTCGGCCATTCCGCCGGTGGTCATCTCGTCGCACGCATGGTCTCGTCTGGCACGCCGCTGTCCGGCCCGGTGCTGGGGCGCATCGACCGTGTCGTTCCCGTCAGCGGTCTCCACGACCTTCGTCCGATCCGCCGCACGCGCATGAACGACACGCTGCGCATCGACGCGGCCGAGGCGCTGAGCGAGAGCCCGATGCTGCTGGAGCCCGTGCATCCCTGCCCGATCCATGCCGTGGTCGGCGCGGCGGAACTGCCCGAACTGCGGCGCCAGACCTTTGCGCTCGCCTCCGCCTGGGCCGGGCTCGGCGCGCCGATCGAGGCGGCGGAAATCCCCGGCCGGCACCATTTCGACGTGGTGGAGGAATTGGCCGTCCCAGGATCGCAGGTCACAAGGATTTTGACGGCGGGCGCCTCGCTCTGATAGCTCTCCGCCGGTGGAGGCGCTCTCTCGATGCAAGCGATTTTCGTTCAGTTCAAATGTCGCCCCGGCGCGGCCTATGCCGTGGCCGACGCCCTGGTGGAAAGCGTGGAGGAGATTTCGGAAGTCTACTCCACCTCCGGCCAATACGATCTTCTCGCCAAGTTCTATCTCGAGGCCGGCCGCGACATCGGCCACTTCGTGACCGAGCGGCTGCAGACCGTGGACGGCGTCATGGACACGTTCACCACCGTCGCCTTCAAGGCCTTCGGACGTGGCTGACGCCCCGCTGGCGCCGCTTCAGGATTTAAGTGATCGCGCGCGGGAGGCCGACCGGGCCGATCCGCTGCGCTCGCGCCGCGCCTTGTTCCACCTGCCGGATGGCGTGACCTATCTCGACGGCAATTCGCTGGGCTGCCTCACCTATGCCGCGCGCGAGCGGCTGCGCCATGCGGTCGACCAGGAATGGGGCGAGGGGCTGATCTCCTCGTGGAACGCCGCCTCCTGGGTGGACCTGCCGGCTCGCGTCGGCGCGCGCATCGCCCGTCTCGTCGGGGCGGAGGAGGGGGCGCTCGTTGCCTGCGACTCCACCTCGGTCAACCTGTTCAAGGTCCTCTCCGCCGCTTTGGCGCTGCGCCCCGGCCGGCGCGTGATCGTGTCGGAGCGGTCCAACTTCCCGACCGATCTCTACATGGCCGAAGGGCTCGCCGCCCTGCTCGGGCAGGGGCACGAGTTGCGTCTGGCGGAGAGCGCGGAGGAAATCCCCGCCCTGGTGGATGGCGACACCGCCGTCCTGATGCTGACGCAGGTGAACTATCGCACCGGCGCGCTGCACGACATGGCGGCGCTGTCGGCCCTCGCGCACGACCACGGCGCCCTGGCGCTCTGGGATCTCGCGCATTCCGCCGGCGCTCTGCCGGTGGACCTGTCGCGCGACGGGGCGGATTTCGCCGTCGGCTGCGGCTACAAATATCTGAACGGTGGCCCCGGCGCGCCGGCCTTCCTTTATGTCGCCCCGCGCCACGGCGAAGCGGCCCGCCAGCCTCTGTCCGGCTGGTTCGGCCATGCCGCGCCCTTCGGCTTCGAGCCGGGCTACCGGCCGGCGCCGGGCATCGCCCGCTTCCTCACCGGCACGCCCTCGGTTCTGGCGCTGTCCGCGCTCGACGCGGCGCTCGATGCGTTCGAGGGGGTGGAGATGTCCCGGCTGCGCGAGAAGTCGATGGCGCTGACCGCCTTCTTCGTCGAGGCGGTGGAGACCCTGTGCGAGGGCCGGGGCCTCACGCTCGCCGGACCGCGCGAGCCGGCCCTGCGCGGCAGTCAGATCTCCTTCCACCACCCCGCCGCCTATGCCCTGTGTCAGGCGCTGATCGCCGCCGGGGTCGTGGGCGATTTCCGGGCGCCGGACATTCTGCGCTTCGGCTTCGCGCCGCTCTACAATTCCTTTGCCGATGCCCTCCATGCGGCGGATACGATGGCGGCGCTTCTCGCCTCCGGCCGCCACGAGGACGAATGCTTCCAGCGCCGGAACACCGTGACATGACGCTTTCCAAACCCCCCTGTCGCTTCGCCATCGCCGTGCGCTCCCCCGAGGAGGCGCGCCGCGCGCTGGAGGCGGGGGCGGACTACGTCCTGGCGCCGGCGCGGCGGGATCGGCCGGGCGCCGCTGGGACGGTGGAGCGGCGCGGCGACGGCCAGCCCGAACTCTACTTCGCCATGGCCGGCGACGTCACGTTGCCGGCGGACCCGCTGCGCGTGGCGCGGCTGGAAGCGCCAGACGAGTTCGTCGGCGTGCTGCGCGGCGGCTATTCCGTCGTGCTGCTCGATCCCGACCGGGCGCTGCTGCGCGCCTTTTCGCTGGAAACCCTGGCCGAGTTCCAGCGCGCCTGCCGCGAGGCCGGGCTGGAATGCTGGTTCGGCGGCCGGCTCGAGCTGCCCGACATTCCGCGCCTCCTGGTGCTGGCGCCCGACGCGCTGGTGTTCGAGGAGCTCGATGCCGAAACGCTGGCGACCGGCCGGCGCATGTTGAGCACGCCCGCCGCGCCGCTGGCGCCCGAGCGCGAGGCGCTGGAAACGGACCGCATCTTCGTGCGCGGCTTCACGCTGCCCTTCCGCGTCGGGGCCTATCGGTTTGAGCGCGATCGCTCGCAGCGCTTGCGCTTCACCGTGGAGGCCGAGGTGCGCCGCCCCAGCCGCACCCCGCGCGAGGTCAGCGAGGTCTATTCCTACGACATCGTGACGGACGCGATCCGCCGTCTAGCCGACCAGGGCCACACCGATCTGGTGGAAGCGCTGGCGGAGGATCTGGCGGCCGATCTCCTCGGCGACGGCCGGCTTCTCTCGGTCGAGATTCAGGTGGAAAAGCTCGATCTCGGGCCCGAGGCGGTGGGCGTCGTGATTCGCCGTCGGCGCGAGGATCGCGGCTTCTGAGAGGCGTCTGCGGGAAAGACGCCGGAGCTTTTTGCTCCAAAGGCAGCCTCGAACGGGGCCTTTGGTGGGCTGGAAACAGAAATCTCCTTCCGAACCGTTTGCCGCGATAACGGGCAATGCATGGCACCTTTGCGTGCAACGAATGGTCACGCAACTTTGCAACCATGTTAAAACGTGTTCACATGACGCACATAATCGTGCCCCCGGCACGCCCATGGACCGGAAGGAGAGGATGATGACGAAATCCATGCTGATCGTGAAGTTCGGCGGAAGTTCGATCGCCTCGCCCGATCTCCACAAATGGGTCCAGGCCATCGAGAAGACGACGCGCCCGCTCGTCGTCGTGCCCGGCGGCGGCCCCTTCGCCAACACGGTTCGCCAGTTCCAGACCCGCATCGGCTACGATGGCGAGGCCGCCTATCGCATGGCGCTTCTGGCCATGGAGCAGTTCGGCCACGCGCTGGTCGCGCTCGGCCAGAAGCTGGTTCCGGCGCGCACCCTGGAAGCCATCGAATCGGCGCAGGCGCGCGGCTTCGTGCCGGTCTGGATGCCATATGAGATGATTTCGTCGAGCGAGGGCGTCGAGCACAATTGGAACGTTACGTCCGACAGCGTCGCCGCCTGGCTCGCCGCGCGGCTCCCCGGCTCTCCGCTCTGCCTCATCAAGCAGATCGACGTCCCGGCCGGCTCCAGCCTTCAGGCGATTTCCGCCGCCGGCGTGGTGGACCCGTCCTTCGTGGCCTTTCTCCACCCGTCCACCCGGGTCTATGTCGCAGGTCCCTCCGATCTCGCCGTCTCCGGCCGCCGCTTCGGCGAGGGCGTCGTCCCGGGCCGGGAAGTCTCCTCCGAACAGCCGCACACCGCCTTCGCGGAAGCCGCGCAGTAGGCCGTTTCCCATTCCCCGTTTTCCCGCTCCATGCTGATCGACGGCGCTCGGCCGCTAGACGCTCGCCCGCTTGAAGGCGAGCCCGCGCTCGGCCGCGCCCAGCGCGCGCGGGGCGAGGCGCGCGCCGTGTTCGGCCCGACCGGGCCGGGCGGCGCGACGCGGCTTCGCCGCCTGCATCAGGCCGGCGCGCTCAAGCTGCGCTTTCCCCGCCAGCCCTCGGCCGAGGCCGTTCTCGTCAACACGGCCGGCGGCCTCGCGGGTGGGGACGCCCTGTCGCAAGGCTTCGAGGTCGAGCCGGGCGGCGCGCTCAGCGTTACCACGCAGGCCTGCGAGCGGGTCTATCGCTCCACCGGAGTGAACGCGCGGCTCGATACGCGGCTCCAGGTGGGCGAGGGCGCCGCGCTCCGCTTCCTGCCGCAGGAAACAATTCTGTTCGACGGCGGGCGGTTGGCCCGCACGCTTGAGGTCGAAGCCCACGCCACGAGCCGGGTGCTCCTGTGCGAAAGCGTGGTGCTCGGCCGCGAGGCCATGGGCGAGAGCGTACGCAGCGGCGCCTTGCGCGATCGCTGGCGCATCCGGCGGGAGGGGCAACTCGTCTTCGCCGACGATCTGCGGCTGGACGGCGCGATCGACGCGCTAACCGGCTCTGCCGCTTCGCTGAACGGCGCGCGCGCCTTCGCGACTGTCTTTTGGCAGGACGAGCGGGCGGACAGGCTGCTGCCCGAGCTTCGCGCGCTTCTGGGAGAGGGTGGGGGCGCCAGCCTCCTCGACGGGTTCGGCATCGCCCGGATCGTCGCACCCAGCTATTATGCGCTGCGAAAGCGGCTCGTGCCGGCGCTCGGCCTGCTTTCGCAGGGCGGCCTTCCCCGCGTATGGTCGCTCTGACACCTTCGGTGCCCGCGCCGGTCGATTCGTCGTCTCGGGCGCGGACCTGTTTCAGTGGAGATCGTGCCGATGAACCTCACCCCCCGCGAAAAGGACAAGCTTCTGATCGCCATGGCGGCCGTCGTGGCGCGCAAGCGGCTGGAGCGGGGCGTCAAGCTGAACCACCCGGAGGCGATCGCGCTGATCACCGATTTCGTGGTGGAAGGCGCGCGCGACGGGCGCTCGGTGGCCGATCTCATGGAAGCGGGCGCCCATGTCGTCGGCCGGGATCAGGTGATGGAAGGCATTGCCGAGATGATCCACGACGTGCAGGTCGAGGCGACCTTTCCCGACGGCACGAAGCTGGTGACGGTACACGAGCCGATTCGCTGAATGTCGGGGGCGGGGTAGGGCCTTTGAGCGTTCCCCGCCCGATTCGCCGCGAAGTCTCAGCGCGCCTGCGTATCGAGCGCCGCCATCTGGCCGCTCGGCTGCGCGGCGAGAAAGCGGAACGTGCCCGCCGACCGCGAGTAGTAGGCCGGCCCGCTGACGCCGTTCATGATGACGGTGCGCACCTGGAAGGGCTCAGGCGTTCCGGCCGCCGAGATGAGGCCGAAACTGGCGCCCAGAACCGCCAGGGCGATCGAAAAGGTCACGAGCTTCGCTTTCATCACTTCTCGCGCGTCCCATCACGAGACACGGCCGGCTTGGCGCCGCCTTTGCGTCTCTTCGCATCTGTCCGTCATCCTAGACCGGCTGAATTTCGGTTCGGTGACGGGCTCGGCGTCAATTTTATCGATCCAGTCCCGAGCCCACGTGCAGCCCCGGCCGCAGCGCCCTTTGACAAGCCGCTTCGGCGCTTCCATCCTGCCTGTTCGAAACCCGTCGGGATTGCCGGGGCGGGGCCGCCCGTGCCAAGGGCGGAGCGGCGCGACCGACACACGGGCGCTTGTCGACCAAACGAGGGACATTCATCATGCTGAGACGATCCATCCTGACCGCCGCCACGCTCGCCGCCGCCACGGCGCCGGCCTTCGCGCACATGAACCCGGCCGAGCACGGCTCGTTCATGGCGGGTGTCAGCCATCCGCTGTTCGGCGCCGATCATATCCTCGCCATGGTCGCGGTCGGCCTCTGGGCCGCGCTGATCGGCGGGCGCGCTCTCTGGCTCGTGCCCTCCGCCTTTGTCGGCACCATGCTGGTCGGCTTCGCGCTGGCTTTGTCGGGCGTCTCGCTTCCCTTCGTGGAGCCCGCCATTCTCGCCTCCGTCGTGGCGCTCGGCCTTCTCGTGGCGCTGGCGGTTCGCCTGCCGACCGCGCTTTCGGCGGTTGTCGTCGGTCTCTTCGCGCTGTTCCACGGCTATGCCCATGGCGGCGAGCTGGGCGGTGCGGGTGCCGGCAGCTTCGCGATCGGCTTCGCCCTATCCACCGCCGCCCTGCACGGGCTCGGCCTCGTTCTCGGCCGTTCGCTCGGCGGGTCCGGCCTTTTGCCGCGTCTGCTCGGCGGCGCCACGGCCCTGGGCGGCCTCGCGCTGATGGTGGGCTGAGATGATTCCCGGCGAAGTCTTCGTCGCCGAGGGCGACATCGTCCTGAACGAGGGGCGGGAGGCGATCGAACTTCACGTCGCCAATGCGGGCGACCGGCCGGTCCAGGTCGGCTCGCATTATCATTTCGCCGAGACCAATGGGGCCCTGCGTTTCGACCGCGAGGCGGCGCGGGGCTATCGCCTCGACATCGCCGCTGGAACGGCGGTGCGCTTCGAGCCCGGCCAGTCCCGCGACGTGCGGCTGATCCCGCTGTCGGGAAACCGGCGCGTCTTCGGATTCAACGGCCGGGTTCAGGGCCAACTCTGACCAAAAAGCCAACTCTGACCAAAAAGAAAGGCGCCGCGAGGCGCCTTTCTTGCAAGCGGTAAAGAACGGCTCAGTTGCCGGTGCGGTCCGGCGTCGCGTTGGGCCCCTGGCGCAGGGCGCTGCGGATCGAGCCGAGGTCGACCTGAACGCGCGGGCTCGGAATGTTGTAGAGCGCCGCCGGCCCGGTGCCGGCCGTGCTTTGGAACGTGCTGCCCGTGGCCGAGCCGGTGGAGCCGCCGATCGTCGTGGCGGCTCCGATATTGCCGCTGCGCGCGGCCGCGTCGGCGTTCACCGAGTTCAGCGTGGAGGAGCCCGCCGTCGCGCGCTCCTGTGTCGAGGTGCTGCTGGAGCCGACGCCGCCCGACGAGCCGACCGCGTTGGTCGCTCCGCCGAGGCTGGGCGTGGTCGCGCCGCTAGCGCCCGCGCTGCCGCTGCCGATGCTGCTGCCGCCGACACCGCCGCCGGCGCTGCTGCCGCTGATGCCGCCGCCGACGCTTTGGGCCGCGGCAGGTGCGGCGAAGGCGAGCCCTGCGGCGAGGGCGATCAAGGAGGGTGAAAGGACGCGCATCGCTTTGCCTCGTTCTGGGGCGGGGCTTGAAGCCCGCCATATGGCTCGAATCGGGCCCGATGGACCCCTTTGTTCCAAAACAGGAAAACGCGCTTCCCGTTCCCCTTCCAAGCCTGCCGGCCGCTTTCCTTCGCGCTTTGGTTAGCGCGAAGCTCCCTTCAGCGCGCCTTCGCGTTCGGCACGATGCGCGCCCGGCGCGGCGGCGTGAGGGGCCGCGTCACGCCGCTTTCGTTGATGACCGATCCGTCCGATCGGGCGAAGTCGCCCGCGCGGTCCGGCCCGATCGCGGGGTCGCCCTCGCGGGCGCGCAGCCGCGTCGAGGTGCCGTCCGCGTCCGGCCGGGGAATGCGCGGCTTCAGATAGCTGTTGTCGTAGTCGCGCCCGTATTGCCGCTCCTCCACTGTGTCCCCGAACACCGGCGCGTTGGGAATGGCGAGAGGCGCGCGCACCTTCGGCGCGCCGGCGATCGACGCGCCCGACATGGAGGAGCCGACCGGCGTGCCCGGCGGGCCGGGGTCGAAGGGCTGGGCCTGCGCCATTCCGCCCATAAGGGCCAGACCAAGGGCAAGCAGCAAGGTCGGACGAAGAAGGTTGAACGAGGGCATCATGCTTCCTAAACGCGCAAGCCGGCGAAAAGCTCAACTTTCCCGCATTGCGAGAGAAGACAAGCTTCCGCGATCGAACTAATCTGCCCCCGCCGAATGCGCCGAGGAGACCCGATTCATGCCCGCATCCATCAGCCGCGCCAGCTACGCCGCCATGTACGGACCAACCGTGGGCGACCGGGTGCGGCTGGCCGATACGGACCTCATCATCGAGGTCGAGCGCGATCTCACCACCTATGGCGAGGAGGTCAAGTTCGGCGGCGGCAAGGTGATCCGCGACGGCATGGGCCAATCCCAGGCGAGCCGGGCCGAGGGCGCGGTGGACACGGTCATCACCAACGCGCTGATCCTCGACCATAGCGGCATCTACAAGGCCGATGTGGGGCTTCGCGGCGGCCGCATCCACGCCATCGGCAAAGCCGGCAACCCCGACACGCAGCCGGGCGTCACCATCGTCGTCGGCCCCGGCACGGAAGTGATTGCCGGCGAGGGCAAGATCCTCACCGCCGGCGCGGTGGACAGCCACATCCATTTCATCTGCCCGCAGCAGATCGAGGAGGCGCTGTTTTCCGGCGTCACCTGCATGGTCGGCGGGGGCACCGGCCCGGCGCACGGCACGCTGGCCACCACCTGCACGCCCGGCCCCTGGCACATGGCGCGCATGCTCCAGTCGCTCGACGGCTTTCCAATGAACTTCGCCCTGTCGGGCAAGGGCAACGCCTCGCAGCCGCAGGCGCTGGTCGAAATGGTGCGCGCAGGTGCGGCGGCGCTGAAGCTGCACGAGGATTGGGGCACGACCCCGGCCGCCATCGACTGCTGCCTGACGGTGGCCGACGAATACGACGTGCAGGTGATGATCCACACCGACACGCTGAACGAATCGGGTTTCGTGGAGGATACGGTCGGCGCTTTCCGGGGCCGCACCATCCACGCCTTCCACACGGAAGGGGCGGGCGGGGGCCACGCGCCCGACATCATCAAGGTCTGCGGCCTGCCCAACGTCCTGCCGGGCTCCACCAACCCGACCCGGCCCTACACGATCAACACGCTGGAAGAGCATCTCGACATGCTCATGGTGTGCCACCATCTCGATCCGTCCATCCCCGAGGACATCGCCTTTGCCGAGTCGCGCATCCGCAAGGAAACGATCGCGGCCGAGGACATCCTGCACGATATTGGCGCCTTCTCGATCATCTCCTCCGACAGTCAGGCCATGGGCCGCGTCGGCGAGGTCATCATCCGCACCTTCCAGACCGCCGACAAGATGAAGAAGCAGCGCGGCCGCTTGGCCGGCGAGACGGGCGACAACGACAATCTGCGGGTGCGCCGCTACATCGCCAAGGTGACGATCAACCCGGCGCTGGCGCAGGGCATGGGCCGCGAGATCGGCTCGGTCGAGGTCGGCAAGCGCGCCGATCTCGTGCTCTGGGACACCGCCTTCTTCGGCGTGAAGCCGGCCATGGTGCTGCTCGGCGGCACGATCGTCGCCGCGCCCATGGGCGATCCCAACGCCTCCATCCCGACGCCGCAGCCCGTGCATTATCGCCCGATGTTCGGGGCCTATGGCAAGGCGATCGGCGCCTCCGGCGTCACCTTCGTCTCGGGCGCCGCCATGGCCGACGGACTGCGCGAGAAGCTCGGCTGCGAGAAGACCTTCCTGGCGGTGGAGAACACGCGCGGCGGCCTCACCAAGGCTTCGATGATCCTCAACGACCTGACGCCCCATATCGAGGTCGATCCCGAAACCTACGAGGTGCGCGCCGACGGCGAACTGCTCACCTGCGAACCCGCCAAGGTGCTGCCCATGGCGCAGCGCTATTTCCTGTTCTAGATTCTGGAGACCGCGCATCGGCACAGCCGCAGGAGACGCAGATGACGCCGCTCGGGCTTGCGACAGACGGGGCATGGTCTCCCATGGCGCCTCGCGGCCGCGACGTCTTTGCTCCGCCGTTTTCACCCTGGCGGACGAACCCCTTTGACGACAATTTCGAGCGAGTGAAACGGCGTGATCGAGGCCAATAGCATCATCGAGCGCGGCGCCTTCCTAGGCGAGGCGGCGGACACCATCACGCTGGACGAGGCGCAGCGCCATCGCCGGCGCATGGCCATGGTCAGCGACAAGGGCATCGCCTTTCTGCTCGATCTCGAGGAGGCGCGGCTCCTGCGCGAGGGCGACATGATCGTCCTGTCGGACGGGCGCTATGTCCAGGTCCTGGCCAAGCCCGAGGAACTCTACGCCGTGGAAGGGCGCGACAGCGTGCATCTTCTGACGCTGGCCTGGCAGATCGGCAACCGGCACCTGCCCTGCCAGATCGAGGCCAAGCGCATTCTCCTGCGCCGCGACCATGTGATCCGCGAAATGCTGCGCGAGCTCGGCGCCCATGTCGAGGAGGTCGAGGCCGCCTTCGATCCCGTCGGCGGCGCCTATGCCAGCCCCGGTGCGGCCGCGCATTCGCATAGTCACGGCCATCACGGGCATGGCTGAGCCGGGTCCGGCCGGAGCTTCGGGGGAAAGCGCCGGGATCGCGGCGCTGGTCCGGCTCCTGACCTGGACCTCGCCGGCCTTTCCCGTCGGCGCCTTCGCCTTTTCGCATGGGCTGGAGGCGGCGATCGCCGAGGGGCGGGTGCGGGACGGCGAGACGCTGTTCGGCTGGATCGAAACCCTGCTTCTCCACGGCTCGGGCTGGAACGACCTCGTGTTTCTCACCGAAGCCTATCGGCTGGCGAGCCAGGGCGACACGGGGCTGGACTGGGACGATCTCGTGGCACTCGCCCGCGCCTCCGCCGGCTCGGCGGAGCGGCGGCGCGAGGTGATGGATCTCGGACGCGCCTTCGCGGAGGCCGCCGCGCCCTGGGCCGAGCCGCTTCAGCCCGGAGCGGCGCCCGCGCCCTATACGCTGGCCTTCGGCGCGCTGGCCGCGCGGGAGGGCGTGCCGCTTCTGCCCTGCCTTGCCGCCTTCGCTCACGCCTTCGCCGCCAATCTCGCCAGCGTCGCCGTGCGCCTCGTGCCGCTCGGGCAGCGCGAAGCGGTGCGCGTCATCCGCCGTCTGGAGCCGGTCGTCGGCAGTGCTGCCCGGCGCGCCGCGGGCTCGACGCTGGACGATCTCGGCTCGGCCGCGATCCTGTCCGACATCGCGGCGCTGCGCCACGAAACCCTGCAACCGAGGCTGTTCCTGACATGAGCCATTCGTCCGCGACCGAGAGCCCGTCCCGCCGCCGCCACGGTCCGCTTCGCGTCGGCATCGGCGGCCCGGTCGGCTCCGGCAAGACGACGCTGTGCGAGAAGATCTGCCTCGCCGCGCGCGACCAATGGTCGATCGGCGTCGTCACCAACGACATCTACACGACCGAGGATGCCGAGGCGCTGGTGCGCCGACAGGCGCTGACGGCGGACCGGATCATCGGCGTGGAGACGGGCGGCTGCCCGCACACGGCGATCCGCGAGGACGCCTCGCTGAACCTGCGCGCCATCGCCGAGTTGAACGCTCGCCATCCCGATCTCGACCTGATCCTGGTGGAATCGGGCGGCGACAATCTCGCCGCGACCTTCTCGCCCGATCTGGTGGACCTGTCGATCTACGTCATCTCGGTCTGCCAGGGCGACGACATTCCCCGCAAGGGCGGGCCGGCCATCACTCGCTCCGATCTTCTCGTGGTCAACAAGGCCGATCTGGCGCCCTATGTCGGAGCCGATCTGGAGCGCATGAAGCGGGACGCCGCCAAGGGGCGCGGCCCCTTGCCCTTCGTCTTCGCCGACCTGTCGCGCCGCGAGGGGCTGGCCGCGATCCTCGACTTCCTGGCGCGGACCGGGGGCCTCGCGCCGCTTCGCGAGGCGGCATGAGCCGGCTCTTTCTCAAAAACCCGCTCGCCGTCTTGGAGCCGCTGGCGGCGGGCGGGATCGTCGTGGAAGCGGGGCGGATCGCCGAACTCGTGCCGAGCGGGGCCGAGCCCTCCGCGCCGGTAGACGAGGTCTTCGACGCTTCGCGGCATGTCGTGCTGCCCGGCCTCGTCAACACGCATCATCATTTTTACCAGACGCTGACGCGCGCGCACCCGCAAGCCATCGACAAGGAACTCTTTCCCTGGCTGCAGGCGCTCTATCCGATCTGGGCGCGGCTCGAGCCCGATAGCTTTCGCCAGTCGGTGCGCCTGGCGCTGACCGAACTCCTGCTCTCTGGCTGCACCACGGCGGCCGACCATCACTATCTCTTCCCGCAGGGGCTAGAGGAGGCGATCGACATCGAGGCCGAGGAGGCGAAGGCGCTGGGCATCCGCGTGACGCTGACGCGCGGCTCGATGAATCTCAGCCAAAAGGACGGCGGCCTGCCGCCTGACTCCGTGGTGCAGGACGAGGACACGATTCTCGCCGATTCCGAGCGGCTGCTGAACCGGCTTCACGATCGCTCCGACGGCGCCATGGTGCAGATCGCGCTGGCACCCTGCTCGCCCTTTTCGGTGACCAAGAGCCTGATGGAAAAGAGCGCGGCGCTGGCCGAGCGCTTCGACTGCCGGCTCCACACCCATCTCGGCGAGACTGAGGACGAGAACCGCTTCTGCGAGGAGCGCTTCCGCTGCCGCCCGGTGGACTATCTCGAAGAGGTCGGCTGGATGGGGCCGCGCACCTGGCTGGCGCATGGCATCCATTTCACCTCCGAGGAATGCCGGCGGCTCGGCGCGCACAAGGTCGGCGTCTGCCATTGCCCGACCTCCAACGCGGTGCTTGCCTCGGGCTTCTGCAAGGTGGCGGAACTGGAGGCGGCGGGAAGCCCCGTCGGGCTCGGCGTCGATGGCTCGGCCTCCAACGATTCCTCCAATATGATGGAGGGCGTGCGCCACGCGCTGATGCTCGGGCGGCTGCGCACCGGCTCGGCCGCCTCAGTCACGGCGCGCGACGCCTTTCGCTATGCCACCGAAGGCTCGGCGGCGTGTCTCGGACGCGCCGATATCGGCCGCATCGCGCCGGGGCTGCAGGCCGATCTCGCGCTCTTCACGCTGGACGAGCTGCGCTTTTCCGGCGCGCATGATCCGATATCGGCGCTCGTGCTCTGCGGCGCGACGCGGGCGGACCGGGTCATGGTCGCCGGGCGCTGGCGCGTCGTGGACGGGCAGCCGATCGGCGTCGATCTCGCCCAGCTGCGCGCCGACCATGGCGCTGCGGCGCGCCGCTTCGCCTGATGTCAGGGCTCGGGTTGGACAGAATGTCGCAGGTGCGATAAGCGCCGAAACACCTGCCGCAGACTTGTACCCTTCGACGGGACGACGCTGGCCCGCCTTTCGCGGATGCGCCGGGGAGGGGAGGGCGCCGGCTTGCGGCAGGGCGAACCCGAAGACAGAAGGCTGCGAGGCGCATCATGAGCGACGCGAACGACGACTACATCTATGACGAGGCCACCGGCGAATGGCGCCCGGCCTCGGAAATGGCGGAAGCCGCCGGCGCCAAGCCCGAAGCGCGCGACGCGGCTGGCAACGTCCTGGCGGACGGCGACAGCGTCACCCTCATCAAGGATTTGAAGGTGAAGGGCGCGGGCCAGACCCTCAAGCAGGGCACGGTGATCCGCTCCATCCGCCTGACCGACAACCCGGAAGAGATCGACTGCCGCCACGAGGCGATCAAGGGCTTGGTGCTGCGCACCGAGTTCGTGCGCAAGCGCGGCTGACCCGAACCGTCCGGCGGCGAAGCGGGTTCGTTTCGCCTCCGGATGGACACCCTCGGTCCCGGCATCGCTGCTGCGGGCCCTCGCCGTGGCCATCACCGGGGTGTCATTGGCCCGCAATGCGTCTGGTTTATCGAATGAACCGAGCCGGCTTGTGCTCTGGCCTGAGATGTCTGCCCAAACCTCACGGGGCCGACCGCCCTACACTTGGGGAGGGGAGGTTAGCCAAAGGCAGGGCGCTACACTCTCTTATCCGCCGCGCCTCGTTCCAACGCCGCCGGACGAGAAACCCTTCGCCTATGGCACCCCACCGCCTAATGAGACTGCGTGCCCGCAAAGCATGGCGTTCGCCGTAAAACCTCCTGGCAAAACGCGGGAGATTTGGTGAGAACGTGCCTGGACCCTTGGGAAGAAAGAACCGCCCGTGACCGCAAGTGCCGCTCCCGCTTTGCCCGCTGCCGTGATCTTCGACATGGACGGGCTGCTGTTCGACTCGGAGATTCTCAGCCGCGACGCCTTTCTTTCCGCGTCCGGCGAGATCGGACGGGCGGCGAGCGAGGCGGATTTCCTCGTCATGGTCGGCCGGCCTTGGACGATCAACCGCGTCTATCTTCAGGACTTCTTCGGGGAGGCGCAGGATATCGAGGCCTTCGGCGCGGTTTGGCGCCGGCACTATGTCACGCTCAAGGCAACGCTGGCGCTGAAGGCGGGGGTGGTGGAGTTTCTCGACCATCTCGACGCGTTGAAGATTCCGCGCGCCATCTGCACCTCGTCCGTCCACGAGGACGTCGCCTTCAATCTGGCGCTGCACGGGTTGGCGCATCGCTTCGACGCGGTGATCGCGAGCGGCGACTATCCCAAGGGCAAGCCGGCGCCCGACCCGTTCCTGCGCGCGGCGGAAGTTCTCGGCGTCGATCCCAGTGAGTGTCTGGCGCTGGAAGACTCGCACAACGGCGTGCGCGCGGCGGCGGCGGCCGGAATGCGAACGGTCATGGTGCCCGACCTCCTGCCGGCCACCGACGAAATCCGCGCCCTTTGCCGGCTCGTCGCGGCCGACCTGCACGAGGTCCGCACGCATCTCACCCCCTAAGGGCGGCTGTCAGATCGCTCGCGCCTGATAAGCGCTCGTCACATAGGGAACGGTGATCTCGTCACGGTCTGCCGTTTCCGGCGTCTCGGCCAGGAGACGGCGCAGGCGGTCCGCCACCGCTTCCTGCTCCTCGGCGGGCAGGGCGGCGACATAGCTGACCGACAGGCAACGATCGACCACCACGCGCTCGGGCGGGCCGACCTGCTCGTTGCGCAGTTGCGTTTCCGCCAGCGGGCCGAAACCCTCGGCTGGGAAGAGCGCTCGCCACGCGCCACTTTCGTGGCGCGGCGTGTCGCCGGCCAGCCCCCGCATGATGTCGCCCAATTGGTGCAGCCAGGGCACGCTCTCGTCACGCATGTTCCAGATGAGGATGAGCGAGCCGCCGGGCCGCAGCACGCGCCGAATCTCGGCCAAGGCGCCGCGCGTCGCGAACCAGTGGAAGGACTGCGCGCAGCACACGGCCGAAAAGGCCGCGTCCTCGAAGGGGAGGGCGTCGGCCACGGCATCGATCACCGGCACGCCGGGATGGGCGGCGGCAAACCCCTCGCGCATGGCGGCCACCGGCTCGGCCGCCACCACGCTCGCCCCGGTGGCGAGGAGGAGACCGGTGAACTTGCCCGTGCCGGCGCCGAGATCGAGCACCCGCTCGCCCGGCGCGATGCGCTGGGACAGCCAGCCGGCAAGCGCCTCTGGATAGCCCGGGCGGCCCCTGGCATAGGTCTCGGCGGCGCGCGAATAGCCCTCGCGCGCCGCCTCGTGGACGCCTTGTCCGCTCACTGCGCCTTCGGCAGCGCGTAGGCGATCACGCTGTCCCCCCGCTTGGTGCCGAGCGAGCCGTGGCCGCCGGCCACCACCAGCACATACTGCCGTCCGTCGGCGCCGCGATAGGTCATGGGCGTCGCCTGACCGCCGGCCGGCAGGCGCGAGCGCCAGAGTTCCGCGCCGGTCGTCACGTCGTAGCCGCGCACATACTGGTCCAGCGTGCCGGACAGGAAGGCGACGCCGCCCGCCGTCATGACCGGGCCGCCGAGATTGGGCACGCCCATGCGGAAGGGTATCATGGGCACGGGCGCGGCGTCGCGCACGGTGCCGTTCTTGTGCATCCAGGCGACTTCGCCAGTCGTCAGATCGACGCCCGCGACATTGCCCCAGGGCGGCGCCTGGCAGGGCAGGCCGAGCACGGAGGTGAAGGGCCGCAGCTTGACGGCGTAGGGCGCGCCGAAATTCTCGTTCAGAGCCGGCAGGGCGCCCTCGGGCTTTTCCTTGTTCACCACCAGCGTCCGGTCCTGCGGGCGCGGCACGAGGGTGGAGAGGAAGGCGAGATGGGCCGGCGTGCCGAACAGGACGCCGCGCTGCGGATCGACCGCCACGGAGCCCCAGTTGAAGACGCCGAAATTGCCGGGATAGATGATCGAGCCTTCCAGCGAGGGCGGCGTGAAGCGCCCGTCATAGCGATAGGAATGGAAGGCGATGCGGCAGAAGAGCTGGTCGAACATGGTCGCGCCCCACATGTCGCGCTCGCGCAGCGGCTTGGGATCGAAGCTGACCTGCGAGACCGGCTGCGTCGGCGCGGTGTGGTCGGGCGCGACCGCGCCGCCCGGCGCCGGCTTCTCGCGAACGGGCAGAACGGGCGTGCCGGTGCGCCGGTCAAGCACGAAGACCTCGCCCTGCTTGGTCGGCTGAACGAGCGCGGGCACGCTCTCGCCGTTGATCGGCAGGTCGATCAGGCTGGCCTGCGAGGGCACGTCATAGTCCCAGAGATCGTGATGCACGGTCTGGAAGTGCCAGCGGACCTGACCCGTGCGGATGTCCAGCGCGACGACCGAGGAGGAATAGCGCTCGACATTCTCCGAGCGGTTGGCGCCCCACTGGTCCGGCGGCTGATTGCCGAGCGGCACGTAGACCATGCCGAGCGCGGGGTCCGCGCTCATGATCGACCAGGAATTGGGCGAGTTCGGCGTGTAGGTCCGGCCGTCGCCGATCGGCGCCGTGTCGGTCGGATTGCCCGAATCCCAGTTCCAGACGAGATCGCCGGTCGTGGTGTCGAAGGCGCGGATGACGCCGGAGGCCTCGGCGGTCGAGACATTGTCGAGCACCGTGCCGCCGACGATCACGAGATTGTCGGCCACGACCGGGGGCGAGGTGGAATAGTAGGAGCCCGGATTGACGTTGGGCATCCGGTTCCAAAGATCGATCTGCCCGTCGCCGCCGCCGAAATTCGAGCAGACATGGCCGGTCTCGGGATCGAGCGCGATGAGGCGCGCGTCCGCCGTCGGCATGAAGAGCTTGGCGTCGCAGACGGCCGTCTCGGCATTTGCAGCCGCCACCGGCAGGCCGGGATCGGCCGAGCCGGCGGTCTGCTGGGTGGGCGCGCCTTCGGTCGAAGCTCCGCTTGCGCCGCGTTCCTGCGGCGCGGTCAGTCCGCCTTGTGCGGCGAGTTCGGAGGCCGTGCCGGCAGGGGCGTTCGGGTTTTCGGCGACGTTGGCCGGGGCCGGCTGCGCGGCGGCTTGAGCGCCGTTGGCGGAGCCGGGTGGCTGGTAGGCAAGGCCACGGCAGGTCAGGTGCTGGAGCGCCAGAGCGCCTTGGATGCGCGGGTCGTAGCGCCAGACCTCAGTGCCGGTCGTGGCATCGAGCGCGATGACGCTCTGGTGCGGCGTGCAGAGGTAGAGGCGCTCGCCGATCTTCAGCGGCGTCACCTGGAAGGTGGTCTCGACGGGGTCGCCGGGCTGCGGCAGGTCGCCGGTGTGGAATTGCCAGGCTTCTTCCAGGTTCGAGACGTTGGCCGGCGTGATGTCGGCGAGCGGCGACCAGCGCTGGCCGGCCTGAGTGCGCCCGTAGGCGTGCCATTCGCCCGCCGGAATGCCCGACGCGTCGGCAGAGATGCGGGTGCGAACGCCCGGCAACTCGCCCTCGATCCGGTGCAGATCCACGAACCAGGACGTGACGGCAACGGCGACCGCCACGACCAGCGAGCCGCTGAGCATGGCGCCGGTGCCGCGAAGGGCCGAAGGGGGCGTAAAGGCTCGCCCGTCCAGCGCGTCCGCCACGCTGCGCCGGCCGAGCTCGCGCGTCACGAAGGGCAGGAGCAGCACGGCGCCGAGCACGAACACGACGTCGCCGCGCGCCGCCAGCGGCCACCAGTCGAAGCCGACCTCATAGAGCGCCCAGATCAGCGTGCCGAGAACCAGAAGCGCATAGACCGCCAGCGCTTCCGGCTTGCGCCGGTAGAGAAGAATGGCGGTGGAGAGGAAGAGGACCGAGGCGACGAGATAATAGGCCGAGCCGCCCTTCAGGAGGAGCCAGGCACCGCCCGCGAGCAGTGCCAGGCCGAACACGGCGAGGAGGATGGAGAGAACGACAAGGGCAGGTGGGGGAGAGCGGCCGGGCATGGTCGGGTTCCTTCGCGGCGACGACTGGTGCGAGATGTCGCGCTGCGAAAGGGCTTCAAGCCAAAACCTCATGCAAACGGGAAGATTAGGTCTGACCCGGTCGAATCTCAGTGAGAAATACTTTGCCCGGGGGGAGCAATGGCTCTGCGGAGGGGAGCCAAAGAAGCTGGAGCGGACGCCTTTGCCGGCTAAGCCCTGCGGGACGCCATGCCGTCCCTGGCGCAGACGAGCGGCAGTGCCTTCTCGATGCGCGCAAGGTGTCAGGCTCGATCGGCGCCAACGGCGCACAGGCGCCGTCGAACCGACCGAAGCGAGGCGCTAGATCGGATCGACGCGCAAAGGCTCGGGCAGAAGGAATTCCACGAGATTGCCGCCCGTCCCGCCGCGATCCACCACCAGAAAGTCCGACACGTCCTCCAGCGCGATCAACGGATGGTGCCATGTGCCCTTGGCATAGGACACGCCCTGCCGGCCGCTCGCCAGAAAGGCCACGGGCTCGCCGGGCTGGCCGTCCCGGTCGGGCGCGACGACAACGAGATAGGGCCGACCCTCCAGCGGCATGAAGGCCTGGCTGCCCAGCGGATGGCGCTCCAGCATGGAAATCTCCAGCGGCAGGGAGAAGGGCTTGCCCCGGAAGATCGAGATCAAGGCGTGGCCGCCGCCCGAGGCCACGTCCACCGGCGCGATGTCGTGGAAGCGCGTCGTCGTGCCGTTGTTGATAAGGCGGATCTCGGTGGAATTGTCGGGCTCGATCACTTCGCCGAAGGGGCGAAAGCTGTCGGCTTCGAGCGGGCGGGGCGAAAGGCACTTCATGACGCGGCCCGCTCTCCCAGGATCGCGGCGATGCGCAGGCGGGCGATCTTTTCGACCTCTCGGAAGGCGGCGGCAAATTCCTGCGTCTCGCCGTTTTCCACCCGCCTCTCGAAGGCGGCGAGGATGTCGTGCTTGGAAAGGCCGCGCACGGCGATAATGAAGGGAAACCCGAAGCGCTCGGTGTAGCGTCCGTTGAGGGCGGTGAAGCGCTCCAGTTCGTCCGGCGTAAGCTGGTCCAGCCCGGCCGAGGCCTGCTCGGCCGAGGACTCGGCGGTCAGCCCGCCGGCCAGCGCCAGCCGACCGGCGAGATCGGGATGGGCGCGCAGGACGGCGAGGCGCTCTGCATGGCTCGCGCGGCGGAACGTGGCGGCGAAGGCGGCGGAAAGGCCAGGGGCCGTGTCGTGGGCCGGGCCGATGCCGCGATCCAGAACCCGCTCGGCCAGATAGGCCGAGTGCTCGAACACGCCGCCGAACATCCGCAGGAAGACCGCGCGCTCCAGCCGGCTCGGCTGGATCGACGGGCGATAGGGGAAGTGCTCGCGCCAGTGGCGGGCGATGTCGGCGCGCGTCGCCACCCAGACGTCGGGCTTGGACTGGATATAGTCGAGGAAGCGCGCGAGCGCCTGCGCCCGGCCGGGGCGGCCGACCAGTCGGCAATGCAAGCCGACATTCAGCATCTTCGCCTGGCCCTCGCCTCCCTCGGCATAGAGGCAGTCGAACGCGTCCTTCAGATAGGTGAAGAACTGCTCGCCCGTGTTGAAGCCCTGGGGCGTGGCAAAGCGCATGTCGTTGCTGTCCAGCGTGTAGGGCAGGATCAGGAGCGGCTTGGTGCGCGTTTCCTGCCAATAGGGCAGATCGTCGGCATAGGCGTCGGAGGCGTAGAGGAAGTCGCGCTCGGCGGCGAGTTCCAGCGTGTGCTCGGAGGAGCGGCCGGTGTACCAGCCGAGCGGCGCCTCGCCCGTCGCCGCCTCGTGCAGCGCCAGGGCTTCGTCCATGTCGGCGCGCTCGGCCTCGATCGTGTGATCGCGATAGTCGATCCATTTCAGCCCGTGCGAGGCGATCTCCCAGCCGGCTTCCTGCATGGCGGCGACCTGTTCGGGGCTGCGCTCCAGCGCGGTGGCCACGCCATAGACGGTCACCGGCAGCTGGCGCTCGGTGAACATCCGCCAGAGCCGCCAGAAGCCGGCGCGCGCGCCGTATTCGTAGATCGATTCCATGTTCATGTGGCGCTGCCCGGGCCAGGGCGCGGCACCGACGATCTCCGACAGGAAGGCCTCGGAGGCCTTATCGCCGTGGATCACGGCGTTCTCGCCACCTTCCTCGTAGTTCACTACGAATTGCACGCAGATCCTGGCCGGGCCGGTGCCACCGGGGTTCGGCCAGCGCGGATCGGGGGTGCGGCGTCCGTATCCGAGCATGTCGCGGGGATAGGCTGTGGTCATGGCGCGGCTCTCCGGTCTCAGGCGTCCCTTTCGGATACGACGATCCACCGCCGATTTCCATGGCCGTCCGGGCGCGGCATCGTTCCCTGGAATCGTTCCGAGACTGGACGAGGGCGCCCGAAGCGGTGCAGACTGATTGACCGGATGGTCAAGACCGAAGGACCCCTCGATTCATGACAGTCAACGACGCGCCGGCCGGCCGGCTGACGACGCATGTCCTCGACACGGCGCGCGGCGTGCCCGCGAGCGGCCTGGAACTCGTGCTCCACCGTGTGGAGGGCGACCGGCGCGAGCTGGTAGTGGAAACGCGCACCAATGCTGACGGGCGCTGCGACAAGCCGCTTCTGGAGGGCGAAAGCTGCCGGCCCGGCGTCTACGAGTTGACCTTCTTCTGCGGCCCCTATTTCGACGGAAACGGTACTTCGCTGCCGGCGCCGAAATTCCTGGACGACGTGGTGATCCGCTTCGGCGTGGCCGAGACGCGGCATTACCATGTGCCCCTTCTCATCTCGCCCTTCGGCTATTCCACCTATCGCGGGAGCTGAGACACGATGAGCGAGGCGATCCGCTTTCTCCTGAACGGCGAGGACCGCAGCGTCGAGGGCCTTATGCCCACGACCACGGTTCTCGATTATCTCAGAGGCCCCGCCGAGCGGCTGACCGGCACGAAGGAAGGCTGCGCGGAGGGCGATTGCGGCGCCTGCACGATCCTGATCGAGGAGCCGGACGGGGAGGGCGGCCTGCGGCGCCGCGCCGTCAACAGCTGCATCCTCTTCCTGCCGGCGCTGCACGGGCGCTCGGTGGTGACGGTGGAGCATCTCGGCCAGGGCGGGCCGCACCCGATCCAGAGCGCCATGGTGGAGCGGCATGCCAGCCAATGCGGCTTCTGCACGCCGGGCTTCGTGATGCAGCTTTATGCGGGCTGGCGAACCGGCGCGCTCGGTGATCGCCAGTCGGTGAAGGACCTCGTGTCCGGTAATCTCTGCCGCTGCACCGGCTATGGGCCGATCGTGGATGCCGGGCTCGATCTCGCCAAGCAGCCGCTGCCCGATACGGCGAGCGCGGACGCGGGAATCGCCAAGCGGCTGCGCGCGGCGCGCGGCGAAAGCGTCTTTCGCTACGAGGCGGAGGGCCGGCTCTGGCTCTCGCCCGGCAATGTGGACGATCTCGCCGACTGCTATGCCGCGCATCCCGACGCCACGCTGGTCGCGGGCGCCACCGATGTCGGGCTCTGGGTCACCAAGCAGCATCGCGACCTGCCGGTGATGATCGACGTTTCGCGCGTCGAGGACCTTCGTCATGTCGAGGAAGGGCCGCATTCGCTCTTCTTCGGCGCGGGCGTCACGCATGCTGAGGCGCGGCTGCGGCTAGCCGAGATTCATCCCGATCTCGGCGAGGTCATGCGCCGCTTTGCCGGCTATCAGATCCGCAACACCGGCACAGTCGGCGGCAACATCGCCAATGGCTCGCCGATCGGCGACCTGCCGCCCATGCTGATCGCGCTGGGCGCCAACCTCTTCCTGCGCCGGGGCGACGATATGCGGACGCTGCCCTTGGAAGAGTTCTTCATCGCCTATGGGAAGCAGAACCGCGCGCCCGGCGAGTTCGTCGCCGCCGTCGAGGTGCCGCTTCTGAAGGAGGACGAGCGCTTCGCCGCCTACAAAATTTCCAAGCGGCAGGATTCCGACATTTCCGCCGTGCTCGCCGCCTTCAAGCTCACGCTCGAAGACGGCGTGGTGAGCGAGGCGCGCCTTGCCTTCGGCGGCATGGCGGGAACGCCGAAGCGGGCGATCGCCGCCGAGCGCGCGCTGACCGGCCGACCCTTCGACGCTGAGGCCGTGGCGCTTGCGGGCGGGGCGCTTCGCGAGGATTTCCAGCCGCTGGACGACCTGCGCGCCAGCGCCGACTATCGGCTTCTCGCCGCCGCCGGATGCCTGGAGCGCTTCCGGCTGCAACTCGCCGGCGTCCCGACCCGCATCGACGAGGTGGCGTGATGGACGAGACCCGCATTCAGGACCGGGGCGAGGCGGGCACGGTCGAGCCCACCGTGCTCGGCGAAGCTCCGCCCCTGCAACAGACGCGTCTCAAGGGCGGCGTCGGCCAGCCGATCCGCCACGACAGCGGCGCCAAGCACGTCTCGGGCGAGGCGCGCTATCTCGACGACGATCCCGAGCTTCCGGGCACGCTGCAGGTCTTCCTCGCCATGAGCCCCAAGGCCCATGCGCGCATCTTCTCCATGGACTTGGCTCCCGTGCGCGCCGCGCCGGGCGTCGTCTGCGTCCTGTCGGTGGAGGACGTGCCGGGCATCAACGACTATTCCCCCGTCTTCGGCGACGATCCGATCTTTGCCGACGGGCTGGTCAGCTTCGTCGGCCAGCCGCTTTTCGCCGTGGCCGCCAGCAGCGTGAAACAGGCCCGCGCGGCGGCCAAGCTCGCCGTGGTTTCCTACGAGGATCTGCCGGCGGCCGTGACGCTGGACGAGGCGATCGCGGCGGCCGACAATGTCGGCGAAGACCTTCTCGCGCCGCACGAAATGCGCCTTGGCGACTTGGACGGCGCTCTCGCCGCCGCGCCGCATGTGGTGGAAGGCCGGGTCGAGACCGGCGGGCAGGACCATTTCTACCTCGAAGGCCAGATCGCCTATGCCTGGCCGCAGGAGGACGGCGACGTGGTGGTGCGCTCCTCCACTCAGCATCCTTCCGAAGTGCAGCACAATGTCGCCAAAGCCATCGGCCGCGCCGACCATGCGGTGACGGTCGAGGTGCGGCGCATGGGCGGCGGCTTCGGCGGCAAGGAATCGCAGCCCGCGCTCTTTGCCAGCGTCGCCGCGCTCGTAGCGCTGAAGACCGGCCGCCCGGCCAAGTGCCGGCTCGACCGCGACGACGACATGGAAATGACCGGCAAGCGGCACGAATGCCGCACCGACTACCGCGTCGGCCATGACGGCGAGGGGCGGCTCTTCGGCGCCGAGTTCCGGCAGTTCATCCGCTGTGGCTATTCGAAGGATCTGTCGGGCGCCATCGCGGACCGCGCGATGTTCCATGCCGACAACGCCTATGATCTGAAAACCGCCCATATCCATTCGCGCCGGTTGAAAACGCACACGGTCTCCAACACGGCCTTTCGCGGCTTTGGCGGGCCGCAGGGCATGGTGGCGATCGAACGAGCGATGGACCGGATCGGCTTCGATCTCGGCCTCGATCCGCTCGACGTGCGCAAGCGCAATTTCTACCCCGCCATGGGCAGCGCCGAGCCGGGCGTGACGCCCTATCGCCAGAGCGTCGAGGACAGCGTCATCGCCGAGATCGTGGAGGAACTGGAAGCCTCCTCTCACTACCGCGCCCGTCGCGAGGCGGTGCGGGCCTTCAACGCGGCGAGCCCGGTGCTCAAGAAGGGCCTCGCGCTGACGCCGGTGAAGTTCGGCATCTCCTTCACCACCTCGCATCTTAACCAGGCCGGCGCGCTGGTGCATGTCTACAAGGACGGCTCGGTTCACCTGAACCACGGCGGCACGGAAATGGGGCAGGGCCTCTTCACCAAGGTCGCGCAGGTCGTGGCCGAGGAATTCCAGATCGACGTGGACAAGGTGAAGATCACCGCGACCACCACGGCCAAGGTGCCCAATACCTCGGCCACCGCCGCCTCCTCCGGCTCGGATCTCAACGGCATGGCCGCGCAGGCCGCGGCGCGCACGATCAAGGAGCGGCTGGTGGCCTTTGCCGCTGATCGCTACCGCGTCAGCCCGGAGGCGGTCGAGTTCCTGCCGAACCGGGTGCGGATCGGCTCCCTGGAAAAGCGCTTCTGCGACCTCGTGGGCGAGGCCTATCTCGGCCGCGTCTCGCTCTCTTCCACCGGCTTCTACGCGACCCCCGGCATCAGCTACGACCGCGACACGGCGAGCGGCAAACCCTTCTATTACTATGCCTATGGCGCGGCCTGCGCCGAAGTGGTGATCGACACGCTGACCGGCGAGAACCGCCTGCTGCGCGCCGACATTCTCCACGATGTCGGCCAGTCGCTGAACCCGGCGGTCGATCTCGGCCAGATCGAGGGCGGTTTCATCCAGGGCATGGGTTGGCTCACCACCGAAGAGCTGGTTTGGGACAAGGCGGGGCGGCTGCGCACCCATGCGCCGTCCACGTACAAGATCCCGACCGCCAACGACCGGCCGGACGATCTCCGCATCAAGCTCTGGGACAAGGGCCGCAACCCGGCCGCCACGGTCTTCCGCTCCAAGGCCGTGGGCGAGCCGCCCTTTATGCTGGCGCTCTCGGTCTTCTCCGCCTTGACGGACGCGGTGCTGGCGGCCGGCGAAGGCCGGCGCTTCCCCGCGCTCGATGCCCCGGCGACGCCCGAGCGAATCCTTTCTTCCGTGCGTGCGGTGCGCGCCGCATGAGCGCTCTTCCCGCCCTTCGCGCCGCCCTGGCCGAGGGGCGGCCCGCCATCTTCGTGCGTGTCGACACGGCGCGCGGCTCCACCCCGCGCGAGGTCGGCGCCTTCATGCTGGTAACGGTGGACGATGCCAGCGGCACGGTCGGCGGCGGCGCGCTGGAGATGGAGGCGATCGTCGAGGCGCGCCGGCTTCTGGCGGCCGGCGAAGCGCGGAGTGATCTCGCCATCCCGCTCGGTCCGGCCATCGGCCAGTGCTGCGGCGGCCATGTCGGGCTGGGCCTGCGCCGGCTCGACGCCGCTCTGCTCGCCGAGATGGAAGCGCTGGAGGCACGGGAGAGAGACGCCTGGCCGAGCGTTTTCCTGTTCGGCGCCGGCCACACCGGCCAGGCGCTGGCCCAGGCCCTTGCACCGCTGCCGCTGCGCACGATCGTCGTCGACACGCGGGCCGACCGGCTTGCCGCCTTGCCCGCCGGCCCTGAGCGCCGCCTGCGCGCGCTGCCCGAGGCCGAGATTGCTGGTGCGCCCAAAGGCTCTGCGTTCGTGGTGATGACGCATGACCATGCGTTGGATTTCCTGATCGCGGCCGAGGCTCTGCGGCGCGCGGACGCCGCCTATGTCGGCATGATCGGCTCGGCCACCAAGCGCGAGACCTTTCGGCGACGCTTGACGGAAGCGGGAGGGGGGGCGCTCGCGGCCCGCCTCACCCTGCCGATCGGCGGCGCTAGAGTGCGCGACAAGCGGCCGGCGGTGATCGCCGCTTTGGCGGCTGCCGAAATCTTGACCGCGATCCTATCGACGGCTGAGGAAAACCGCTGCTCAGGCTTTGCGCTTGTGCAAAACGAGTGCAATAACCCAGATGGTTGAATCGCGTCGGACCTCTTCCATGTCGCCTCGTCTTGAGCTTCAGTCCGTTTCGAAGCGCTTTCCGGGCGTGGTGGCGAACGACGACATCTCCTTTTCCGTCGCCCCCGGCGCCATCCATGCGCTGCTCGGCGAGAACGGGGCCGGCAAGTCCACGCTGGTCAAGATCATCTACGGTGTGCAGGGCGCCGACGAGGGCACGATCCTGTTCGACGGGCGCCCCGTGCGCGTCGGCTCACCGCGCGAGGCCCGGCGCCTCGGCATCGGCATGGTGTTCCAGCATTTCTGCCTGTTCGAGGCGATGACGGTGCTGGAGAACATCGCGCTCGGCATGGACGATCCGCCGCCCCGCCGCGAGCTGGAAGCGCGCGTGCGCGAGGTGATGACCAGCTACGGGCTCGCGCTCGACCCGCATCGCGAGGTCCACACGCTCTCGGTCGGCGAGCGTCAGCGCATCGAAATCGTGCGCGCCCTGCTCGGCCGGCCCAAGCTCCTGATCATGGACGAGCCGACCTCGGTCCTGACGCCGCAGGAGGTGGAGGCGCTCTTTGCTGTGCTGCGCCAGCTGCAGGGCGAGGGCTGCTCGATCCTCTATATCTCGCACAAGCTGGACGAGATCCGCACGCTCTGCTCGACCGCCACCATCCTGCGCGGCGGGCGCGTCGTGGGCACCTGCGATCCGCGCGAGGAAACCGCGCGCTCCATGGCCGAACTGATGATCGGCGGTTCGCTGAAGGCGCTCTCGCAAAAGCCCGCGAGCAGCGCCGGGGCCGAGCGTTTCACGGTTGCCAGCCTGTCCGCCCCCGGCCTGCCGCCCTTCGGTACGAGCCTGAAGGAGATCGGCTTTTCCGTCCGCGCGGGCGAAATCCTCGGCATCGCGGGCGTCGCCGGCAACGGGCAGAACGAGCTTCTGGAAGTGCTGTCCGGCGAGCGAACGGCCGGCGTTTCCGGCCGCATTGCCATCGACGGACGCGAACTCGGCCAAGCCGGCGTCTCAGCGCGGCGCCGGGCGGGACTCGCCACCGTGCCGGAAGAGCGCAACGGCCACGCCGCCGTGCCGGACATGACGCTTGCCGAGAACGCCATTCTTTCGGCCCGCGCCCGTAAGGGGCTGGCCTCAGGGGGCCTCCTGCGCACCGCAGCCGCGAGCCGTTTCGCCGAGGGGGTCATCAAGAGCTTCGGCGTCAAAGCGACGGGGCCGCGCGCCGCCGCGCGTTCGCTCTCGGGCGGAAATCTGCAGAAATTCATCATGGGCCGCGAGATCGGCCAGGAGCCGACCGTGCTCGTCGTCTCGCAGCCGACCTGGGGCGTCGATGCGGGCGCCGCCGCCTTCATCCGGCAGGCGATGATCGACCTCGCTGCGCGGGGCGCGGCCATCGTCGTGGTCAGCCAGGATCTCGACGAGCTTCTGGAACTCTGCGACCGGCTGGCCGTGATCAACGAGGGGCGCCTGTCGCCCGCGATGGAGGTGAAGGGCATTTCGATCGAGCGCGTCGGTCTCCTGATGGGCGGCATCCATGGCGAACCCCATGCGGAGGTCGCCGCCTGATGGCTCTGCGCTTCGTTCCCCGGCGCGAGCCGAGCCGCACCATGCTCTTCGCGACGCCCGTGCTCGCGGTGATGCTGACGCTCGTTGTCGGCGCCGTGGTGTTCACGCTGCTCGGCTATGACGGGTTCGGCGCCGTGCGCGAGATCTTCGTCACACCCTTGTTCAACCCCTATCGCTGGCAGGACCTTCTGGTGAAGGCGGCGCCCTTGGCGCTGATCGCCGTCGGCCTGTCGGTCGGCTTTCGCGCCAATGTCTGGAACATCGGCGCCGAGGGGCAGTACGTCATGGGTGGGCTGGCCGGCACCGGCGTCGCGCTTCTCACGCTCGAGATGACCGGCCCCTGGATCCTGCCGCTCATGGTCGTGGCCGGCATCGTCGGCGGCGTGGTCTGGGCGGCGATCCCCGCGCTTCTGCGCACCGCGCTCGGCGTCTCGGAAATCCTTTCCAGCCTGATGCTGAACTACGTCGCGATCCAGATTCTCTATTATCTCATGCGCGGCCCGTGGAAGGACCCGATGGGGTTCAACTTCCCGCAGACCGCCATGTTCTCGGCCGACCAGACCCTGCCCTTCGTCGTGCCGGGCACGCTGATCCATCTCGGCATTCCCGTGGCTCTCGCTGTGGCACTGGCGCTCTGGTTCGCCGTGTCGCGCACGGTGGCGGGCTTTCAGGTCCGCGTCGTCGGCCTCAGCCCGCAGGCGGCGCGCTATGGCGGCTTTCGCGAGAACCGCGTGGTCTGGATGACGCTGGCGCTCGGCGGCGCGCTGGCCGGGCTCGCCGGCATTTTCGAGGCGGCAGGACCCTTCGGCCAGATGGTCCCCGCCTTTCCCGTGGGATACGGCTTCACCGCCATCATCGTCGCCTTTCTCGGCCGGCTGCATCCGATCGGCATCGTGCTGGCCGCGCTGGTTCTGGCGCTGACCTATGTCGGCGGCGAAAGCGCGCAGACCGCGATCGGCCTGCCTGCGGCGGCGATCGGCGTGTTCCAGGCCATGATGCTGTTCTTCCTGCTCGCGGTGGACGTTCTGGTGCGCTACCGGCTGGCGCTCGGCGGCTCCGGCGGCTCCGGCGGGCTAGGCGGCCCCGCCCCCGCGACGCTGGCGCCCCCGGCGGGCGCGGCGACCCTGCCCGAAGCCCACCTTTCCCAGACGAAGAACGCGAAGGGCGAGGTGACAGCATGAACGAAGCGCTCGTCGTCGCCATCATCGTCGCCATCGTCACCTCCGCCACGCCCATCCTGATCGCGGCGCTGGGCGAACTCGTGGTGGAGAAGTCGGGCGTCCTCAATCTCGGCGTCGAGGGCATGATGCTGATCGGCGCCGTCACCGGCTTCATCGTGTCGGTGACGACCGGCGTGCCGGCCCTGGGCGCGCTCGGCGGCATGGCCGCCGCCGCCGCTGCCTCGCTGATTTTCGCTTTCCTGACGCTGACCCTCACCGCCAACCAGGTCGCGACCGGTCTGGCGCTCACCATCTTCGGCACCGGCGTCTCGGCGCTCGCCGGCGCCTCCTTCGTGGGCATCACCACGCCGATCTTCGGCCCGGTCTTTCCCGCTTCGCTCAGCACCGATCCGATCTGGCGCGTCCTGTTCGGCTATTCGCCGATCGTCTACGCCTCCTTCGCGCTGACCTTTGCGGTCTGGTGGTTCCTCAAGCATTCTCGTGCCGGCCTCGTGCTGCGCGCCGTGGGGGAGAGCGACGCCTCGGCCCATTCGATCGGCTATCCCGTTCTCAAGGTGCGCTATTGCGCGGTGCTGTTCGGCGGCGCCATGGCGGGGCTGGCCGGCGCCTACTATTCGCTGGTGCTGACCCCGATGTGGGCCGAGCGGCTGACCGCCGGGCGCGGCTGGATCGCCATCGCGCTCGTGGTCTTCGCCTCCTGGCGGCCGGGCCGGCTCCTGCTCGGCGCCTATCTCTTCGGCGCCGTCATCACGCTGGAACTGCAGGCCAAGGCGGCCGGCTGGTCGCTCTTCGCGCCCGAGTTCCTGACCAGCCTTCCCTATCTGGCGACGATCCTCGTTCTCGCCCTCATCTCGGGCCGGGCGCGCACCCGCAGCGCCGCGCCCGCCTGCCTCGGCAAACCCTTCCGGGCCTCGGCCTGACCCCGCACCATCGCAAGGAGTGTTCGATGATCCTTCTCAATCGCCGTCAGGTTCTTCTCGGGGGCGCCGCGCTCGCCGCCACGCTGGCGATCGGCGCGCCGGCCTTCGCCCAGGTGAAGGACCGCCCGGTGAAGGCCGCCTTCGTCTATGTCGGCCCGATCGGCGATTTCGGCTATTCCTTCGCCCATGACCAGGGCCGCAAGTATCTGGCCGAGAAGCTCGGGGACAAGGTGACGACCAGCTTCGTCGAGAACGTCGCCGAGGGCCCGGATGCCGAGCGCGTCATCCGCCAGCTCGCGCAGGACGGCAACGACATCATCTTCGCGACCTCGTTCGGCTTCATGAATCCGACGCTGAAGGTCGCCAAGCAGTTCCCGAACGTGAAGTTCGAGCACGCCACGGGCTACCAGACCGCGCCCAACATGAGCGCCTACAATTCGCGCTTCTATCAGGGCCGCGCCGTGCTCGGCACGATCGCCGGCATGATGTCGAAGTCGGGCAAGGCCGGCTACGTCGCCTCCTTCCCGATCCCCGAAGTCGTGATGGGCATCAACGCCTTCACACTCGCCGCCCGCAAGGTGAACCCGAAGTTCGAAACGCAGGTCGTCTGGGTCAATTCCTGGTACGATCCGGCTAAGGAAGCGCAGGCCGCCTCCGCCCTGTTCGACCAGGGTGCCGACGTCATCACCCAGCACACCGACTCGCCCGGCCCGCTGCAGGAAGCCGAGAAGCGCGGCGCCATCGCCTTCGGCCAGGCCTGGGACATGACGAACTTCGCGCCCAAAGCCCACATGACGGCGATCGTCGACCAGTGGGGCCCGTACTATGTCAGCCGCGTTCAGGCGGTGATGGACGGAACCTGGAAGCGCAGCGACGTCTGGCTCGGCATGAAGGAAGGCGAGGTCGAGATGGCCCCGTTCAACGCCGCGATGCCGGACAACGTGAAGGCTGCCGCGCAGAAGATCGTCGACGAGACCAAGGCCGGCACGTTCGAAATCTTCACCGGCCCGATCAAGGACCAGTCCGGCGCCGAGAAGATTGCCGCCGGAACGGTCGTTCCCGACGCCGACCTCCTGAAGATGGACTGGTACGTCGAAGGCGTGCGCAACTAATCGCCACGGCTCGCGCTGGCGGCCGTCTGGCGCGGTTCGCTGCGCTTCCGGTGCTCACGGACGGCAAGTCCGCTCCGCTCCGGTTCTCGCGACTCCACGCCAACGACTCGCCATCACGACCCTCCTGTCGCACCTCTAGAGAAGGGAGCGACAGGTCAGATCAAAGCCGAAGGGCGTTCGCGCCCTTCGCTCCCAACGCCTGCTCCTCCCACCGTCTCCTGAACGGCGAGGGGCCCGCAAAGGCACATCGGATTCATTTTGGGGCGTTCCGCGACAAGGGGGCGGCGCTTCGGGGGTCATCCCATGTGGACCTATTTCGCCGAATGGCTGCAATTCGCCGTGCGCTGGGTGCATGTCGTCACCGCAATCGCCTGGATCGGCTCATCCTTCTATTTCATCGCCCTCGACCTCGGCCTGCGCAGGCCGCATGGCGCACCGCTGGTGGGCGTCGGCGGCGAGGCCTGGCAGGTCCATGGCGGCGGCTTCTACCACATCCAGAAATACATGGTCGCCCCGCCGCACATGCCGGAGGACCTGACCTGGTTCAAATGGGAGAGCTACGCCACCTGGCTTTCAGGCGCGGCGCTGCTGTTCCTCGTCTATTATCTCGGGGCCGATCTCTATCTCATCGACCCCGCGCGCGCCGACTTGCCGGCCTGGGGCGCGACGCTGATCGGCATCGCCGGCCTCGCGCTCGGCTGGGTCGTCTACGACGCGATCTGCAAGTCGCCGCTCGGCAAGAACGACTCGACGCTGCTCGGGATCGTCTTCGTCTATGTCGTGGCGGCCAGCTTCGTGTTCAGTCAGCTCTTTTCCGGGCGCGGCGCCATGCTGCACACCGGCGCCATGATCGCGACGATCATGACCGCCAATGTCGCCATGCTCATCATACCCAACCAGAAGATCGTGGTTGCGGACCTCAAGGCCGGGCGCTCGCCCGACCCACGCCTCGGCGCGGCGGCCAAGCAGCGCTCGCTGCACAACAACTATCTGACGCTGCCCGTCATCTTCCTCATGCTCTCCAACCACTATCCGCTCGCCTTCGCGACGGAGTGGAACTGGGCGATCGCCGGGCTGGTGCTGCTGATCGGCGCCGTGGTGCGCCATTTCTTCAACACCAAGCACAAGACGGGGCAGCATCTCTGGTGGTGCTGGGCCGTGGCGGGCGTGCTCTTCGTCCTCGTCATCACGCTTTCGGGCGCGCCGGGCTGGCGCGCCTCGACGGCGGACGTCGCGTCCTCCACCAATTCCAGCCTCGACTTTCCCGCCGATCCGCAACTCGCGCTGGCGCGCTCGCCGCTTTTTGTGGAGGCGGAATCCATCGTCCAGTCGCGCTGCTCCATGTGCCATGCACGCAAGCCGCTCTGGCCCGGCATCGGCCATGCGCCCAAAGCCGTGCTTCTGGAAAACGGCCGCGATATCGTGCTGAACGCCTCGCTGATCGAGCGGCAGGCCGTGCGCTCGCACTCCATGCCGCCCGGCAACATCACCGGGCTGGAGCCCGAGGAGCGGCTGACGCTCTCGCGCTGGCTGGAATCCGGCAGCGGCCGCTATCGCCCCTGATCCCGGCTAATTAGCCAGACTCTGGCCCTGCCGCGCCGTTGGGGGTAAACCCTGAGACCATGACCGACATTCTCTTTCCCCAAGGCGGCACGCTCGCCCTGCGCGCGCGCGTCCTGTCCTACGAGGTGCAGCACCTCGACCCCCGCCAGACGCCGGCCGCCCGCTTCATCGAGGATGGGCTCGTGGTCGTGCGCGACGGCTCGATCGAGGCTGTGGGCGAGGCCGGCGACCTGCTGCCCACCTTGTCGCCCGATCTTTCCGTCACCGACTACCGGCCCTTCCTCTTGACGGCGGGCTTCATCGACCCGCATCTGCACATGCCGCAGACCCAGGTCATCGCCTCCTACGGCACGGAGCTGATGGAGTGGCTGGCCAAATACACGTTCCCCGAAGAGTCCCGCTATAGCGACCCCGCGGTGGCGGACGCGGCGGCGCAGTTCCTGCTGCACGAGCTTCTGCGCAACGGCACGACCACGGCCGTCGCCTTCTGCACCTCGCATCCGCAGTCGGCCGAAAGCTTCTTTGCGGAAAGCGCCCGGCTCGGACTTCGCATGATCGGCGGCAAGGTCATGATGGACCGCAACGCCCCGCCGGCGCTGACCGACACGCCGGAGCGCGCCCATGACGAGACGCTGGCGCTCGTCCAGCGCTGGCACGGGGCGGGGCGGCTGGAAGTGGCGCTGTCGCCGCGCTTCGCGCCGACTTCCAGCGAGGCGCAGCTGGAGGTGGCCGGCGCGCTCGCCGAGGCGCATCCTGACATGGCGATCCAGACCCATCTCTCCGAAAATCTCGGCGAGATCGCCTTCGTCAAGGAACTCTTCCCCTGGGCCGAGGACTACACCGCCGTCTATGAGCGCTATGGGCTGGTACGCCGCCGCGCCCTGTTCGGCCATTGCATCCACCTGTCGGAGCGCGAGCGCGCCGCGCTCGCCGACCATCAGGCGACGGCGGTGTTCTGCCCGACTTCGAACCTGTTCCTCGGTTCCGGCCTGTTCGATCGCGACGCGGCGCTCGCGGCCGGGCTGCGCATGGGGCTCGCCACCGATATCGGCGGCGGCACGTCCTATTCCATGCTGCAGACGGCGGGCGAGGGCTACAAGGTTCTGGCCTTGCGCGGCCAGCGCCTGCCGGGTCATGCCGCCTTCTATATGATGACCGCCGGCAATGCCGACGCGATCGGCTTCGGCCACCGCATCGGGCAGGTCGCGCCCGGCTTCGAGGCGGACCTGACGCTGCTCGACGCCCGTGCGACGCCGGCCCTGCGCCAGCGCGCCGAGCGGATCGAGACGCTGGAGGAGGAGCTGTTCGCGCTGGCCACGCTGGGCGACGACCGCTGCGTGGTCGCGACCTATGCGGCCGGGCGCCGGCTCCATGCGCGCGGCGTCAGCGAGCCGCCGCCGCTCGCCCATGGCGGGCTGGCCGGGCCGAGCAGCTAAAAATCATCGTGAGCCCTGCGCCTCCCCTTGCGTGAGATGCGGCGGACGGCGAAGGAACGACAACCCGCCGGACCAACAGACCGGCGCGGGGCAGGAGGGACAGGCATGAGACTGGTGCGATTCGGAGAGCCGGGGGCCGAGAAGCCGGGGCTGATCGACGAGGAAAACCGCATTCGCGACCTGTCGGGCGAGATCGACGACATCGCCGGCGCGGTTCTCTCGCGCCAGGGTCTGGAGCGGCTGCGCGCGCTCGACCCCAAGAGCCTGCCCAAGGCCGACCCGAGCCACCGGCTGGGCGCGCCGGTCGCCGGCACACGCAACTTCGTCGCGGTCGGCCGGAACTATGCCGAGCACGCGGCCGAGACCGGCTCCGAAACGCCGAGCGAGCCGCTCCTGTTCAACAAGGCGGTCAGCTGCATCGCCGGCCCGCGCGACGGCTTCGCCATTCCCAAGGGCGCCACCCAGGTCGACTGGGAAGTCGAGGTCGCCATCGTCATCGGCGAACGCTGCTATCAGGTCTCGAAGGACGAAGCGCTCGACTATGTCGCCGGCTTCTGCCTGTGCAACGACGTGTCGGAGCGGACCTGGCAGAAGGAGCGCGGCGGGCAATGGTTGAAGGGCAAGAGCGCCCCCGGCTTCGGCCCGCTCGGCCCCTGGCTGGTGACGCGGGAGGAGCTGGAGAACCCCGGCGCGCTGGAACTCTGGCTCGACGTCAACGGCCAGCGAAAGCAGACCGGCACCACGGCCGACATGATCTTCGACTTCGCCACGATCGTGTCCTACGCCTCCGAATTCTTCGCGCTGGAGCCGGGCGACATCGTCACCACGGGCACGCCGGCGGGCGTCGGCGCGGGTATGAAGCCGCCGGTCTACCTGAAGGCGGGCGACATCGTGACGCTGGGCAACGCGCATCTGGGCGAACAACGGCAGGTCGTGTCCGGCCAGCCCGAATAAGAACGTAGCCGGGGAGAGAAACGGCGCTCCATGACTGGATGAATCGGGTTTGCCCTCTATTCCTTTGCCAAGAACGGGGGGACCGCTCTCCCGTCGTTGCAACGGCAAAGAAGGTTCGTCCATGGCTCTCCCCGAACCCGTCGCGGTCAAGCCCAAGAAGCGCGCGGCCTCGCAGGCCGCCGCCCAGGAGCAGTCGCTCTCCTGGCTGAAGGAACTGGCTGCCAGCCGCGTGGTGATCGAAGGCGTCGAACCGCTGATCGACGGCGGCAGATTCGCGGTGAAGCGGGTCGAGAACGAGCCGCTGACGGTAACGGCCGACATCTTCTCCGACGGCCACGAGATCATCGCTGCCGCGCTCATCACCCATGGCGGCGAGATGGACGGGCTGGAAACGCCCTTCGTCTTCATCGGCAACGACCGCTGGGGCGCCACCGTGCGCTTCAGGACGCCCGGTCCCTATCGCTATTCCATCATCGCCTGGCGCGACGTGTTCGGCACCTGGGCGAGCGACACCAAGAAGAAGCGCGACGCCGGCGTCGACATCGCGCTGGAACTTCGCGAGGGCGAGCTCTTGCTGGAGCAGGCCGCCGGCTCCGGTCGCGGCTCGCGCGATGACGGCAAGGCGCTGAAGGATCTGCGCGGCCGGGTCGAGAAGCTACGCAAGCTGAAGGACGAGGACGCGCTCTACGCCCTGTTCATGCAGGGCGAGACGATCGAACTTCTGCGCCGGGCCGGCGTGCGCGCCAACCTGACCCGCCACCCCGGCGAGGTGCCGGTCTGGGTGGACCGCGAGGCGGCGGGCTTTTCGGCCTGGTACGAATTGATGCCGCGCTCCCAGTCCGGCGACACGGCGCGGCACGGCACGTTCGACGACGTGATCGCGCGCCTGCCCGACATCAAGGACATGGGCTTCGACGTCCTGTATTTCCCGCCCATCCACCCGATCGGCAAGATCAACCGCAAGGGCAAGAACAACAGCGTCACCGCCAAACCGGGCGAGCCCGGCAGCCCCTATGCGATCGGCTCGGACGAGGGCGGCCACAAAGACCTGCATCCGCAGCTCGGCTCCTTTGCCGACTTCCAGCGCCTCGTCACCCGCGCGGCCGACCATGGGCTGGAACTCGCGCTCGACTTCGCCATCCAGTGCTCGCCCGACCATCCCTGGATCAAGCAGCACAAGGGCTGGTTCGACTGGCGGCCCGACGGCTCGATCAAATACGCGGAGAACCCGCCCAAGAAGTATCAGGACATCGTCAATGTCGACTTCTACGGGCCGGATGCGATCCCCTCGCTCTGGGTCGAGCTGCGCGACATCGTCCTGTTCTGGCTGGACAAGGGCGTGCGTATCTTCCGCGTCGACAATCCGCACACCAAGCCGTTCCCGTTCTGGGAATGGATGATCGCGGAAGTGCGGGCGGTGGACCCCGGAGTGATCTTCCTGGCGGAGGCCTTCACCCGACCCAAGCTGATGAAGCGCCTCGCCAAGGTCGGCTATAACCAGAGCTATTCCTACTTCACCTGGCGCAACCTGAAATGGGAGCTGCGGGAGTATCTGACCGAGTTGACGAAGGAGGAATGTGCCGAATACATGCGGCCGAACTTCTTCGTGAACACACCCGACATCAACCCGCTCTTCCTCCATACGAGCGGGCGGCCGGGCTTTCGCATCCGCGCCGCGCTGGCGGCGACGCTCGCCGGCAATTACGGCGTCTACTCCGGCTTCGAGCTTTGCGAATACGAGCCGCTCGTCACCGGCAAGGAAGAGTACAAGGACTCCGAGAAATACGAGGTCCGCGCCTTCGACTGGAAGCGCGAAGGGCATATCCGCGACGACTTCGCGCTGCTCAACCGGCTGCGCCGCTCCGAGCCGGCTCTGCGCGATTTCCGCAACCTGGAATTCTACCAGTTCTGGAACGACAACGTCCTCTATTTCGGCAAGCGGACGGCCGATCTCTCCTCGTTCATTCTCGTCATGGTGACGCTCGATCCGCACCAGCCGCAGGGCGGCCATTTCGAGGTGCCGCTCTGGGAATTTGGCCTTCCCGACAATGGCACGGTGAAGGTGGAGGACCTCGTGTCCGACCGTCAGTTCGCCTGGGCGGGCAAGGTTCAGCATTGGTGGTTCGAACCGGGGGAACTTCCCTACGCCATTTTCCGTCTTTCCGTCTGACGCGGGTGCGGCGCGGGTCGAGAGACCCGCGCTCCGGCCCTTTCGCTCGCTTTTGCCAGGCCCGCCGCGGCGGACCCATGACGATGATGGATGCCCATGACCGACACGCAGTCCAAGCCCGGCGCGGGCGCGCCCGACATGCTTCCCGCCTTCGGGCGTGTCGCTTCCCTGTCTGATCTCGTGGGCGCGGACGGTGCCGCCCTGGAGGCGGCGCTCCGGCGCTTTCTCCAGCAGCAGCGCTGGTTCGCCGCCAAGTCCGAGCGGCTGGACGCCGTCTCCTTCGCGCCGCTCGGCGTGGTGGACGGCGCGGGCGATGCGCTGGCGGGCGAAGCCGTGGTGCGCACGACTGATGGCGAGCAGCGCTATTTCCTGCCGCTCGCTCTGTGCCCACGCGGGCGGGGCGTCGGGGCCAATCTCCTGGCCGAGCTGGAGGGCGAGCGGGCGCTGGTGGACGCCACGCGCGACCCCGACTTCTGCCGGGCCGTGGTGGCACTGATCGCGGCCGGCGGCCGGACAGAGACCGGAGGCGGCGCATTGCGCGCCACGGCCTCCGCCGCCCGGGCTGAGCAACTGCGCGAGGCGGTGGCGGTGGACCCATCCGACATCGCCCCTTTGTCGGGCGAGCAGTCCAACACCTCGATCGGCATCGGCCGCGTCGCGATCCTGAAATTCTACCGCCTGCTGCGCGACGGCGAGCAACCGGAACTCGAAGTCACGTCCTTCCTGACGGAGAACACCGGCTTCACGGCCGCGCCTGCGCTGCTCGGCTCGCTGGAACTGTCTCGCGCGGACGGCAGCCGCGCGGCGGTGGCCGCCCTGTTCGAGCGCATCGGCAACGCAGGCGACGCCTGGGCCTCCGTCACCGGCTCGCTGGCCGCGCATCTGCGGGCGGGCGAGGGCGGGGCGGCGGCCGAGTTCGCCTTCGATCCCGGCCGCACGATCGGCCGGCGCACGGGCGAGATGCACGCCGCGCTGGCGAGCGAGACGGGCGATGCCGCCTTCGACCCCGAGCCGCTCGACCGCGTGTCGCTGGCCCGCATCGTGGACGAGGCCAAGCACGAGGCGGCCGGCGCCATCGCGCTTCTGCGCGGCGTCGAGGGCGGGGCGGATGTTGCCGCCGACATCGCGGCGCTGGGCGCGCGCGAGGGCGAGATCGCCCGCTGGTTCGAGAGCTTCAAGCAGCTGGAGCCGGCAGGCCGCCGCACTCGCATCCATGGCGACTACCATCTCGGCCAGCTTCTGGTGCGCGGTGATGACATCGTCATTCTCGACTTCGAGGGCGAGCCGGGCCGGCCTTTGCCTGAGCGCCGCGCCAAGACCTCGCCGCTTCGCGACGTGGCCGGCATGCTGCGCTCCTACGACTATGCCGCCTTCGCGGCGCTCGACGCTCTGCGCACCGAGGACCCGGCGCTGGCCGAGCGGGCGCGGGACGCCGCCGAGCGCTGGCGCGACGAGACCTCCGCATCCTTCCTTTCGGCCTGGGAGAGCGCCAGCGGCGTCGATCTCGCGGACGAGGGGAACGCGCGGCTGCTGGATCTCTTTCTGCTGCAGAAAGCCTTCTACGAATTGCGCTACGAGGCGGCGATGCGTCCCGCCTGGCTGTCGATTCCGCTGCGTGGAATCGTGTCCCTTCTCCAGAAACGACAGGTCCTTTGATGAGCCAGACCCAATCCGCCGCCAGCGGCATCGACCACGGCCTGCACGGGGACGAGGCGCGCGCGCTGGCCAGGGGGCTGCACGAGAACCCGTTCTCGGTGCTCGGCGCCCATCGCACTGAGGATGGCGGCGCGGTGCTGCGCGCCTTCCGCCCCGGCGCCGAGCGGGCCGAGGTGCTGGACCGCTCCGGCAAGCTGCTCGGCGAGTTGGAGCGCGGCGAGGTGGAGGGCCTGTTCTCCGGCGTGGTTCCGCAAGCCTTCGAGGACCATCGCTATCGCTTCTGGCACGGCGACGAGTCCTGGGAGGAGGAGGACACCTACCGCTTCGGCACGATTCTGGGCGATCTCGACATCTATCTCCTGAACGAGGGCCGGCATTACCGGCTCTACGAGAAGCTCGGCGCGCATCCGACCGAGATCGACGGCGTGAAGGGCGTGGCCTTCGCGGTCTGGGCGCCCAATGCCCGCCGCGTCTCGGTGGTCGGCAATTTCAACGCCTGGGACGGGCGGCGCCATGTCATGCGCAAGCGCGTCGACGCCGGGCTGTTCGAGATCTTCGTTCCCGGTCTCGACCGGGGCGAGGTCTACAAATACGAGATGATCGGCGGGCATGGCGAGGTCCTGCCGCTGAAGGCCGATCCGGTCGGCTTCCGCCAGGAACTGGCGCCCTCCACCGCCTCGATCGTGGAAGGGCTGGTGGAGCACGATTGGGCGGACGACGCCTTCCGCGCCAAGCCGAGCGACTGGCAGGCCGCCGACAAGCCGATCTCGATCTACGAAGTGCATCTGGGCTCCTGGCGACGGGGCGAGAGCAACAGCTTCCTCGACTACGACACGCTGGCGCGCGAACTCGTGGACTACTGCCGCGACATGGGCTTCACCCATGTCGAGTTCCTGCCCGTGTCCGAGCACCCGTTCTACGGCTCCTGGGGCTACCAGCCGATCGGCCTCTACGCCCCGACCGCGCGCTACGGCGATCCGGCCGGCTTCGCGCGGCTGGTGGACGCCTTCCACCAGGCCGATATCGGCGTGCTGCTCGACTGGGTGCCCGGCCATTTCCCGACCGATATCCACGGACTCGGCCGGTTCGACGGCACGGCGCTCTATGAACATGCCGATCCGCGCCGGGGATTCCACAAGGACTGGAACACGCTGATCTACGACTACGGCCGGACCGAGGTGAAGAACTACCTCGTCTCCAACGGGCTCTACTGGCTCGACCGGTTCCATGTCGACGGACTGCGCGTCGATGCGGTCGCCTCGATGCTCTATCTCGACTATTCGCGCAACCACGGCGAATGGGAGCCCAACATCCATGGCGGGCGCGAGAACTTGGAGGCCATGGCGTTCCTGAAGGAAACCAACGAGCAGGTCGGCGGGCAATTCCCCAACGCCACGACCCATGCGGAGGAATCGACCTCCTTCCCCAACGTGTCGCGCCCGACCTACGCCGGCGGCCTCGGCTTCCACTTCAAGTGGAACATGGGCTGGATGCACGACACGCTGCATTTCATGCAAGAAGACCCGATCAACCGCAAATATCACATGCACCACATGACCTTCGGTATGGTCTACGCCTATTCCGAAAACTTCGTCCTGCCGCTCAGCCATGACGAAGTGGTCTATGGAAAAGGCTCGATCCTGGGCAAGATGCCGGGCGACTGGTGGCAGAAATTCGCCAATCTGCGCGCCTATTACGGGTTCATGTGGACCCATCCCGGCAAGAAGCTGCTCTTCATGGGCAGCGAGTTCGGTCAGGCCGAGGAGTGGAACCACGACCAGTCGCTGGACTGGCATCTTCTCGAATATCGCGAGCATTCGGGCGTGCAGCGTCTGGTGCGCGATCTCAACACGCTCTATCGCGGCCTGCCGGCGCTCTACGAGAACGATTGCGACCCGCATGGTTTCGAATGGGTCGACACGTCGAATGTCGAGCAGTCGGTCCTGGCCTATCTGCGCAAGGACAAGAACGGCGGCGCGGCACTGGTGGTCTGCAATTTCACGCCCAATGTCCACCATGGCTACCGCGTCGGCGTGCCCCATGGCGGCTTCTGGGAGGAAGTGCTGAACACCGATGCCGAGATCTACGGCGGGTCGAATGTCGGCAATATGGGCGGGCGCGAGGCCGAGGAGGTCCACTCCAACGGCCGGCCCTTCTCGCTCTCGTTGAGCCTGCCGCCGCTTTCCACGATCGTCTTCGCGCCCCGGCGCGAGGCCCAGGCGCAGGTCGAGACCGAGCTGGGCGTCAAGCTGCTGGACGAGCAGGATCTCGCCAAGGCGTGAAGCCTCGCCGGGCTTGAGTGAAAACCGAAAAGGCCGGAGCGATCCGGCCTTTTTCCATGAGGAGGATCGTTTAAGGATCAGGCGACGGCCGCGAGCGGTGGGGCCTGCTCGATCCGATCGCGCCCGAGCGTCTTGGCACGGTAGAGCGCGGCGTCCGCCTGGCTCAGGAGCCGGGACAGGTCGGCATCGCGTCCGGTGGTATGGGCAAGCCCGACGCTGACGGTGGCATGGAGGCCAAGCCGGCCGAAGCCTGCGGCTTCTGCCGAGAAGCTGCGGGCGACGCGCTGGGCATCGCCGCGCACCTCCTCCAGGCTGCGCCCGGCCACCACGGCCACGAACTCCTCGCCGCCGAACCGGGCGATCAGGTCGATCGAGCGCAGCTCGCGCTCGGCGGTCCGGGCGAAGAGCTTCAGCACCTCGTCGCCGATCTGATGCCCATGCGTGTCGTTGATGCTTTTGAAATGGTCGAGATCGAACACCAACACTGAAACGGCCTCGCCCGTCTCGTCGGCCTCGCGCAGCCGCCGCTCCGCGCGCTCGAACAGGGCGCGGCGGTTGGGAAGGCCGGTGAGATAGTCGGTCTGGGACGCGGTGAAGAGATGCGCCTCGCCTTCCTCCCGCACCAGCGAGAGCAGCAGCATCGGGGCGGCGACGGCGAAAAGCACCGCCTCGAACATCGTGAGTTTGGCGAGCGAGGCGAGAATCACCGGGCCGCTCGTGAGGTCGAAAACCAGGAAGACCGCGACGCGCGCGACATAGAAAGCCGCGTGAAACAGGAAGACCAGCGCTGCCGGCCGCCGCGAGCGCAAGGAAAGGAAGGCCGCTCCGCGCCGCAGGACGAGGCCCGTGGCGCCCGAGATGAGGGCGATCGAGGCGCCGGCGAACATATGCCACTGTTCCAGCGTGATATGGGGAAACAGCGCGAAGCAAAGCGCGGCGAAGAGCAGCGCGCCAGCCCACCACAAGCGCGGAACGCTCTGATTGTTCAGCATCAGGACGCCGGCCAGCATCGTACCGTAGCCGCACACCATGAGAAGAAAGATCGGCGCGCGCTGGTGCGGGCTTTCGATCAGCGGGAAGACCGACAGGGCGCAGCCGGTCGCGAAGGCGACATGGCCGAGCGCCCAGCGGGCGAGGACGGTTTGCCGGTGCGGCTGGAAACGGCGCTCCCAATAGGTCAGCGATGCCGAAACGCCGAGCGTCCCAAGCACGAGCACATAGAGGGTGGAGAGGTCGATCTGCATGGATTTGCATCGCTCCTTACGAAGCGTAACTTAGCGTGCCGGTTTGAAAAGATCGCTTGCGAGAAACGGAAGATTTTAAACGAGGCGCGATGAGAGCGGGCGCCTATCGCGAAGGGAGCGATGCGTCCTCGGTCTCCTCGATCGGCACCATGTCGACGGAATGGTGATGGCGCTGCGGCCCGGAGGTCATGAGGACGCCGTCGATCGGCGCGACGTCGGCATAGTCCCGCCCGCGCGCCACCAGGACATGGTCTTCGCCGGCGAAGCAGCCATTGGTCGGGTCGAAGCCGAGCCAGCCCCCCTCCGGCCCCGTCCACACTTCGACCCAGGCATGCATGGCGTCGGCGCCTTCCAGCCTCGGCCGCCCGGGCGGCGGTTCGGTGCGCAGGAAGCCACTGGCATAGGCGGCGGGCAGACCGAGGCCGCGCAGCCCCGCGATCATCAGATGCGAGAAGTCCTGGCACACGCCACGGCGCGCGGCGAAGGTCTCCTCCACGCCGGTCGAAATCGTGGTGACGCCAGCCTGGAAGCGAAAGTCAGAGCGAATGCGACGCGCCAGATCGAGTGTCGCTTCGCCGATCGGTCGGCTGAAATCGAGCCCCTCTTCGAGATAGGCCGCGACGCGCGCGGAAGGAGTGACGAGTCGCCCGGAGCCCAGGAAATGCAACGGGCTCTCGCCCTCGCTGGCGCGGGACTTTCGCGCCAACTCGACGACGGCGCCGAGCGCGGGCGTCCGGGCGAGGTCCGGCAGCGGCCGGTCCACCGCGACCCGGGCGCGCATCTCGATGCTCAGCGCCTCGTGCGGCTGGTCGATCAGGATATGGTCGATCGCGTTGCCGAAGAAGTCGGTTTCCGAAGCCGTTTCCGCCGGGGCGGGCGCGACTTCGAGCGAGAAGCGCTCGATGCGCTGGCCGGCGGTCTGGCGTGGCGAAACGCGCAGGATATGCCGGGCGTCGCGCACGAAGCCGGGATAGCTGTAGCCGATGGCGAGGCGGATGTCGTAGCGGCTCATGGGGGCCTATTCCGTGTCCGAGCGTTCCGCCTCGCCGCGCGGCGCCAAGGCGAAATAGCGCTGCGAGAGAAGGTCGGAAATCTCGTATCCGTCGCGCGCCACACGCCGGAGGAACGCCGGCGTCACCTCGCCGGGCTGGGCCGTGCGCAGGCGCACCTGCAGCCGCGCCGTGCGGCGCGAGGCCGGGTCCAGGCTTTCGCCCATGAGGTTGCCCGGCAGTTCCGCCAGCGCGGCTTCCAGCGCCCTTGCCTGGAAGGCGAGGGAGCGCGGGTTGAGCGGGTCGAGCAGCGCGAGGTCGATCACCGTGCTGCTGCCGAGTTGCACCGAGAAGCGACGACGATAGGTCATCCGGCTGTCGGTGAATTCCAGCAGCGCCTCGAACACCCCGTCTCCGCCCGCCGCCATGAAGGCGCCCGCCGCCTCTGCCGTGGCCGAAAGGCGCTCTAGCCGCCGGCCGCATTCGTGGAAGCGCCAACCGGTGAAGCGATACATGTTCTCCTGCACCAGACCCGCGAAGCCGGCAAGGCGCGTCAGCACCCGGCCGGCGAGCAGCGCGTCGTCGCGCTCGCGCGGGGGCAGGCGCATGGCCTCGGCCGTCACCTCCGCGATCTCGGCCAGAACCCGCCAGGCATCGGGCGAGAACCGGTCGCGAATGCGCGAGGCGAGATGGAAGGCGCTGTCGGCGAGCTCCTTCAGGCCGTGGATCGGGTCCGCCCCGCCAAGGCCGACGCCGGCCACGCGCAGAAGGTTGATGCGCGCCTCGTCCACGGGCGCGGGGTCTTCGCCCGCCTCGGCGCGCTCGATCGCGGCGCGCCAGTGCCGGAAGGCGACTTCCAGCCGCTCGACATAGCGCCCGAGCCAGAAGAGATTGTCGGCCGCGCGGGCGGGAAGCGAGCCCGGCAGGCGGCGGTGGTAGCCGGCTTCCGGAGATGCCAGCAGCGAAACGGGCCGTTCGTCCGCCTCGCCGGCGATCCAGACATCGACGGAGCGCCCGCCGGCGGCGATGGCGAGCGCATCGCCCCGCTCGTCATGGGCGGCGCGGGCAAAGCCGCCGGGCATGACGTCCCATCCGTCCGGGCCGCGCGCCAGAAACACCCGCAAGGTCACCGGGCGGCTTTCGAGTTCCCCCTCGCCGAACACGGGAACGGTGGAGAGCGGCGGCTGGCGCAGCGCCACGACATCCGCCCGGCCGCGCCCCTTAGCCCGCTCGGCCAAGTCTTCGGCCGAGATCGGCGCGCCGGGGCCGGAGGGAGCGGGCAGGGCGCGGGCAAGACGCCAGCCGGGTGGCAAGGCGTGAGCGAACCCTTGAGCGCCCGGCTCGCCCAGCCAGCGCGTTTCGGCCGAGGCGAGTTGCAGGGGCTCGCCGATCAGCGCCCGCGCCATGCCCTGTTCGAAGGCGGCGAAGGCCGGCGTTTCCAGAAGCCCCGAGCCCAGCGCGTTGACGAGTTCGAGCTTGCCGGCGCGGATGGCGCGCACGAGGCCGGGCGTGCCGATGCGCGAGCGGGAATAAAGCTCAAGCGGATCGGCATAGTCGGCGTCGAGCCGGCGCCAGAGGACGCGCACGGGACGCAAGCCGTCCACGGTGCGGATTTTGGCCTCGTCTCCCCGCACCACGAGATCGCCGCCTTCTAGAAGGTGGAAGCCGAGATAGCGGGCGAGATAGGAATGCTCGAAATACGTCTCGTTCAGCGGGCCGGGGGTCAGCAGGCCGACGCGCGCCCCTTCCGTGCCGTTGAGCTCGTTCAGCGTCTCACGGAAGCGGCCAAAGAAACCGGCGAGGCGCCGGACGTGAAGCGAGCGGGCGAGGTCGGGAAAGGCGCGCGAAGTGGCGACGCGATTTTCCAACGCGAAGCCCGAGCCCGAGGGCGCCTGCGTGCGGTCTCCGATCACGTACCAGCGCCCGTCCGGCCCCCGGCCGAGATCCACGGCGATGAAGCGGATCAGCGGGCGGCCGGTGCGGCCCTGGTCGGCAAGCGGGCGCAGGAACTCCGGGTTGCCGGCCAGAAGCAGGCCCGGCAGGTGCCCCTCGCGGACCATGCGCCGCTCACCGTAGAGATCGGTCAGCAGCCGTTCGAGATAGACGGCGCGTTGGCGCAGCCCCGCTTCCAGCCGCCGCCATTCCTCGGCCTCGATGACCACGGGCGGAAAGGCGATCGGCCAAAGCCGCTCACCGCCATCCGTGCCCGATCGGTAGAAGACGCCGGCCTCGCCCAGATATTGCCGCGCGGCGCGAAAGCGCGTCTCGCGCTCGGCCTCGCTCCAGCCGGCCAACGCCTCCGTCAGCGGGCGGTAATGCGGGCGCACGGAGCCGTCCGCCGCCCGCATCTCGTCGTAGCGGGCGGCGGGCGGGGCGGCGGCTTTGCCGGCTTCGATGGGGATGGTCTCAGACGGCAAGGAAGGCAGGCCGTCTGAGATCGAGCGTGTGCGGGAAGCTCGGGTCGGGGATCTCGGCAGGCGGCTGGAAGGCGCCCGGCGTGTGGCCGATCGCCTCGAACCGCGCCAGACGCCGCGCCTCGGCCTCGTTGGCGTTGACCGGGAACGTGTCGTAGGAGCGCCCGCCGGGATGGGCGACATGATAGGTGCAGCCGCCGAGCGAGCGGCCCGACCAGCGGTCGTAGATGTCGAAGGTCAGCGGCGCGTGGACGGGGATGGTGGGATGCAGGCCCGAGGCCGGCTGCCACGCCTTGAAGCGCACGCCGCCGACGAAAGTGCCGACATCCCGCGTGGGGGCCAGCGGCACCGGCCGCCCGTTGCAGGTGACGATGTGGCGCGAGGTGTCGAAGCCGGAGAGCTTCACCTGAAGGCGCTCGACGGAGGAATCCACGAAGCGCACCGTGCCGCCGATGGCGCCCGTCTCGCCCATGACGTGCCAGGGCTCCAGCGCTTGGCGCAGCTCCAGCGTCACGCCCTCGTGGCGCACTTCGCCGCAGAAGGGGAAGCGGAACTCCCATTGCGCCTCGAACCATTCCGGCCGCACGGGATAGCCGGCACGGGTCAGCTCGGCCAGGACGGCGAGGAAATCCTCCCAGACGAAGGCCGGTAGCATGAAGCGGTCATGCAGCTGCGTGCCCCAGCGCGCGAAGCGCCCGGCCTGCGGCTCGCGCCAGAAGCGCGCGATGAGCGCGCGGATCAGCAGCTGCTGGGCCAGACTCATGCGCGCGTCTGGCGGCATCTCGAAGCCGCGAAACTCCACGAGGCCGAGCCGCCCGGTCGGGCCGTCGGGCGAATAAAGCTTGTCGATGCAGATTTCCGAGCGGTGCGTGTTGCCCGTCACGTCCACCAGGAGATTGCGGAACAGGCGGTCCACCAGCCAAGGCGGAGGCGCTGCGCCCTCGCCGGGCGCGGGCACCTGCGCCATGGCGATCTCGAGTTCGTAAAGCTGGTCGTGCCGGGCTTCATCGATGCGCGGCGCCTGGCTGGTCGGTCCGATGAAGAGGCCAGAGAAGAGGTAGGACAGCGACGGGTGGCGCTGCCAATAGAGCACCAGCGACCTCAGGAGGTCGGGTCGGCGCAGGAAGGGGCTGTCGATCGGCGTCGCGCCGCCGATCACCACATGGTTGCCGCCGCCCGTGCCGGCGTGGCGTCCGTCCACCATGAACTTGTCGGTGCCGAGGCGGGACTGGCGCGCGTCCTCGTAGACCCCTTGCGTGATGGCCACCGCCTCGCCCCAGGACGCGGCGGGATGGACGTTCACCTCGATCACGCCCGGGTCGGGCGCGACGCGCATCACGTCGAGGCGCGGGTCGAAAGGCGGGGCATAGCCCTCGATGCGCACGGGCAGCGCCATCGCCTCGGCCTCGTCCTCCACGGCGGCGAGAAGGTCGAGATAGGCCTCGGCCGATTCCAACGGCGGCATGAAGACGTGAAGAACGCCGTCGCGCGGCTCGATGGCGACGGCTGTGCGGACATAGCCGCCGATCTCGGCTTCCGGGCCGGGCTCGGGCGGCGACCAGGCAGGCGCCGGGTCGGCCTGCGAGATGCGCTTCTGCACCTGGCCCAGGATCTCGCGCTCCGGCAGGTCGGGGAAACGCTGCATCGGATCGGCCGGATGCGTGTAGGGATAGCGCGCCGGCGGCAACCAGGGCAGGGCGGCCAGCGGCAGGCGGTAGCCCAGCGCCGAGTCGCCCGGCACCAGGAAGAGCTGGCCGCGCCGCGTCGACCAGCGCTCCGACATCCAGCGGGCGGGCAGCGCTTGCCACGCCTGCACCGGCATGACGTAGCCGACCGGATTGTTCAGCCCCCGGTCGAAGACGCGGGCGAGGCGCGCGCGCTCTTCCGGGTTTTCCAGCCTGGAATTGTCCGGCGAAACGTTCTCGGGCAGCTGCGCCTCGCGCACCAGCCAGTAGGACGGGTCCTCGAAGGCGGGCAGCGCGTTGCCGGGCTCGACGCCGAGCCGCTTGGCCACGCCCTCGAGAAGCACGCGCGCCGTCTCGGCCGTCGCCTCGCCGGGTGTCTCCTCGCCCGAGCCCGCTTCGGCGGCGAACAGATCGGGGTTGCGCCAGATCGGCTTGCCGTCCTTGCGCCAGTAGAGCGAATAGGTCCAGCGCGGCAGGGATTCGCCGGGATACCACTTGCCCTGGCCGTGATGGAGAAAGCCGCCCGGCGCGAAGCGCTGCCGCAGCCGGCGGATCAGACCGTCGGCCAAGCCCCGCTTGCGTGGCCCCGTCGCGTCGGCGTTCCACTCGGCCGCCTCGAAATCGTCGATCGAGACGAAGGTCGGCTCGCCGCCCATGGTGAGGCGCACGTCCATGGATTGGAGGTCGGCGTCCACCTTTGCCCCAAGCGCGTCGAGCGCCTCCCAGCTCTTGTCGGAAAAAGGTTTCGAGACGCGCGGCGCTTCGGAAACGCGCGTCACCTCCATGGCGAAGTCGAACTCGGTCTCGGCGAAGTCCACCCCGCCGGCGATCGGCGCGGCGGAGCGGTAGTGCGGGGTCGCCGCCAGCGGCACGTGGCTTTCGCCGGTCATCAGGCCGGAGGTCGGGTCGAAGCCGATCCAGCCGGCGCCCGGCACGTAGACCTCCACCCAGGCATGCAGATCGCAGAAGTCGACCGCCGTGCCGGCCGGCCCGTCCAGCGCGACGCGGTCGGGCTTCAGCTGAATCAGATAGCCCGAGACGAAGCGGGCGGCGAGGCCGAGATGGCGCAGCGCGTTAACCAGGAGCCAGGAGGAGTCGCGGCAGGAGCCCGAGCCCTTTTCCAGCGTCTCCTCCGGCGTCTGGACGCCGGGCTCCATGCGGATGAGATAGTCGATGCGCTGCTGAACCAGCCGGTTGATCTCGACGAGAAAGTCGATCGTGCGCCGGGGCGTGCGGTCGACCTGCGTCAGGAAGGTCTGGAGCAGGGGGCCTGCCGGCTCGTGCGCGAGATAGGGCTTGAGGTCGATGAGGAGATCGTCGCCATAGGCGAAGGGATAGGTCTCCGCCCAGGTCTCCATGAAGAAGTCGAACGGATTGTAGACCGTCATGTCGGCGAGAAGATCGACCTCGATGCGCAGCTCGCGCACCTTCTCGGGAAAGACGACGCGCGCCAGCCAGTTGCCGAACGGGTCCTGCTGCCAGTTCACGAAATGGTTCGCCGGCTCGATGCGCAGAGAATAGGCGGGGGTGCGCGTGCGCGAATGGGGGGCTGGCCGAAGCCGGATCGTCTGCGGGCCGAGGGTAACGGGTCGGTCGTAGCGATAATGGGTCAGGTGGCGGAGTGCGGCGAGGATCGGCATCGGTTCCCTTACACATGACCAGTCGAACGGGCAGCATAGGCACAAGGCGCCGCCACCGAAACCTTCGCGTTGCACAAACTGCGCGCTTTCCGGAATTATTAACGGAATCGGTTGCGGTGCGGAACAAGGCGGAAGGACCCGAGTTAGGCGCGGGAATTGGCCAAAGCCCGCCATCAGGAACTTTTTCGATGAAACTCTTCTCCTGCCCGTCCTGCGATCAGGTCGTCTTCTTCAACAACGTGGTGTGCGAGCGCTGCGGTCATGCCTTGGGCTACCAGCCGCGCGCCAACCGCGTGCTGGCGCTGGAAGCGGCCGACGACGGCTGGGTTTCGGTCGGCCGGGGCAGCGACGGATCGCACTGGCGCTATTGCGACAACTACCAGTACGGGGTGTGCAACTGGCTGGTGCCCGCCGAGGGCGTGGAGCGCCTGTGCTTGGCGGACCGCCACAATCTGATGGTGCCCGACCTGTCCGACCCCGAGAACCAGGCGCTCTGGGCCAAGATGGAAGCGGCCAAGCACCGGCTCTTCTATACGCTGCTGCGCCTGGACCTGCCGCTCTACACGCGCGACGAGCATCCCGAAGGCCTCGGCTTCAAGTTCCTGGCCGACGATCCGAACTCGGACCAGAAGGTGATGACCGGCCATGACGAGGGCATCATCACCGTCGCGCTGGCGGAAGCGGACGATGCCGAGCGCGAGAAGCGCCGGACCTCGATGGGCGAGCCCTATCGCACGCTGCTCGGCCATTTCCGTCACGAGGTCGGCCATTGGTACTGGGACATCCTGGTGCGCGACGGCAACCTGCTCGACCAGTGCCGCGCCGTGTTCGGCGACGACCGCGAGGACTACGGCCAGGCGCTGCAGAACCACTACAACAACGGCCCCAAGCCGAACTGGCAGGACGAGTTCGTCTCCTCCTATGCCGGCTCCCACGCCTGGGAGGACTTTGCCGAGACCTGGGCGCACTATCTCCACATCATCGACACGCTGGAGGTCGGCGGTTCCTACGGCATCGCCATCCAGCCGCGCCTCGACCGCGACGGCATCCTGACCACCGATCTCGGCCTCAAGGTCTACGACCCCGACACGACGATGGAGGAGATCGCCGATGCGTGGCTGGCGCTCAGCCAGGCGCTGAACTCCATGAACCGCGCCATGGGCCTGCAGGACCTTTATCCCTTCGTCCTGTCGCCGACCGTCATCGCCAAGCTCGGCTTCATCCACGATCTCGTTCACGGCCGGGTCGGCCAGCGCGCGGGCGCCGACGAGGCGCACGGCATGTCGGAAGAGGCCGAGGATCTCGGCCGCCAGTCCAACGCGGCGAACGAGCCGATGGTGGCGGCCGGCTGAGGCGCGGGGGCTGGCGCGAGCGACCGGAAAATTTCCCCCTCCGATCCCTGGCACTGCCCTTTCCCGCTCCACTTAAGCTGAGCAACAGCAGCGACGACGCCCCTTCGCCTTCGCGCAAGCGAAGGGGCGTCTCACCCATCGTGCATGACCTTTTGCGAACCGGCGGAGCCCCTATGAACGGTGCCAGGACTTTTTCTTTCGACCTAGGGTGGGGCGCGCAATACGAGGACGGGCGCACGCGCTTCCGCATCTGGGCGCCGAGCGCGGGAAGCGTCGAGGTCGCCAGCGCGGAATCCGACGAGTACCAGTGCGAGCGCTTCGAGCCGATGACGAAGGGCGAGGGCGGCTGGTGGGAACTGGTGACCGATCAGGTCCAGCCGGGCGACGGCTACGGCTTCCGCTTCGACGGCGGCAAGGTGAGGCCCGATCCGGCGGCGCGCGCACAAGGGGGCGACGTTCACTGGCTGTCGCGCGTCGTCGATCCCAACGCGCACAAGTGGCGCAGCGCCGAGTGGGCTGGCCGGCCCTGGCACGAATGCGTCTTCTACGAGCTGCATGTCGGCACCTTCACGCCGGAGGGCACGTTCGATGCGGTCATCGGCAAGCTCGACCATCTTAGGGACACCGGCATCACCGCGATCGAACTCATGCCCATCGCGCAGTTCGGCGGGCAGCGCGGCTGGGGCTATGACGGCGTGCTGCTCTACGCCCCGCATCAGGTTTATGGCGGGCCGGAAGGGCTGAAGCGTCTGGTGGACGCCGCGCACGAGCGCGGGCTGATGGTCTTTCTCGACGTCGTCTACAACCACTTCGGCCCGGACGGGAACTACCTGCCCGAATACGTGCCGGAGTTCTTCCATTCGGAAATCGCGACGCCCTGGGGCGCAGCCATCGCCTATGACGAGGCGCCGGTGCGCGAGTTCATGATCGAGAACGCGCTCTACTGGATGAACGAGTTCCGAATCGACGGGCTGCGGCTGGACGCGATCGACTCCATCAAGGACACGACCGAAACGCCGCTGGTGAAGGAACTCGCCGCCCGCGTGCGCGAGACCATCACCGACCGGCACGTTCACATCACCACCGAGGACGACCGCAATATCCGCTGGCACATCGAGCGCGGCGAGGGGGGCGAGATTCCGCTCGTCTCTGGCGAGTGGAACGACGACTTCCACCACACCGCCCATGTGATCGGCACCAACGACCAGGAAGGCTATTACCGGGACTACGACCCGAACTCGGCCGAGCAGATGGCGACCGCGCTCGCCACGGGCTTCGTGTTCCAGGGGCAGGAGTCCGAGCATCGCAAGCGGCGCGTCGGCACCGATTCGGCCGAACTGCCGCCCACCGCCTTCGTCAACTTCATCCAGAACCACGACCAGATCGGCAACCGAGCCTTCGGCGACCGGCTGCGCTCGCTTTCTTCGGGCCGCGTCTACGACTGCCTCCAGTCGATCCTGCTCCTGTCGCCGCAGATCCCCCTGATGTTCCAGGGCGACGAATTCGGCGACACGAATTCCTTCTGCTTCTTCACCGATTTCGACGGCGAACTGGCCAATTCGGTGTCGAAGGGGCGCAAGCGCGAGTTCAAGAGCTTTGCCGCCTTCGAGGACCCCGAGGCCGCCGACATCTTCCCCGACCCGAACGACGAGCGCACCTTCGAGATTTCCCGCCTCGACTGGGGCCGCCTGACCCAGCCAACCCACAAGCGGCGTCTGCAGGTGACGCGCAAGCTTCTGACCATCCGCCAGGAAACGCTGATGCCGCTCCTGGGCGCCGCGCCCGGCGGCACCGGCATGGCGCTGGTGGAAGGGCTCGGCTTCGTGGTCGCCTGGGAGCTTCAGCCCGGCCGCTTCTGGCATCTCGTCGCCAATCTGTCGGACGAGGTCTGGGACCTGGAGGACGCGCTGGTGGAAGACCAGATCGGGCGGGCCAGCTGCGTCTACACCAACCACAAGAACGCCTTCGAGGAAGTGACCGGCGGCGCGGTGCCGGCCTGCTGCGTCCTCGCTATCCTGTCGGACACGTTGCTGATCGCGGAGCCGGACGATGAATAAGCCGCTCGAAACCCTGGCGGAAAGCCACGGCATCCAGATCCGCTACGTCTCCGAGATGGGCGAGCCGAAGGAGATCGGCGAGGCGGCGCAGGACGGGCTTCTGCGCGCGTTGCAGGTCGACCCCACCGGCGGCGAAGCCGGGCACTTCGCACAGGCCGAGCACAAGGCGAGCCTTGCCTGCGCGCTGCCGGGCAGCGTCGCCTCGCGCCGCGCCTGGGGCGTCACCTGCCAGCTCTACAGCCTGCGTTCAGCGCGCAATCTCGGCATCGGCGATTTCGAGGACCTGGCCGTGCTGGCCGAGACCGTCGCGCCGACCGGCGCGTCCTTTGTCGGCGTCAATCCGCTTCATGCTCTGTTTCTGGCCGATGCGGGGCATTACAGCCCCTATTCGCCCTCGACGCGCCGCTTCATCAACCCGTTCTATCTCGCGGTCGATACGATCGAGGGCGGGGCGGAGGCCATCGCGGCGCTGCGCCAGGCCGAGCCAGACCTGTTCGAGGGGCTGGACGGCGAGCTGGTGGATTACCGCGCCGTGGCGCGCGTGAAGGTGCCGCTGCTGCGCACTCTCTATGAAGGGGCCAAGGACGGGCTGGGGCGCGACGAAAGCTTCCGCGCCTTTCTGGAGCGGGGCGGCGACGCGCTGCGCGGCTTCGCTCTGTTCGAGGCGATCTCCGAAAGCGTGCGTGCGGACGGCGGGAGCGCGGGCTGGCACCATTGGCCCGAGGACCTGCGCGATCGCAACGGCGAGGGCGCGCGTGTCTTCGAAGCCGGGCACGAGGATCAGATCCGCTTCCACGTCTGGCTCCAGTACCAGTGCGACCGGCAACTGGCCGAGGCACAGCGCCGCGCCAAGGCGGCGGGCATGGGCATCGGCCTTTATCTCGACTTCGCCGTCGGCGTCTCGCCCGACGGGGCCGAAACCTGGGCCGACCCGGCGCTGACGGTGCGCGAGGCGCGCGTCGGCTCACCGCCCGACATGTTCAACTCGGACGGGCAGGACTGGGGCCTCGCGCCGCTCTCGCCCAAGGCCCTGGCCGAGCGGCAGTACGCCCCGCTTTCGGCCGCCTATGCCAGCCTGATGGAACATGCCGGCGCGATCCGCATCGACCATGCGATGGGCCTTGCGCGCCTCTGGTGGATTCCCGAGGGCGAGCGCTCGGGCGGGGGCGGTTATGTCCGCTATCCCCTCGGCGCCATGGTGGATGCCCTGGCCCGCGTCTCGCAGGACACGAACTGTCTGGTCATCGGCGAGGATCTCGGCACCGTGCCGGAGGGATTCCGCGAGGCCATGACCGACAGCCACATCCTTTCCTATAAGGTGCTCTATTTCGAGCGCTGGAAGGACGGGCTGTTCAAGGCGACGGGCGAGTATCCCGAGACCTCGCTCGCCTGCATCTCGACGCATGATCTCGCCACCCTTTCGGGCTGGTGGCACGGGTCGGACGTGCGCCTGCGCGCCGAGACGGGGCGGCAGAACGCGGCCGCCACGCAGCGCGACATGGCCGAGCGCGACCGCGACCGGCGCACGCTGATGGCGGCGCTGCGCCACGAGAATCTCCTTCCGCCCGAGGAGATCGCACTCGCGGACGGCGGCGCCACCTTGCCGGCGCGGCTGCCCTTCGAACTGGCGCTCGCCATCCACCGCTTCGGCGCGCGCACCCGCTCCATGCTCTTCGCCGTGCAGATGGAGGACATGATCGGTTCGGAAAAGCAGCCGAACCTGCCGGGCACGACCGATGAATATCCCAACTGGCGCATCCGCTCCGACATCCGCCTGGAAGAGCTGGCGGCCGACGAGCGCTTCCAAGCCATGGCCCGCGCGATGCGCGACGAGAGACCGGAGACCCCATGAGCCGTCCCCTGATCGCGACCTATCGACTGCAGTTCCGCGAGGGGACGGGCTTCTCTGAGGCTCAGGACCTCGTGCCCTATCTCAAGGTGCTGGGGACGAGCCACCTCTACGCCTCGCCCGTCTTCTCCGCCTCGCCCGGCTCGACCCACGGCTACGACGTGGTGGACTACAACCGCTTCGAGGCGGATCTGGGCGGCGACGCCGGTTTCGGCCGGATGAGCGACGCGCTGATGGCCGCCGATCTCGGCCTGATCCTCGACTTCGTGCCCAACCACATGGGCGTCTCGCAGGAGAACCCCTGGTGGGAAGACGTGCTGCGCTGGGGCCGCGAAAGCCGCTACGCGCAGACCTTCGACATTTCCTGGGACGAGGAGAAAATCCTCATTCCGACGCTGGGCGCGCCCTATGGCGAGGCGCTGCGCACCGGCGCGCTGAAGGTGGTCTATGACGAGGCGCGCGGCGAGGTGCGCTTTTCCGCCAATGGCTACGGCCTGCCGGTGGACCCGCGCACGCTCAGCCACGTCTTCGGCTTCGTCGACCACGAGCACCGCGACAGTCTGGTGCGCCGCTTCGCCGCTTCGCTGCCGACCGACGGCGAGGAGCTGACCGAGCGCTTCGCCGAGCATGTCGCCGACCCCGCCTTTCTCGCCGCGCTCAAGAAGGGCATCGAGGCGCTGAACGCCGACAGCCAGGCGCTGCACGCCTTCCACGAGGCGCAGGCGTGGCGCCTCGCCTGGTGGCGCCTCGCGCGCGAGAAGCTCTCCTATCGCCGCTTCTTCGAAATCGCGGACCTGATCGGCGTGCGCCAGGAAATGCGCCGCGTCTTCCGCGACTCGCATCGCACCATCTTCCAGCTGGCGCGCGAGCGCCGGCTGGACGGCATCCGCATCGACCATGTCGACGGCGTCGCCGACCCGAAGGGCTATCTCAGCGAACTCGCCGCCGGCTTCGAGGCGCTGCGCCGCGACGTCTCGATCCATGTCGAGAAGATCCTGACCGGGCCGGAGCGGCTGCGCAAAAGCTGGAACATCGCCGGCACCACGGGCTACGAGTTCATCACCGCCGTCGCCGGCCTTTATGTCGACGCCTCCAAGGAGGAGGCGATGAGCAAGGCTTATACGGCCTTCGTCGGCACCGACGAGGACCTGCGCGGCATGATCGCCGACCAGAAGCGGGCGATCTTCACCCACAATCTGGCGGGCGAGCTGCAGGTCCTGACCGAGACCGCCATGCAGGTGGCGGCGAACGATCTGGAAACGCGCGATTTCGGGCGCGACGACATGAGCCGCTCCATCGTCGAGGTGGCGACCGCCCTGCCGGTCTACCGCACCTATTGCGGCGTCGCGGGCGTGCCGGACAAGGATGTCGAGGTCATCGACGACGCGGTGGAACTGGCCAAGAGCACCCGCAAGGTCGAGGCCGACGAGCCGATCGCCTTTGTCGGCCGGCTCCTGAAGCTCGCCTTCGAGGACGGGCGCGACGTGACCGGGGCGCTGAACTTCACGCGGCGCTTCCAGCAGACCACCGGCGCGGTGATGGCCAAGGCCGTGGAGGACACGGTCTTCTATCGCTACAACCGCCTGATCGCTCTGAACGAGGTGGGCGGCGAGCCCGACCATTACGGCACCTCGACCCCGCGCTTCCACGACGAGATGGCGATCCGCCTGGAGGACCAGCCGGACGGTCTCATGGCCTCCTCCACCCATGACACCAAGCGCGGCGAGGATGCGCGCGCCCGGCTCTACACGCTGAGTGAGGCGCCCGAACGCTGGGCCGCTTTGGTGGAAGAGATGGCGGGCGCCCTGGAGCCCTGGCGCAAGGTGCTGGGCGAGGCGTCGTCCGGCGAGACGCATGTGTCCCCCGACCCGGCCACAGAATGGGGCTTCTACCAGTCGCTTCTCGGCGTGCTGCCGGCCGATTTCGATCCGGCCGACAGCAAGGCGCGCAAAGCTCTGGAAGAGCGGCTTCTCGCCTTCGCCGAGAAGGCCGTGCGCGAGGCCAAGCGCTACACGAGCTGGACCGCGCCGGACGAGGCCTACGAGGAAGCGCTGAAGGGCTTCGTGTCCGCTATCCTGCGCGAGGGCGAGACCGGCGGCCTCCTCGCGGACTTCTGGCTGAAGTCGCAGCCCTTCGTCGTGGCCGGCGCGCTCAACTCCCTGTCGCAGACGCTGATCAAGCTGACGGCGCCGGGCGTTCCCGACATCTACCAGGGCACGGAGTTCTACGATCTCAGTCTTGTCGACCCCGACAACCGGCGCAAGATCGACTTCGCCGCCCGGCAGACGGCGATGGAAGACGGACATTCCGTTGCCGAAAGCCTCGCGCATTGGCGCGACGGGCGCGTCAAGGCCAAGCTCACCGCCGCGGCGCTGAAGGCGCGCATCAAGGCGCCCGAACTCTTCACCAAGGGGCGCTACATCCCGCTCGAGGTGACCGGCGAAAAGGCGGCTCACGTCGTCGCCTTCGCCCGCACCGATGCCGATGGGCGGGCGGCGGTGACGATCGTCCCGCGCCTCGCACTGCAACTCCTGGGCGACAAGGCGGAGCGGCCGATGTTGGACGCGAAAAGCTGGGGAGATACGGCCGTTCGTTTGCCGTCTCACCTTGCGAGCGCCCGGTTTGATGACATCTTGACGCAGAAGACGGTCGGTACGGGCGCGAGCCTGAAGCTGAGCGAGGTTCTGGCCGAGCTTCCCCTCGCGCTGCTTCTCGCCGACTGAAAAGCCTTGGGACCCAAGGCCGAAACGCGCGGGGCGTGTGTCCCCGCGCCCCGCATGATGGGAGGCGCCTGATGTCGATCCGCGTTGTCGTCTGGAACGAGTATCTGCACGAGAAGGAGAATGCGGTCGTCCGCGAGATCTACCCGGACGGGCTGCACAACGCGATCGCAGAGGGGCTCCGCGAGGAGGAGGGGTTCGAGGTCTCCACGGCGACGCTGGAAGAGCCCGAGCATGGCCTGTCGAAGGCGCGGCTGGACGAGACCGACGTTCTCGTCTGGTGGGGCCACAAGGCGCATGCGAAAGTCGAGGATGCCGTGGTCGAGCGCGTGGCGCAGCGCGTCCACGAGGGGATGGGACTCATTGTCCTCCATTCCGGCCATTTCTCGAAGATCTTCAAGCGGCTGATGGGCACGCCCTGTTCCTTGCGCTGGCGCGAGGCGGGCGAGCGTGAGCGGCTCTGGGTCATCAATCCCAGCCACCCGATCACGCAAGGCATCGACAAGGCGATCGAGCTTCCGAATTCGGAGATGTACGGCGAGCCCTTCCTGGTTCCCGAGCCTCTGGAAACGGTCTTCGTATCCTGGTTCGAGGGCGGCGAAGTGTTCCGCTCGGGCCTCACCTACCAGCGCGGGGCGGGCCGCATCTTCTATTTCGAGCCCGGCCACGAGACCTATCCGATCTATCACGACCCGAACGTGCGCCGCGTTCTGCGCAACGCCGCGCGCTGGGCCTACAATCCCGCCAAGCCCTGGCGCGAGGTCGCCGAGGCGCCCAACGTGCCGATCGACCAGGCGCGCGAAAAGATCGAGCAGAAGGGCGGCTCGCTGCACAAGGCCGGCGAGGCGGGCTATCGATGAGCGAGGAGAAGCGTATCCTGATCCTCGGCACGGGCGGCATCGCCGCCCGCCATGCCGAGCATTTCTCCTCCATTCCCAACATGCGGGTCGTTGCCGCCGTCGACACCAATCTGGAACGCGCCCGGCTCTTCGCGCTGGAGCATTCCATCCCGCAGACCTTCGCATCGCTCAGCGAGGCCATCGCCTGGGGTGAGTTCGACGCGGCGGTAAACTCGACGCCGGACGGCGTCCACAAGGCGACGACACTGCAGCTGATCGAGGCCGGCAAGCCGGTCTTCTGCGAGAAGCCGCTGGCGGTGAACTATCCCGACGCGCTGGCGATGACCGAGGCGGCGGAAGGCGCCGGCCTCGTCAACATGGTGAACCTCACCTATCGCAACGCCCATGCTATTCAGATGGCGCGGCGCATGGTGGACGACGGGCGCATCGGCACGATCCGCCATTTCGAGGCGAGCTATCTCCAGAGCTGGCTGACGGCCGGCCATTGGGGCGACTGGCGAACCGACGAGCGCTGGCTCTGGCGCCTGTCCTCCGCGCACGGCTCCAAGGGCGTGCTGGGCGACATCGGCATCCATATTCTCGACTTCGTGACTTTCGGCACGGGTCTCGAGTTCGCGGCCCTCCAGGCGCGGATGAAGACCTACGACAAGGCCGAGGGCGGCGCGATCGGCGCGTACAAGCTGGATGTGAACGACAGCGTCGCGATGACGGTGGAGATGCGAAACGGCGCGCTCGGCGTCGTCCACATGTCGCGCTATGCCACGGGCAATCTGAACGATCTCAACCTCGCGATCTATGGCGAGGAGGGGGCCCTGCGCATCTGGGCCAACCATCTGGAGTCGCGCCTGGAAGTCTGCCTCGGGGCGGACCGGGAAACCCAGACCTGGGTCAAGGTGGACTGCCCGGTGACGCCGCGAAACGAGCATCGCTTCGCCCTGGCGCTGATGACGGGGGAGAACGGCCAGCCGAACTTCCGCCACGCCGCCGGCATCCAGAAGCTCTTGGACCTCTGCTTCGTCTCGGACGAAGAGGGGCGCATGCTGCCGGTCAACTGACGGCTGGGATATGAAAGCCGGCCCGACGGGGGAAATCCACGTGCTGGGCCGGCTTTTACGGATGGCTCCGAGCGGCGGCCAGATATGAAACCTTTAGAAGCTGTTTGATCGATCGGTCGCTTGTGGTCAGCGGCAGTTGTCAGCCGTTCCCAAGGCGAGACATCCCAGGCAATCGCGGCGGAGTTGCACAGGCACATCAGAACTGCGCGAGCGCAGGCGATGGCTCACTTGTCTACAAGGACCATTGCCGACCCTCGTCGATGCCCTTTGCATCCCTCACGTCTAGCGCCTCGGGACTGCGTGAAAAATCACGCGACGACCCTTCTTAACCACGTCGTCAAACCGTCTCCTGGCTTCTGCGATCTCCGCGCACCAAGCCGGAATTCTTATTTTCGCCGCAGGATTTTCCTTGGTTTCGCCGCACTCTCCTCGGCGATGCAGTACGATCACGCCGACAGTGACGGCGTAAGATTATATGATCGGAATCAGCGGCTTGCCGCCGTTGCGAAGGCGCCTCGAAAGGAATTATCAACCGGGAAGCGCGATAGTGCGCTTGCCGACCTTCCCGTCCCGAATACGCGCCCGCAAGGGCAAACGATCGACCGATCGCGATGCCGGCTATCCCTGTTTTTGCAAAGTCGCATCCATGCAGACCGGCATCCTCTTGGCCTTCCTGGCCTATCTCTCCTATTCCTGCTCGGACGCTGCCGGCAAGTTGCTGGGTTCGTCGCTTCCGACCTTCGAGATCGGCTTCTTCGTTTCGCTGATCGCGCTGGGGCCGGCGCTCCTGTCGAAGCGGCCGGGCGAAACCTGGCGCTCGATCGTGCGTCCGCACCGCCCCTGGCTGGTGCTCGCGCGCATGACCACCGGCACGGTGGGCGGCATGTCGGCCATCTACGCCTTCACGCATCTGCCGATGGCGCAGGCCTATTCGCTGATCTTCCTGCTGCCGGTCTTCGTCGCGATCCTCTCCATGGTGCTCCTGAAGGAGTCGGTCGGCCCGGCCCGCTGGCTGGCGCTGCTGGGCGGTCTCGCCGGCGTCATGCTGGTGGTGCGCCCCGGCTTCAACGCCCTGACGCTGGGCCATCTCGCGGCGATCGTCTGCGCCTTTTCCGGCGCGCTCAGCGCCATTCTCCTGCGCTCGCTCGGGCAGACGGAAAAGCGGCTGACGCTGGTCGGCGGCGTGCTCATGGCTGCGACCCTGACCAACGGCCTCTTGATGATCCCGCATTTCGTCATGCCCTCGACGGCGCATTGGCCGATCCTCGTGGTGGGCGGTCTGTGCGCGGGCATCGGCAACATCGCCATGGTGGTGGCCGCCCGCCTCGCGCCCGCCAGCCGCCTCGCGCCGACGCAGTATAGCCAGATCGTCTGGGCCGCCCTGCTCGGCGCCCTCCTGTTCGGCGAGTTCCCCGATCCGCTGGCCGTCGCCGGCATGGCGCTGGTCGGCTTCTGCGGCATGATGACGCTCGGCGGCGGCGAGGATCGCCGCACGGCGACCGCTCTGCCCAAGCCCGCTGCCCGGGCGCTGTAAGCGAAGCGATCCGCCGACGCCGCATCACGCCCCGAAGCTCCCAACGAACCCGCTCTCGTGGCGGGTTTTTTGTTGCATGCAGCGAGTTGGCCCGGCTTTCGCGAACAAGGCTACGTTCTTGTTTTTGACGAATCGGGCGGAAACGTGCATAGAATGTTTCGACTTCATCGGAACACCCGGCATGACTATGCTCTCTCTCACGCCCGAACGGCAGACATTGATCCGCGAACGTCTGTCCCGGGACGGGCGCGTTCTCGCCTCCGATCTCGCGCGCGAATTCGGCGTGTCGGAGGACACGATCCGGCGGGATTTGCGCGAGCTCGCTTCGTCGGGCCTGTGCCGCCGCGTCTATGGCGGCGCCCTGCCTCCGGCGCCCGGACTGGTCTCGCTCAGCCGACGGCGCGAGGAATCCAGCGATCGCAAGCGGACCTTGGCGCAGGCTTTGGCCGAGCGCATCGGCGAGATGATGCCTGCCAACGCCACGCTCTTCATCGACGCCGGATCGACCAATATCCTGGTGGCCGAAGCGCTGCGGGACGATTTGCCCCTGACTGTCGTCACCCATGCGCCCGCCATTGCCTGCGCGCTCGACGGCAAGCCCCTGATCGATGTCGTGCTTCTCGGCGGACGCGTGAACCGGCATGCCGGCGCCTGCCTCGGCGCACGCAGCCAGGGTGAGGCCGAGACCATGCGTCCAGATCTTCTCGTGCTCGGTATTTGCGGCGTCGATGCCGAAATCGGCATCACCGCGCAGGACTATGACGACGCCGCCTTCAAGCGCGCCATCGCGGCGCGGGCCGGTGCGGTGGTGGCTGCGGTGGTGAACGAGAAGCTAGCCAGCGTCGCGCCTTTTCGCGTGCTCGACACGGGCCAGCTCGACACACTGGTTATCGAACATGACGCGCCGGAGGCCGCGCTTGGCCCGATGGAGGCTGCGGGCCTGCGTCTCCTGCGCGCCCGTCCGCCCCTGGCCGAGCGCGGCCCCGCGGCCAAGTCCGCCCGCAAGGCCTCCTGAGTTAAGTCTGATCGCCGTTCAACCCGGCACCGCCCAAGCCGGCCCCTGTTTAAGCCCAAGGAAACAGCCCGTGTCCTCCACTCTTTCCCGCCGCGCGTCCGCCTGGCCGGCACGCCGGATCGCGGTCTCGCTCGCCTTCCTCGTCAACGGCTTCATTCTCGGCAATTGGACGCCGCAAATCCCGCTTCTGGCGGATCGCCTGTCGCTCAGCGAAGGGCGCCTCGGACTTCTCATCCTCGTCTTCGGCGTCGGCGCAGTGGCCGCCATGCCGCTGGTCGGCGCCGCCACGGCCCGTCTTGGCTCCCGCATTCCGACGCTCGCGCTCCAGGCGCTGCTCGCCTTCGCCTTGCCGCTTCTGGTTCTGGCGCCGACGCCGTGGACGGCGGCGGCCGCCATTCTCTTCTTCGGCATGACGATGGGCGGCATGGACGTGGCCATGAACGCCAATGCGGTCGCCACCGAGCGCACCTTGCCCTCGGCCATGATGTCCTCCTGCCACGGGTTCTGGTCGATCGGCGGCGTGCTCGGCGCGACGCTGGGCGGCCCGTTGATCGTGGCGCTCGGCTCACTGGGTCAGGCCACGATGGTTTGCCTCGTCATGCTCGCCGCGCTCTGGCCAATTGGCCGCTTCATGATGGACGACCGCGAAAGCCCGGCCGAGACCGAGGCCAAGGCCGCCGTCGCGCAAGGCGGCGGGACGTCGGCCACCGTGCCCAAGGGATCGGGCAGGCTGATCGCGGTGGCGCTCGGCGTCTGCGCCCTGTTTTCGATGGTGCCGGAAGGCGCGGCGATCGACTGGAGCGCTATCTATCTCCGGCGGGATCTGGGCGCGGACACCACAACCTCGGGCCTTGCCTTCGCCGCCTTCTCGGCCACGATGGCGCTGTTCCGCTTCCTGGGGGACGTGATCCGCGATCGGCTCGGCGCGGTGCGGACCATCCGCCTGTCGCTCGGCTTCGCCATGGCGGGTCTGGTTCTGGTGAGCCTTGCCAACGGCTTGGCGCTAGCGCTCGTGGGCTTTGCGATCCTGGGGATCGGCCTGTCCAACCTCGTGCCTATCGCCTTTTCGGCGGCCGGCAATCTGGAGGGGATGAAGCCCGGCATCGCGATCTCGATCGCGACTTCGATCGGCTACAGCGGCATTCTCATCGCGCCATCGGCGATCGGCTTCTTCGCCGAGCATTTCGGCTTTTCGCCGGTGTTCCTTGGGCTGTCTGTTTGTCTTCTCGTGGTCTTCGCGCTGTCTGGCCTGATGCACGGGGCCGATCGGCGGCAGGTCGCCCCTCTGGCCGAGGCGCGGGACAAGGTGGCCGCCTGAGCGGCCACCTTTTAGGGTGGGTCAGATTCGTCCGAGCAGGACGAGGATCAGGACCACCACGAGAAGGAAGCCGAGAAGGCCGCTCGGGCCGTAGCCCCAACCGCGCGAGTAGCCCCAGCCGGGAAAGGCGCCGATCAGGAGGAGGATCAGGACGATCAGGAGAATGGTGCCGATGGACATGGGGAACTCCACTTGGAACAATCGTGCCGGTGAAACTCACGTGCCCGTGTCCGGGTTCCACATTCCCGACACAATTTGCCGCAGGAACCTTTTTGTTCGGTGTCGGGCTCGCCGAGCGATCCCTTAGACCAGGATCGTCACCCAGATCATCACCGCGAAGGTGAAGACCACGCCGACCAGAAGCGCTGGTCGATAGGACCAGCCGCGCGACCAGGGCCAGATCGGCAGGAAGCCAAGCAGCAGGAGAAGGCAGAACAGGCTCAGGGCGGCGCCGATGGGCATGGGCTTTCCTTTGGGAGGGGCGGGGGCGGGCCGCCCGCGAGACCTCGAACGGCGGCCCGAAATGAATCGGACCGGGAGGAGGTGACAGGCCTCGGCCGCCGCCGCAAGCGGGGCGGGGCGGTCACGATGCGCCTCGCGTCATGCTCGCGACACGAAGTCTCTTCATTTGACACGCGCGCGAGGCGATATAGACGGGAAACGCGTTCGCGGCTCGCCGGAGCGCCACCGCCCTTTTCGCTGGGAAGCCGACCTCATGACCTCAGCCACGCCGCTCGAACCCGTTCTCGCCGATCCGTTGCCCCGTCGCCGGACGGTGGGCGTCGATGTCGGCGGCGTCCTCGTCGGCGGCGCGGCGCCGGTCGTGGTGCAGTCCATGACCAACACCGACACGGCTGACATCGACGCCACCGTGGCGCAGGTGGCGCAGCTGTCGCGCGCCGGCTCCGAGATCGTGCGCATTACCGTGGACCGGCCGGAATCCGCCGCCGCCGTGCCGCGCATTCGCGAGCGGCTGGATCGGCTCGGCCTTTCCGTGCCGCTGGTCGGCGACTTTCACTATATCGGCCACAAGCTGCTCGCCGACCATCCCGACTGTGCCGCCGCGCTTGCCAAGTACCGCATCAATCCCGGCAATGTCGGCTTCAAGGACAAGAAGGACCGGCAGTTCATCGAGATCGTCGAGATGGCGATCCGGCACGACAAGCCCGTGCGCATCGGCGTCAACTGGGGCTCGCTCGACCAGGAGCTGCTGACGCGGCTTATGGACCAGAACTCGGCGCTATCCGAGCCACGCCCGGCCCGGGCCGTGATGCGCGAGGCGATCATCCAGTCCGCGCTTCTGTCCGCCGCGCTGGCGGAGGAAACGGGCCTTGCGCGCGAGCGCATCATCCTTTCGGCCAAGGTCTCCAACGTGCAGGACCTCATCGCCGTTTACCGCGACCTGTCGCGCCGCACGGACCATGCGATCCATCTCGGCCTGACGGAAGCGGGCATGGGCTCCAAGGGCATCGTCGCCTCCTCGGCCGCCATGGGCATTCTTCTGCAGGAGGGCATCGGCGACACAATCCGCGTTTCGCTGACGCCCGAGCCCGGCGGCGACCGCACCAAGGAGGTGCAGGTCGCGCAGGAGCTCCTCCAGACCATGGGCTTCCGGCAGTTCATCCCGATCGTCGCGGCCTGCCCGGGCTGCGGGCGCACGACCTCCACGCTCTTCCAAGAATTGGCCGAGACGATCCAGAACGACATTCGCCGCAACATGCCGGTCTGGCGCGAGCGCTATCCCGGCGTCGAGGCGCTGTCGGTTGCCGTCATGGGCTGCATCGTCAACGGACCGGGCGAGTCCAAGCATGCCGATATCGGCATCTCGCTGCCCGGCACGGCCGAGGTGCCATCCGCCCCGGTCTATATGGATGGGGTGAAGGTCGCGACGCTGCGCGGCGCCGGCATCGCGCAGGAGTTCCATGAGATGGTTCTCGCCTATATCGAGCGCCGCTTCGGGGGCGGGCGCGCCGCCGCCGAATGACGCGACACCTCCTGCGCTCCGCCCTGGTCGGGGCCGCGCTCGTCGCGGCCGGGCCGTCGCTTGTCCTGGCCGAAGACAAGACGGGCGAGAAGAACAATCCGCGCGTGGCGGAAATTTGTGATCTCATCGCCGAGAATGCCGGTGCGGTCGGCATGGAGCCGGCCTTCTTCGCGCGGCTGATCTGGAAGGAGTCGCGCTTCGACGAATCCGCCCTTTCGCCGGTCGGGGCGCAGGGCATCGCCCAGTTCATGCCCTACACCGCCAAGGAGCGGGGCCTGACGGACCCGTTCGACAAGCGCGAGGCGCTGCGCCATTCCGCCCGCTATCTGCGGGATCTGCGCGCCGAACTCGGCTCCTGGGGCCTCGCGGCGGCGGCCTATAATGGCGGCATCAACCGCGTGAAGCGCTGGATGCAGAGCGGCGGGCGCCTTCCCTACGAGACCGAGGACTATGTCCTCTCCATCACCGCGCAGCCCGCCGCCTTCTTCCGCGAGGAAAAGCGCGAGGCGGAGGTGGCGCCGTTGGTGAAGGATCTCGACTTCGCGCTCGGCTGCCGGCGCCTGCCCATCCTGCCGACGCGAACCGTCTTCGCGGCGGCCGAAAGCGCGCCCATGCGCCCCTGGGGCGCGCAGGTCGCCGGCCATCCCAACGAGGCGATCGCCGTTCGCCTTTATCGCAAGCTGCAGGACCGCTATCCCGGCGTGCTCGGCGGCGTGGAGCCGATCGTCATGCGCACCCGCCCCCTGTCCGGCCCGCGCCGCATCACCGCGATCCGCATCGGCGCCAACACGCGGGGCGCGGCCGACGCGTTCTGCGCGAAATATCGCGGCGTCGGCGGCTCCTGCGTGGTCATGAAGAACCGCTGACATGGCGACGCTTTTCTTCGTCACCCACCCGGAGGTCGTGGTCGATCCGCACACGCCGGTGGAGCGCTGGCACCTGTCCGAACGCGGCATCACCCGGATGCGGCACTTCGCGGCTCGCGAAGAGCTGAGGGGGATCGGCGCCGTGTGGGCGAGCACGGAGACCAAGGCGATCGAGGCGGCCGGTCTTCTGGCGGCGCGCTTCGGCCTTGGCGTCGAGACCGAGCGGGCGCTCGGCGAGAACGATCGCAGCGCCACCGGCTTCCTGCCGCCGCCCGAGTTCGAAGCGATGGCCGACGCGTTCTTCGCCGCGCCCGAGCAGAGCGTGCGCGGCTGGGAGCGGGCGGTGGACGCGCAAAGCCGCATCGCCTGCGCCGTGCGCACTATTGCGGAGCGGCACGAGGGAGGCGATCTCGCCATCGTCGCGCACGGCGCGGTCGGCGCGCTGCTCCTCTCGGCGCTCGCCGGCCGCCCGATCTCGCGCCGCGAGGACCAGCCCTTCCAAGGCCATGTCTGGCGCGCGTCCTTGCCGGACCTCGCCCTGTTGCAAGGCTGGGAGCCGATCGCGCCGAGGGACTGAACCGGGCCTACTCCAGAAACTCCCACGTGGCGCGAAGGAAGACCCGCGCGCCGATGGCAAGAAGCTCGTCGGGAAAATCGTAGTCGGGATTGTGCAGGCGCGGATGGTCCGTGCCGGCGCCGAGAAAGAGCATGGCCGAGGGCGACAGGTCCGCGAAGCGGCCGAAATCCTCCGACGGATACATCGGCGTGCCCGGCGCATGCGCGATCCCTTCCGCATTGAGGGCGCGGCGCAGCAGCGCGACCGCCTCGGGGTGGTTCTCGCAATGGCGGAACACATCGTCATAAGCGAGCGCGTATCGCAGGCCGGCAGCCTCCGCCTCGGCGGCGACCAGCGCTTCGGCCTGCCTAACCAGCGCGTCCATCGCCTCGTCGCGCAGCGTTCGCAGCGTCGCCCAGATTTCGGCCTCGCCCGGCGCGATGCCGAAGGCGGGCTCGCCCAGCCTCGCATGGGTGACGGTGACGAGGCGGAAACGCTCGTCCAGCGCGCCGCCGGGCCCGAGCGCTGAGAGCGCCGGCATGAGCCGGGCGAGCGCCGGCATGGGCGACAGGCCGTCCTGCGGCATGGAGGCATGGGCCGTCTTGCCGGACAGCGTGATGCGCAAGCCGCGCGAGGCGCAATTGACCGGCCCTTCGCGCAGCGCGACCTCACCGAGCGGCAGGCCCGGCCAATTGTGCAGGGACAGCGCCATGTCGGGCGCGATGACGGCGAAGGCGGGATCGGCGATGACGGCCGCCGCGCCCGCGCCGGTCTCCTCGGCCGGCTGAAACAGGAGGACGACCCGCCCGCGCGCCGGCCTCCGCCGGCTCAGCTCGGCCGCAACCAGCGTCAGAATCGCCGAATGGCCGTCATGGCCGCACAGATGCCCCTTGCCCGGCACGCGCGAGCGATGCGGCGCGTCGCTGATTTCCTGAATCGGCAGGGCGTCCAGCTCGCAGCGAAGAAGCAGGCTCCGCCCCGGCGCCGCGCCCTCGAACACGGCGGCCACGCCATGGCCGCCGAGGCCGCGCAGCAGCTGGTCGGGCCGAAAGGCGGCGAGCCGCGCGGCGACGGCCTCGGCGGTCTCCGCCTCTTCGCCCGAGACTTCCGGTGCCTGATGAAGCCGGCGACGAAAGGCGATCGCATCGCTCACATGCCGTTCGTCGAGTTCCATGACGCTTCGCTCCTTTCGCTTGACCGAGCCACGAGCCCAGAGAGCTCTTCTAACGCCGATCCGCCACGATGCCCTGCGACAGACGCCATTCCTTCAGAAGCTGCGCCCTTCGCCTGGGGCTGCGCTCGTCCAGAAGCTCGGCGGAGGCGATCCGGTCGGTGCGGAAATGGCGGAAGTCGCCGCGCATCTCGCACCAGCCGAGAAGAATGCGCGCGCCCTCGAAAAAGGCGAGCGCGAAAGGCCAGATCACGCGATCCGAGGGGCTGCCCGCTGCGTCCCGGTAGGCAAGGCGCAGCTTGCGCTCGCGCCGGATCGCAAGGCGCAGCAGCGCGGGGTCGATGGAATCGGCAAGGCGCGTCTTGCCGGGGCCGACCATGAGGCTGGACGCGTCGAGCTCGGCGCGAAGCTCGGGCGGCAGAACGGCGGCGATGCGCGACAGGGCCGAGAGGGCGGCGTCCCGCAAGGCGGGGTCGGCCTGGCCCGCCACCCAGCGCGAGCCGAGCGCCAGGGCCTCCAGCTCCTCCGGGCGAAACATCAGGGGCGGCAAGTGGAAGCCCGGCCGCAGGACATAGCCGATGCCGGCCTCGCCCTCGACCTCGGCACCCAGCGCCTGAAGGCTGGCGATGTCGCGATAGAGCGTGCGCAGGCTGACGCCCAGCGTCTCGGCAAGCGCATGTCCGCTCACCGGCTGGCGATGCCGGCGCAGAAGGGCGAGAAGATCCAGAAGCCGTTCGGAGCGCGACATCGCGGCGGTCTGCCTGAAAATCGGAATGGCGTTTGGAATCGGGGACGATACCGGCGGGCGGGCGGAGGATGGGCAGGGAAATTCGTTCGGTCGCAAGGAGCTGACGAAACACCCGGCCAGCCGACCCGGCAGGTTTCGTCTCGGGTTCTCAATGATCGCGGAAGGCGACGAAGCGGGCGATCTGTTTCAGCGTATCGGCCCGCTCGCCATAGGGCGCGAGCAGCGCCTCGGCCTCGCCGACGAGCCGGGCCAGTTCGCCCCGCGTCCAGTCCTGGCCGCGCAGCGCCGGCAGGGTCTTCTTGCCGCGCGCCTGATCCTTGCCGGTGGCCTTGCCGAGCGTCGCGGCGTCGGCGGTCTCGTCCAGCAGATCGTCGGCGAGCTGGAAGGCGAGGCCGACGATCTCGCCGTAGCGGCGCAGCGCGGCGCGATCGGCTTGCGTTGCGCTGGCGAGAATCGCGCCCGATTCCGCCGCGAAGGCAATCAGCGCGCCGGTCTTCATCGCCTGCATCCGCGCGATCTCGGCGTCGCCGAGCGTTTCCGTTTCGGCGGCGAGGTCCAGCGCCTGCCCGCCGGCCATGCCCGCCGCGCCCGCTTCGCGCGACAGGAGCGCGACGAGCTTGACCCTTGCCGCCGGCTCGATCGTCTCCGCCTCGGCCACCAGCCCGAAAGCCAGCGTCAGTAGAGCGTCGCCGGCCAGAATCGCCGTCGCCTCGTCGAAGGCGCGGTGGACGGTGGGCCGGCCCCGGCGCAGGTCGTCGTCGTCCATGGCCGGCAGGTCGTCATGCACCAGCGAGTAGCAGTGGATGCATTCCAGCGCCGCGCCGACCGGGGACGCCAGGTCCGCTGAGGCGCCGAACAGGGCGGCCGAGGCCTCCACCAGAAGAGGGCGCAGCCGCTTGCCGCCGCCCAGCGCGCCGTGGCGCATGGCCTGGAGGAGCCGGTTCGGGGCGCCGTCGAGAAGCGCCGTGTCGCCCGCGAGCGCCGCCTCCAAGGCGGCCTCCATGCGCGCGGCGGCGTCCTTGAGCGAGGTTTCGAAGGCGTGCCGCGCGGCGATGTCCGTCATGGGGGCTCCAGGGCCGGGGGTGCGAATGGGTGGTGTCTCTGTGCCAATCGGCGCGCCCTGCCGCAAGTCGTGTTCGGCCGGGGCGTTGCCCGAGTTTCCAAAGCCTTGCTATGACGGAGGCCAGAGGCATCCTGCCGCCGATCCCGGGGAGATCATGGACAAGACGCGTGGCCGACCGGATTGATAGGGGAGGGGGCGAGCCCGGCCTTCCGGTGGAGCGGGCCTTTCCCGCGCCCGAATGGGCGGCCGACACGCGCGAGGAGGATCCCCATGACGCCAGCGGGACGCCGGATTCGGGCGCCCGGCCATTCAGGCCCTCGATGATCCGCCGCGCGCTTTATGCCGCGCTTCTGGTTCTGGTGGGCTTGGCGGCGCTGCCCGCCGCCCTGGTTCCGATCTATGCCATTCCCGGCGTGCGGCCGGTCTCGACCCTGATGCTGGCCGAGCATTTCAGCTTTCAGCCCTATGACCGCGAATGGACGCCGATCGGCGACATCGCGCCGGTTCTGGTCAGCTCCGTCATGATGTCGGAAGACGGGCAATATTGCTTCCACGGCGGCGTCGACTGGAACGCGCTGGGCACGGTGGTGGATCAGGCGGTGAACGAGGGCGAGGCCAGCCGGGGCGCGTCTACCATCCCCATGCAGACGGCGAAGAACCTGTTCCTCTGGAACGGGCGCTCCTTCCTGCGAAAGGGGTTGGAACTGCCGCTGGCGATCTATGCCGACTTCGTCTGGTCGAAGCGGCGCACCATGGAAATCTATCTCAACATCGCCGAATGGGGCGACGGCATCTACGGAATCGGCGCGGCCTCGCGCTTCTATTTCAACAAGCCGCCCGCGCAGCTCACCGCCCGGCAGGCCGCGCTTCTCGCCGTCACGCTGCCCTCGCCGCGCACGCGCGACCCCGCGCGGCCCTCGGCCGGGCTGCGGCGTCTGGCGCAGGTCGTGGAGGCGCGGGCGCGCGCGTCTGGCGACTATACCGGCTGCGTGCTGGGTGCCCGATAAGGCCGGGAGACGAGAAAAACCGGCTCGCCCCTTTCCAAGGGGAGGCATCTTTGCTAAGGGCAGGGCCGAATTCCCGTCAATTCGATAGGGCCGAATTCGAACCCTCTGGGCTTCGACGGTCGGTCGTTTGATCGGGATCGGCTTTCGCGGCGCCCCCGCGCCGGCCAAACCAAGAACAACAACCATTCGACGCGGTTCGTCCTCGACGGAACTCAGCGCCGCCGACGTGAACGGAGAAACCGATGGCCGTCCCCAAACGCAAAACCTCCCCCTCCAAGCGCGGCATGCGCCGTTCGGCCGACGCGCTGAAGGCCCCGACCTATGTCGAGGACAAGAACTCCGGCGAGCTGCGCCGCCCGCACCACATCGACCTGAAGTCCGGCATGTATCGCGGCCGTCAGATCCTCGCGGTCAAGCAGGACGCCTGATTTCAGGCTCGGGTCTCGCGACCCTGACACATTGAAAAAGCCGGATGCGCGAGCGTCCGGCTTTTTTCGTATGGGGGAATGCTTGGGCAGGGCGCCGGAGCCTGCGGGCGAAGGGCGGCGAAGCCGCGCCCTTGCGCCCGCCGGAAGGCGTCAGTTGCCCTTCTTGTCCATCTCTTCCAGCCGGCGCTGCATTGCGGCGAGCTGTTCGCGCATGGCGCTGAAATCGTCCGCCGTGGGCGTGGCCGCCGCCGGCTCGGGCGCGCGCTCGGGTGCTGCGCGGGCGCCGCCCTTGTCCGGCATGCCCATGGCGCTGGCGAGGAAGGGATTGAACATGCCCATCGCCTCGCGGAACATCTCGGTGTTGCGGCGCACCTGCGTTTCCATCAGCTGCAGCGGATTGCTGCCGGGCGTGGGGCGATAGGATTCCTGCTCGCGCGAGAAGGCGGCCATGGACTGTTCGAGATAGGCGGGAATCACCATCTGCATCTGGTCGCCGTAGAAGCGGATGAGCTGGCGCAGGAAGGCGATGGGCATAAGGTTCTGCCCGCCCTTGTTCTCCTGCTCGAAAATGATCTGGGTCAGGACGGAATGGGTGATGTCCTCACCCGTCTTGGCGTCCTGCACCACGAAGTCCTCGTTCCCCTTCACCATCGCGGCGAGATTCTCGAGCGTCACGTACATGCTGGTGCCGGTGTTGTAGAGGCGGCGATTGGCGTATTTCTTGATGACGGTCGGTTCGTTGCTGCGTGCCATTCGCTCTCTCCCAAGGCGATCCAGAGTTTGGGCTCATTCTTCGCTGCCCTTGCGAAAGGATAGGCATGTTTTGGCCGACATTCCAAACTTTTCCATCTGAATTTCTTGGGAAATCCCCGTTCGCGCGCCGAGAGCGCAGCGCACTCCCCGGCTGGCGAGATTGAAATCAGCCGTTGTGTTTGACAGGCTCCGCGCCACTCTGCAAAGGTCGGGCCGAATGCCGCCGGCAAGAGGCGGCAGGACTGGGAGAGAAGGGTCAGGGCATGAGCGCATTGCAGCGGATCGTCATCGTCGGAGCGGCCCGTACGCCGGTCGGCTCCTTCAACGGAGCCTTCGCCAACGTCCCGGCCCATCTTCTCGGCGTCGCCGCCATCACCGAGGCGCTGAAGCGCGCCGGCGTCGAGCCCGGCGAGGTGGACGAGGTGATCCTCGGTCAGGTCCTCCAGGCGGCCGAAGGGCAGAATCCCGCGCGCCAGGCGGCCATGAAGGCGGGCGTGCCGAAGGAGGCCTCGGCTTGGGGGCTCAACCAGCTCTGCGGCTCGGGCCTTCGCGCCGTGGCGCTCGGCGCGCAGCAGATCGCCACGGGCGATGCGCGCGTCGTGGTTGCAGGCGGGCAGGAGTCCATGTCCATGGCGCCTCATGCCGCGCACTTGCGCGCTGGCCAGAAGATGGGCGACCTGAAGTTCATCGACACGATGCTGAAGGACGGCCTGATCGACGCCTTCCAGGGCTACCACATGGGCAACACGGCCGAGAACGTCGCCCGCCAGTGGCAGATCACGCGCGACGAGCAGGACGAGTTCGCCGTCCGCTCGCAGAACAAGGCCGAAGCCGCGCAGAAGGCCGGCCGCTTCAAGGACGAGATCGTTCCCTTCACCGTGTCCAGCCGCAAGGGCGACGTGGTGGTCGAGGAGGACGAGTACATCAAGCCCGGCACGACGCTGGACAAGGTGCAGAAGCTGAAGCCCGCCTTCGACAAGGAAGGCACGGTCACCGCCGGCAACGCCTCGGGCATCAACGACGGCGCGGCCGCCTTGGTGCTGATGACCGAGGAGGAAGCCGCGCGGCGCGGCCTGACGCCGCTCGCCCGCATCGCCTCCTTCGCCACCGTCGGCGTCGATCCGGCCGTGATGGGCTCCGGCCCGATCCCCGCTTCGCGCCGCGCGCTGGAAAAGGCGGGCTGGCGGATCGAGGATCTCGAACTCGTCGAGGCCAACGAGGCCTTCGCCGCGCAGGCCTGCGCGGTGAACAAGGATCTGGGCTGGAATCCCGACATCGTCAACGTCAACGGCGGCGCCATCGCGATCGGCCATCCGATCGGCGCGTCCGGCGCCCGCTGCCTCAACACGCTTCTCTACGAGATGCGCCGGCGCGAGGTGAAGCGCGGCCTCGCCACGCTGTGCGTCGGCGGCGGCATGGGTGTCGCCATGTGCCTCGAGCGCTTCTGACGCTTCGCAGGCGGAGGAGGGCGCGCCGCTCTCCTCCGCCGCTTCTTCTCAGCCATTCCCGACCACGCTTCGGTTCGCGACCTTCCCGGTCGCGGCCCGCTTCGTGTCGTCCGATGCAATCATAAGAAACCGGAGGAAACAGATGAGCAAAGTGGCGATCGTGACGGGTGGAACGCGGGGCATCGGCGCCGCCGTCTCCAAGGCGCTCCAGGGCGCGGGCTACACCGTGGCAGCCAACTACGCCGGCAACGACGCGGCGGCCGAGGCCTTTCGGGCCGAGACGGGGATTGCCGTGTTCAAATGGGATGTCGGCTCCTACGAGTCCTGCACCGATGGCATCAAGAAGGTCGAGGCGGAACTCGGACCTCTCGCGATCCTCGTCAACAATGCCGGCATCACCCGCGACGCGATGTTCCACAAGATGACGCCCGAGCAGTGGAGCGCCGTCATCAACACCAATCTCACCGGCCTCTTCAACATGACCCGTCCGGCCTGGGAGGGGATGCGCGAGCGCAAGTTCGGCCGCGTCATCAACATTTCCTCGATCAACGGCCAGAAGGGCCAGGCGGGTCAGGTCAACTATTCCGCCGCCAAGGCCGGCGACATCGGCTTCACCAAGGCGCTGGCGCAGGAAGGCGCGCGCGTCGGCATCACCGTGAACGCCATCTGCCCCGGCTATATCGGCACGGACATGGTGCGCGCCATCGACGAGAAGGTGCTGAACGAGCGCATCCTGCCGCAGATCCCGGTGGGCCGCCTCGGCGAGCCGGAGGAGATCGCCCGCACGGTCCTTTTCCTTGCGTCCGACGAGGCCGGCTTCATCACGGGTTCGACGCTTACGGTGAACGGCGGTCAGTATTTCGCCTGACCCTTGCGGCGCCGCAACAATTCTGCTTTCGGCGAACCAGTCTTCGCCGAAAGCCTCGAAGTTGAAGCATTAAACTCATCGGGGCCCCGCACGAAAACGGGAACCGAAGCACGGGCTGATCATTTTGGAGGCGACAAGCAACCGCGCCAGGTTGCGACCCTTCCGAGGATTCGACCTATGATCCGCAAGAACCTGACCTTGGCTCTCGCCGCCGTCGCCCTTCTGGGCACTGCGGCCCCCTCGCTTGCCCAGGGTATCGAGATCGGCCGTGATGGCGTTCGTCTCGTCGATCCCAGCCAGCAGCGCAACCCGAACCAGCGCGACGACATGCGCCGCGACGACCGCCGTGGCCGCGAGATCGGCGAGCGGGACGCGGTGCGCATCGCTCGCTCGCAGGGCGTTCGCGAGGTGGACGACGTCACCCGCATGCGCAACAGCTTCCGCGTCATGGGCACGGATCGCCAGGGCGACGACATTCAGGTCGATGTCGACCGTCGGACGGGCGAAGTGCTGGCCGTTCGCTGAGCCGAAATTTCGATCAGTCTATCGGGCGGCGCCATGGCGCCGCCTTTTTCATGTCTCCAGCCTGAGCCTGTCGGAGGCCTGCTCGCCTCGCGAAAAGGGCAGGAGGCCTCCGATTCGTTTGACGGGAACCTTTCTGCCGGGCCAAGGCTTTCAGGTCGCCAAATCGTGAGCGCTCCGCCAATGGGGCGCATGGGAGACGAGAGATGATGAAGCGTTTCTTGCGCGTGGGAGGTCTGGCCGTCCTGACCTTGGCCACGACGCTGCCGGCGATGGCGCAGTCGCTGGAACTGGGGCCGGGCGGCCTGCGCGTCGTGCCCGACGACGACCGGCGCGGCCCGCCGCCCCCGCCCCCCTATGACCGTGGCCCGCCGCCGAACTGGCGCGATGGCCCGCAGCCACCGCCTCCGGGTCGCCGCTCGCTCAGCGATCGCGAGGCGATCCGCATCGCCCGCACCGAGGGGCTGCGCGACGTGGACAACGTGTCCCGCCGGGGCCGCACCATTCGCGTCGACGGCGGCGATCGCCAGGGTGACGACATCACGGTGATCATCGACGCGCGCAGCGGTGACGTTCTGGACGTTCGCTGACCCCAGTCTCCGCTCTTTCACCGAAAGCCGCTCACGCCATTGAGGCGGGGCGGCTTTCGCTTGTTGGGGCGCCCTTGGCCGGCGGTGCCGAGCGTGCCGCCCACCCGGGCGTGGCTGCGCAACTTCCGGAACAGAATCGTTTGCGTTTCCCGGACGCGAACCCACCTATGGTCCGACCATGATGGACATGCGCATTACCCCCTCCAAGGACAAGCGGCCGGCCTCCCGTTTCGACGGGCGCGGCGTCACCGCTGTTCTGGGACCCACCAACACCGGCAAGACCTTTCTTGCGATCGAGCGGATGGTGGCGCATTCCTCCGGCGTCATCGGCCTGCCGCTGCGCCTGCTCGCGCGCGAGGTCTATCAGCGCGTGGTGGAGCGCGTCGGCATCGGCGCCGTCTCGCTCATCACAGGCGAGGAGAAGATCAAGCCGCCCAACGCCCGCTACCAGGTCTGCACGGTCGAGGCCATGCCGCGCGAGACGCCGGCCGAGTTCGTCGCCATCGACGAGGTGCAACTGGCCGGCGATCTCGAGCGCGGCCACATCTTCACCGACCGCATCCTTCACACGCGCGGCCGCTCCGAAACGCTGCTTCTCGGCTCGGCCACGATGCGCGGCGTCCTGGAGCGGCTGCTGCCGGGCATCCAGTGCGTCACGCGCCCGCGCATGTCGCAGCTCCTTTATGCCGGCTCCAAGAAGATCACGCGCCTGCCGCGCCGCTCGGCCATCGTCGCCTTCTCGGCAGAGGAGGTCTATGCGATCGCCGAGCTGATCCGGCGCCAGCGCGGCGGGGCGGCCGTGGTTCTCGGCGCCCTGTCGCCGCGCACGCGCAACAAGCAGGTCGAGCTCTATCAGAACGGCGAGGTCGAGTTCCTGGTCGCCACCGACGCGATCGGCATGGGGCTCAATCTCGATGTCGATCATGTCGCCTTCGCGCAGGACTGGAAATATGACGGGTTCCAGTATCGCCAGCTGACCCCGTCCGAATACGGTCAGATCGCCGGCCGCGCCGGTCGCCACGTGCGCGACGGCACGTTCGGCGTCACCGGCCGGGTCGATCCGCTGCCCCAGGAACTGGTGGAGGCGCTGGAATCGCACCATTTCGACTCGGTGAAGGTTCTGCAATGGCGCTCGCGCCAGCTCGACTTCGCCTCGATCGACGCCCTGAAGCGCAGCCTGGACGCGCTTCCGCCGGACGAGATGCTGGTTCGCGCGCTTCCGGCGGTCGACCAGCGCGCGCTAGACTTCCTGACGCGCGACGAGGGTGTTATGGCAGCGGCCAAGGGGGCCAAGAACGTCGAATTGCTATGGGAGGCCTGCAAGCTTCCCGACTATCGCCGCATCGCACCCGCACAGCACGCCGAGATCATCGCCTCGATTTACGGCGATCTGGTGCGGCGCGGCGCGGTGGCGGAAGACTACATGGCCTCGCAGGTGCGGCGCGCCGATTCCACCGAGGGCGACATCGACACGCTCTCGCAGCGGATCGCCGAAATCCGCACGTGGACCTATATTTCCCATCGCCCCGGCTGGCTGTCTGATCCGACACACTGGCAGGAAAACACACGGGCAATCGAAGATCGATTGTCGGACGCGCTTCACGAGCGGTTGACGAAACGCTTCGTAGATCGCAGGACAAGCGTCCTGATGAAGCGGCTGAGAGAGAACGCATTCATGGAAGCTGAAATCGGCAGCGACGGCACGGTGCTCGTGGAGGGCCACCTTGTGGGCGAGCTGCAAGGGTTCAGGTTCACGCCGGACACCAAGTCCGACGGGCCCGACGCCAAAGCCGTTCGCGCCGCCTCGCAGAAAGCCTTGGCGGGCGAGTACGACAAGCGGGCTGAGCGGTTCTTCAATGCGCCGAACGGCGATCTGGCGCTGGGCAGCGACGCACTCGTGCGCTGGCTCGGCGCGCCGGTCGCCTCGCTCGCGGCCGGCGAGGACCCGCTGCGTCCGCGCACCGTGCTGCTCGCCGACGACGGGCTCACCGGCCCCGCGCGCGACAAGGTCGCCCAGCGGGTCGAACGCTTTGTCACCTACCAGATCTCGACCATCCTCAAGCCGCTCGCCGACCTGCGCGAGCCCGAGGGCGTGGACGGCACGGCGCGCGGCATCGCCTTCCGCCTCTACGAGAATTTCGGCCTGATCCAGCGCCGCGACATCTCCGAAGAGGTGCGCGGCCTCGATCAGGACGCGCGCGCGGCGCTGCGCCGCCTCGGCGTTCGCTTCGGCGCCTATCACATCTTCCTTCCCGCTCTGGTGAAGCCGGCCCCCGCCGCCCTGATGACGCTGCTCTGGTCCGTCGCCAACGACGGGCGCGAGCGCGCGGGCTTTGGCGAGGTGACGCAGCTTCTCGCCACCGGCCGCACCTCGGTTCAGCCGGACGCGAACTTCGACCCGATCTTCTATTCGCTGGCGGGCTATCGCCTGCTCGGCCGCCGCGCGGTGCGCATCGACATTCTGGAGCGCTTGGCCGACCTGATCCGCCCGGCGCTCGCCTGGAACCCCGGCACCGGCAAGCGGCCGGACGGCGCCTATAACGGGCGCGAGTTCCTGGTGACGCCCGCCATGATGTCGATCCTCGGCGCCACGGCCGACGACATGGACGAGATCCTGAAGGGTCTCGGCTACCGCTCGCAAGGCATCGACCAGCGCGAAGTGGAGTCCACCATCGCACGCCAGGACGAGGCGGCTCTCGCCGCGCAGGCCGCCAATCGCCAGTCCGCCGAGGTCAGCGCGGACGACGCCAAGATTCTCGAAGAGGGCGCGACGCTCGCGCTTCTCGGCGACGTGCCGGCGCAGGATGGGATCGCTTCGGAAGATGCGGTTGCCGAGCCGCTGGCATCGGCCGAAAGCCTGTCCGCGTCCGATCTGCAGCCCGCCATGCAGCCAGGCGCGGCACTGCAGGACGATGAACTCGCCGCCGTTTCGGGCGACGATCCGCGTCCGGTCGATTCGATCCTCAGCGACGAGCCGGTGTCGAGCGCCGACGAAGTTGAGGTCCATTCCGCCGGCGCCGTATCCGATCCCGTCGCGCAGGAAACGCCGATCGAGACCGCCCTGTCGGAGCCCACACCCGAGGATTCGGGGACGGTGGCCGATCTGGAGCCGGCCGAGCCGGCCAAGCTCGTTCAGGTCTGGCGTCCCTATCGCGGCGAGAACCGCAGCCGCGGCCAGGGGCGCGGTGCGCCCGGCGCACGTGGCCCGGGCCGTCATGGCGGCGGTGGTCGCTCGGCCGGGCCTCGTGCCGGCGAAGCGCCGGTCGGGGAAGCCGGCGAGGCGCG